>JBLHKW010000085.1:0-22073 GCA_047618565.1 Planctomycetota bacterium
GAACAGACGCCTGCGGGTACGAGACACCTTCTGAAACCGTCGCCAAAGCGCCCCCAATCACTGATGAACCCCCTTGACATGGAAGGCCTTCTCACAGAGGGCTGCTAGTGCTCAATCAGGCCGCGAAATGCCTCGCAAGGGTGCCCGGAACAAGGGTGTCCGGAGATCGGTGGACCAATACACCGCCTCGGACGGTGTCAAGACCCCCGTTTTTCGCGGCGGCCGAGTTTATGGACAGCGCGGGCATGAGTCACCGTGGACGGGGCCCCCTTTTGAAGAATATCGCAAGTTGACCGTGCCTCCCGGAGCCAAAAAGCGCGTTCATGTATGTAGCCGCTGCGCGAGACCATCCAGCCGTGCGCGGGCCGGCGATATGGCCGGGCACCCCCTTTGCTCGGAATCCAATGACGGACCTCACCCTCGATCAGCATTGCAATCGGCTTCCAATCTCCATTCGACTCAATCAGATGACAAGGACAACCCCCATGACTCGCTCCGCCGCTCGCCTCCTCCGTACCCTGGCCATGCCCGCGGCCGCCGTGACTCTCGCCAGCGCGGCCCTGGCCCAGGGCCAGCTGATCGACCTTTCGACCTGGCAGCCGATTCAGTACGAATTTTTCTCACAGGCCGACGCCAGCTGGGACCTGCAGCCGGGCAACACCTCGGTAATCCAGAGCGTCAATGCAGACGCGAGCATCTTCCTCAGCGACTTCGATGCCGTGGGGCAGACGATCCAGGGCACCTGGCGCGTGGAGACCGGTGCCGACGATGACTTCATGGGGTTCGTGTTCGGATACCAGGGGCGCGGGCAGTATTACCTGCTCGACTGGAAGGGCGCCTCGCAGAATACCGCCGATGTGGGCATGAGTCTCAAGATCGTGCAAATGCCCGTGGGCATGGACCCGACCTCGGGTGATCTGTGGCCCACGGCCGGCTCCGCCAACGTCACCGTGCCCTTGCACAACACGGTCCCCTGGGTCGCCTTCGTCGACTACGAGTTCGAGCTCACGATGGTTCCGGGCAACATCGAGATCACCGTGCGCGAAGGCACGACCGTCCTCGAGCATTGGGTCCTCGCCGATTCCACCTACACGAGCGGACAGTTCGGCTTCTACAACTACTCCCAGGGGCCGATCCTGTACCAGGGTTTCACGCAGGAGAGCGTCGCGACGATCTACTGCGATGCCAAGGTCAACTCGCAGGGTTGCCTGCCGATCCTGGCCACGATGGGGGACGCGAGTTTCAGTGATACGACCCCCTTCGAGATCACGGCCACGATGCTCATCAACAACCGCAACGGCATGTTGTTCTACGGCCTGGCAGGCCGCGCCGCCGTGCCGTTCGGCGGTGGGACGCTCTGTGTCGCGGGGCCGCTCTTGCGCGCTCCGATCCAGAGAACCGGTGGCAACGCTGCCGGGCTCGATTGCTCCGGCTCGCTCTCGATCGACATCAACGCCCTGCTGCAGGGCGGCGGCGCCGCGACCATCATGGCGGGTGATCAGGTGAACGCCCAGTTCTTCTACCGCGACCCGCAACACGCGGACGGGACGGGCTACGGCCTGACCGAGGGCGTCGAGTTCGTCGTTCTGCCCTGATCGAAGCGCCGCGCATCGTCGCAGTACTGCCGCGGTAGGGGCCACCCTGCCGCGGCTGCGTACCGGCTTCCAGACGCAGCGCGGACGCAGCGCGTAGATCGTGAGTGGATGGCAAGTGTCGAGTAGTGCCTGAGCCGAACTCAGTCACCTGCTAGTCAGCAATCCCGAAACTGAGCGCAACGTGCTACGTGATGGGTGCATCCTGGCTTTCAAGGCACCTTCCTGCCGGTAGCACCGCACGCTCAGGAAGCACCGCACGCTCAGGAAGCACCATGCGACGGTATTGGCCGTTGCTTGGAGATACCCCGAATTACCGTCAGGCGCCCTCACAACACAGCATGAATTCAAAATCCATCCTCGCCACGTTTCTGCTCGGTTCCGTGATCGTACCCACCGCTGCCGGGTTGCAGGGAGCGATCACCCCCACCAGCGTCCGCACCCTTACAGCCGAGCAAGAGGAGATCCTCAGCCACCAGAGCATCGTCTTCCTGGACGACGGCCAGGGTGGCATGGTCAAGACCCTGCGCATCGAGGGCATCAACGTGCAGGTCGTCAATGGCTCCGGGACGACCGACGGTACTCCGGACGGGCTCGGTAACCTGATCGTCGGCTACAACGAACTGCGAGGATCCGGGGATGATCGCACTGGATCGCACAACCTCGTGACGGGTAATAGAAACAACTACCTGAGCTATGGGGGGCTGATTGCCGGCACTGATAACGAAATCAGCGGCATCTGGTCCTCGGTCAGTGGCGGTAACCGCAACACCGCCACCAACAACTTCTCCTCGGTCAGCGGTGGGAACAACAACATTGCCAGCGGCCTTTTCTCCTCGGTCAGTGGCGGGTTCTACAACACCGCCAGCAACGATTGCTCCTCGGTCAGCGGCGGGAACAACAACATTGCCAGCGGCCTTTTCTCCTCGGTCAGTGGCGGGTTCTTCAACACCGCCAGCAACGATTGCTCCTCGGTCAGCGGCGGGGGCGGCAACACCGCCTGGGAATGGTACTCCTCGATCAGCGGCGGTAAATTGAACACGACCTACGGCCCCTACTCCTCGGTCAGCGGCGGGTATTTGAACACCACAAACGCCTCCTTCTCCTCGGTCAGCGGCGGTAACCGCAACACCGCCATCAGCAACTCCTCCTCGGTCAGCGGCGGGTACTCCAACACCGCCAGCGGCGCGTTCTCCTCGGTCAGCGGTGGGAGGAGCAACATCGCCAGCGGCAAGTACTCATCGATCAGCGGCGGGGAACTAAACACGGCCAGCGGCTACTACTCCTCCGTCAGCGGCGGGGTTGTCAACACCGCCAGCGGCAGGTTCTCCTCGCTTGGTGGCGGGCGCAGCAACATCGCCGACGGTTTTGAATCCTCGGTCAGCGGCGGGCGCTACAACACCGCCAGCGGCGCAGCCTCCTCGGTCAGCGGCGGTCAATCTCGCTCGGCCAACGGCTCGAATGACTGGGTGGCTGGATCACTATTCGAGAATTTTTGAGGTTCCTGATCACGACGGATTGAAGCTGATTGGTCGTCTTTTGGAAGTGTCTTGGGGCGGGCGCGGAGGACCACGCGATTCCAACGCTTCTTGATCCAGGACCCCCGGTCCTACTGCCAGGCGGCGTTGGTGCAGTATTCACCCGTCCAATCGCCTCTCAGGGCAGCCCTGGCGCGATCTGGTCACGCGCCGGGCTGCCTCTGTCATCCTGGGGCGATGAACTTACGATTGCACCCGAAGTTCAAGACCCGCTACCGCGTCACCAACTGGGTCGACTACGACCATGCCCTCGTCCAGCGCGGTGACATCACGCTCTGGATCACCTCGGCGGCCATCAAGGCATGGACGCCGAAATCATCGGGTCAACGAGGAGCCCCACGGAAGTACTCGGACCTCGCCATCGAGACCGCGCTCACTCTTCGGCTCGTGTTCCGATTGCCGCTCCGCATGGCGGAGGGTTTCCTTCGTTCCCTCCTCGCGATGATGGACCTCACCCTCGAAGCGCCGGACCACACGACGCTGTCGAGGCGCGGCAAAGGACTGCGTGTGGAGCTTGGACTCGTCAGCTCCAAGAAGCCCATTCACTTGATCATCGACAGCACGGGCCTATCGATCGTCGGGGAGGGCGAATGGGCAGCAGCCAAGCACGGCAAACGCGCAAAACGGAGTTGGCGCAAACTGCACATCGGCGTTGATCCTCGTGGGCAGATCCACGCACGGGTGCTGACGGATAGTTCGGGTGACGACGCGAGCACCGGGCTCGAGATCATGGAGGCGGTCAAGGGCAAGCTCTCCAACGTAACTGGCGACGCTGCGTACGATACCGTCGCGATCTACGACGCTGCCGGCGCACGCGGGGCGAAGGTCGTAGTGCCTCCAACGCGGTCGGCGAGGGTCTCGCGGCGAGGACCACGGTCGGCGGAGCGGGACAGCACCATCAAGAAGGTGAAGCGGCTTGGCAGGCGACGGTGGAAGAAGGAGTCGGACTACCATCGGCAAGGCACCGTCGAGAACGCCTTTTTTCGCTACAAGTCGATGCTCAGCGACAGGCTTCATGCGCGCAATCTGAGGGCGCAGGAGGTCGAAGTCGCGATCGGGTGCAAGGTGCTGAACGCGATGATGGCGCTTGGCCGACCGAGGTCAGTGGTCGCTCCTCGTTGAATCTGGCGATGAGAGGACAGCTCTCGCCCCAACCGGGATTGTGCAACAGGCGCTTCAGGATCTCGTGTGGGTGGCCAGGGGAGGCTCCAAGCGTGCTATTGGCCCGCTACCCGCTGCAGGAGACGTCCATTCGCCCTGGAGCCCCCGTCACCGTCAGCTTCGGCCGGGTCTGCTCCTCGCGAGAGCGATCCCTGGACCGAAACCCACGCCAGACGGCCACAGGGCCGCTGTGGAGGCCACGGGCCCGGGGGAAGCCTCCTCATTGTCCTGCGATCACCCACACGAGATCCTGAAGACCCGCGCAACAACGCCGCCTGTCGGGGCATCGGTCTGGATTTTCACTGGCCAAACTGCGAGTGCCAAGGTTGCGGGGAGTCCGGGGGGCGTGGTACGAATGTTTCGCCCATGTCGGACTACCAGATCAGCCGCGAGAGTCTCGCCCGTGCCGTTCACGGCGACAGCGAAGAGCTTGAGAAGGTGCTGCGCGCACTCGAGCCCGAACTGCGCGCAGGCATCTCCATCCAGCCACTCTGGAGCAGAAGCCTTGATGCGGATGACGTTCTACAGGTGTCCTTCATGGAGGCGTTCCTGCGGATTACGTCCTTTACCGGTCCGTCTCCGGCTGGCTTCCGGGCGTGGATGAGGCGCGTCGTCAAGAACAACCTGACCGACGCCATCCGCAGCCTGGAGTGTGAGAAGCGTCCCGACGCCCGACGGCGAGTCACTCACGGCGCCGGTGGCGAGTCGGCACGCACTCTCTTCTCGGCTGTAGTCGGCGACCATCCGACCGCGGGTGCCCGGGCCACGGCCCAGGAGTCCGTCGAAATGCTGCTCACTGCTGTTGAGCAGCTGCCCACAAGCTACAAGCAGGTGATCCGGGAGGTCGACCTCGCCGAGCGCACGGTCGCCGACGTGGCCGAGGAGATGGGCCGCAGCCGCGGCGCGGTCCACCTCCTTCGATCCAGAGGGCACGCCCGCCTGCGCGAGCTACTACGCGATCTGGAGTGACCGGGAGCGGTCAGAGGGTTCTTGCCATTGCGCTCGATGTATTGAATTCCGAGCCGGCCGCGAGGCTGGATCGGGACCAACGCTGAGGGAGCCTTGTCCCGGCCAGATTGGCGGCGCTTGGCGCGCTGTAACTCGCGCAGAGGGTCGCCGTGTTCGGAAGCTGCGTCATCATCCCTGCATTGACAAACGGGAGCATTCGCTGCCTCATCCCGCGAACCCAAAGTCGACCGTCGCCGAAGGCGCTGCCGGCGGAACTCAGCGGACCGAGGAAGAACTGTCCGGTCGTGGTCGATGCTGGTGTGCTTGTGAGTACCTGCCTCGGGTTCGGGCCGCCTGAGCAGCCTATGAGGGCCGGTTGATCCCAGAGCCACGCCGCTCCAGCGGCATGGATCAGCCCCCTCCTGCGGGGGCGATAGCGACTCGAATGGGGCTATATGCCGCCCCCCCCTCACTGTCGAGGGCGAGAGCGTTCCTCGCATGACCCAGCTGGATCGAGACTGCCTTTGACTCGTCTGGCACCTGGGCCCCAGGAGTGATTTTGCTACAGCTCAGGAAATACGTGTGTCGTGTGGGCTGGCGTCACGCTCAGTAGAGTGGAAGCCTATGAGCAACCCGAATTCCCACAGCCCTGACCTGGCAAGTGCCGCTCGTGGCGAGGTCCATGCACCTGGCGTGACTCCGGTCCGGGCCAGCATCCCCGGCGAGAACGTCGGAGACTTGATCGACCGGTACGAGTTGATCGAGGCCATTGGCGAAGGCGGAATGGGATCGGTCTGGATGGCGGAACAGCTGAAGCCTGTCGAGCGACAGGTCGCGCTCAAGATCATCAAGCTCGGTATGGACACACGGGAGGTCGTGGCACGCTTTGACGTGGAGCGCCAGGCGCTGGCTCTCATGGACCATCCGAACATCGCCCGGGTCTTCGACGGTGGTGCAACAGCGGGGGGCCGACCCTACTTCGTCATGGAGCTCGTGCGCGGCGTACCGATAACGGAATACTGCAGCAGGGCCAGCCTTGGCATAAGTGAGCGGCTCGAGCTCTTTGTAGGGGTTTGCGGAGCGATCCAGCACGCGCATCGCAAGGGCATCATCCATCGGGATATCAAGCCGTCAAACGTTCTTGTCACCCGGTCTGATGGCGTACCCGTGCCCAAAGTGATCGACTTCGGCATCGCCAAGGCGACGAGCGCCGAAATGGCTGCGAAAGGACTACGCACCCGTCTCGATCAAGTGATCGGTACGCCCGCGTACATGGCTCCGGAGCAGGCCGATGGGGGTGGGGGCGATGTTGACACGCGAGCCGACGTGTACTCGCTCGGGGTACTGCTCTACGAATTGCTGACGGGCACGCAACCGTTCGATAC
Source organism: Planctomycetota bacterium (assembly GCA_047618565.1). GTDB lineage: Bacteria > Planctomycetota > UBA1135 > UBA1135 > JBLHKW01. Next base: position 6,625 of record JBLHKW010000085.1, read on the forward strand.
TCCGGCAGCGCACGAGACAGGCTACGGGGAGCTCTTGCAAACGATCCGCGAGCGGCGTCCGCCGAAGCCTTCGACGCGCGCCTTGACCACGAACAAGTCGACGTCGAAAACGACGAAAGACGCGACCTCACTGAGCAACCGCCTCCGTGGGGACCTGGACTGGATCGTGATGAAGGCGCTGGAAAAGGAGCGTTCGCGGCGTTACGGGAGCGCCCACGAGTTCGCGGAAGACATCGTGAGGTACCAGGCGGGTAAAGCCGTCGTCGCTGCACCGCCGAGCACGAGCTACCGCCTGCGCAAGCTCGTGCAGCGCCGCAAGAAGACCATCGCTGCGCTTGCGGCGATCGTATTCCTGCTGATCGCGGGTTCGATAGGGACCGGGATCGGCTGGTGGAAGACGAACCGGGCGAACCGAGACCTGGCCGAGGCGCTGGCCGAGGAGGCTCGACAGGCGGAGCGCGCCACGAGTGCAGAGGCAGAAGCGAGCAAGCGCGCGGATGAACTCAACCAGGTGGCGACCTTTCAGGCAGCGCAGCTCAGAGACCTCGACGTACAGCTGATGGGAGTCAGGATGCGCGCTGATCTGATCCGGGCAGCAGGCGAAGGGCAGAGCCAAGACCTGACCCGAGTGATCGAGGGCTTGAACTTCACGAGTCTCGCGTTGAGCAGCCTGAACGAGAATGTCCTCGGCCAGACGGTGGATGCGATCGACGCTCAGTTTGGCGACCAACCCCGTGTCCAGGCGCGTCTTCTCGAGACAATTGCTATCACGTTCCGCGAACTGGGCCTGCTCGACGCGGCGTTCGATCCACAGCAACGCGCCCTTGGGCTCTTTCGCGCGGAGTTCGGTGATGAGCATCCCGAGACGCTGTTTGCGGCGGGAAACATGGGGACCCTGCTCCAGCGTCAAGGGAAGCTTCAGGGGGCTGAGCCCTACTTCCAGGAGGCGCTCGCCCTGCGGCGTATCATGGGCGAGGAGCACCCGCAGACCTTGACAGTCATCAACAACATGGGGGTCTTACTCCAAGCCCTGGGGAGGTATTCCGAGGCGGATCTGTACCTACAGGAGGCGCTCGATGCCAAGCGTCGTGTACTTGGCTCCGAATCGCGCAGCACGCTGCAGTCGATCAACAATATGGGAATCCTGCGTCAATCCGAAGGCCGGCTGCCCGAAGCCGAGGCCTACTGGCGAGAGGCGCTCGACGGCCGACGACGGGCCCTGGGCGACGATGATCCCGACACGCTGCTCTCGATTAACAACATGGCAGGGTTGTTGATGTCTCAGCGCAGATTCGAGGAATCAGAAGCCCTCTTTCGTGAAGCGCTCGAAGGCCGACGCCAAGTTCTTGGCGACGATCATCCGGACACTCTCGTGTCGATGAACAACATGGGGAGCATACTTGCCATGCAAGGAAGGGCGGTTGAGTCGGAGCCCTATAGCCGCGCGGCGTTGGAGGGCTACCGCCGAATACTGGGATCCGCGCACCACCACACGCTGGGAGCGATCAACAACATGGCCACGTTGCTGCATTCCCAGGGAAAGCTCGTGGAGGCGGAGGCCCATTACCGGGAGGCCCTGGCGGGCTCGCGTCTCGCCTTGGGAGACGACCATCCGGCAACGCTGCAGTCGATCAACAGCGTGGGGGACGTGCTCAGGGTCCGGGGCAAGCTATCGGAATCCGAAGCGTTCCTTCAGGAAGGCGTTGAGGGGGCTCGTCGCGTCCTGGGGGAAGAGCACGTTGAGACGCTCCGTATCGAGGACTATCTGGCGCTCCTGCTGATTGACCTCGTGGAATCGGCCCGAATGAGCGCCGACGATCAGCGACTTGGTGAATGGCTCGCGAAGCTCGGAGCCCATTATCTTGCACGTGGACTACACGCCGATGCCATGGACCGACTCGGCGAGTCCCTGGACATACTCATTCAGGTGTTGCCGGAGGGCGACTGGCGCTGTTGGCGAGTGCAGGCCGACCTGGGCGCGGCCATCGCGGGCCTCGGCGGGAACGAAGAGGCCGAGGCCATGCTCCAAGAGTGCATCGAGTCATTGCGTGCAACGCTTCAGCAGGATGCCGCCCTCAATAGCGCCGTGGAGGAGCCCCTCGAGCGCGCTGTCGGTCAGTTGATCGAGCTCTACGAAAACTGGCATCGAATCGAGCCGTCACGCGGATTCGACGCCCAGGCGCGCACGTGGGCGACATCTCTAGAAGCGTCGATTGCCAAGTGAGTTAATCGGGCGATGGAGCGGTACGAAGAAGTCGCCCATCGCGGTTTTGTAGCTTTCGGGGGCTGCTAGGCCAAGCCACGACTTCCGTCGAGGTCAGGCTCCGGCATGCTGGACATCGTTGTGCCGCTCACAAGAACACTTACCGCCTCGAAGGTGTGGCGCAGGCTTTAATGCGACCGTCTCCAAGCCCGGCGAGAGCCGTAGGAGACGAGCATGTTCAGTAGCTGAAGGAAGCGCCGTAAGGCGCTCCGAACCGAAGGATCCCTGCCGGGCATGGAGCCCGACATGGCCATCGCTACCAGCGCGGGCGTCCCTCGATCTACCGCTTCCAGTTGACCGACGAGTTCGATGACCACCACCGAATTACGCACGCACCTGTCGCTCGACAACGACGAACCCGAGACGGTCCCGTGGAGCTACCCGAGATCAGCCCCATCCGAGCCGTGCCCCGGGTCGGCGGACTCCGTCACCGGTACACCACGCGGGCTGCATGAACCCGCGGATGGGTTTTGAGGAACGGCATGGGGCGCGCGGGCTGTGCAGGCTAGACTCTCCGGCTTCCATGTCTCTCACCACTGGCCAGACGCTTTCCTTCTACGAAGTCCTCGGTCCCCTCGGGGCTGGCGGTATGGGCGAGGTCTACCTGGCACGGGACACGCGCCTCGAGCGCGACGTGGCGATCAAGGTGCTGCCGGAGCACTTCGCGGACGACGCTGATCGGCTGCGCAGGTTCGAGCAGGAGGCGAAGAGCCTCGCCTCGCTGAACCATTCGAATGTCGCCCAGGTCTTTGGCATCGACCAGATCGAGAACGTGTGTTTCATCGCGATGGAGCTCGTCGACGGCGAGGACCTCTCCGGGCGCGTTGCCCACGGCAAGCTTCCCGTGGACGAGGCGATCGACATCGCGCAACAGATCGCGGAGGGACTCGAGGTCGCCCACGAGGCCGGTATCATCCACCGCGACCTCAAGCCGGCCAACATTCGCATCACGCCCGAGGGGGTCGTCAAGATCCTCGACTTCGGGCTCGCGAAGCCGACCGGGCCCTCGACCCTGCGGGCGGGCGCAACGAGCCCCGAGCCCGACAGCGTGCTCGTCACCGAGGAGGGCCTGATCCTCGGCACGCCGACGTACATGAGCCCCGAGCAGGCGCGCGGGAAGCCGGTGGATCGGCGCACCGATATCTGGGCCTTCGGCTGTCTCCTGTTCGAGTGCCTGGTCGGGGAGCGCGCTTTCACGGGCGAGACGTTTTCCGACGTGCTGGCGGCCATCGTGGCGGAGGGGCCGGACCTTTCACGGTTGCCCGCCACGACCCCCGCCCATGTGCGGACGCTGCTGCAACGCTGCTTCGTGAAGGACCCGCGCGGGCGCTTGCGGGACATCGGCGAGGCGCGCCTGCTTCTGGCGGGCGGAGGGAGCGGGTCCTCGGCCTGGACGCCGGTCGAAGCAGGGACGGCGGGGCTCGCGCTGGGAAGCAGACGACGCGCGTCCGGTGGTGCGGGGTGGCTCGTCGCCCTCGTGATGGGCCTCGTCGCGCTCGGCCTCTGGGTTCGGTCGAGCGCCAGGTCGCCGGGCGCGCTGCTGACGCGCACGACGCTCGGGCTGCCCGAGGAAGACGCCATTTCGCTATCTCACGCCTGGTCCTCGGCGTGCATGCAGATCTCGCCCACCGGAGATTCGGTTCTGTATTTCGGTGGACCCAACGCCGAGCTTTCGCTCCGAGATATCGACAGCTTCAATTCGATCAAGCTCGCCGGCACCGAGGGGGCGAGATTCCCCGTGTTCTCGCGGGACGGTCGCTGGGCCGCGTACTTCGCCGACTTCGGAGTCTGGAAGGTCGCCGTGAGTGGTGGCGCGCCGGTCCGGGTCTGCACGGTTTCGGGCGATGCGGGCAGCATGCGCGGCCTCGCCTGGGGGGAGGGCGAAATCTTCTTCCCTGCGGGAATGGGGGGCGGACTGCAGGCGGTTCCCGAGGCCGGGGGCGAGTCGCGCGTCGTCTCGAGCTTGGATCCGGAGCGAGAAGATGTCAGCCACCGCTGGCCGGACCTGCTTCCCGATGGGAGGCATCTGCTCGTCACGATCAAGACCGCCCAGACGGCCAGCTTCGACGACGGCTTGATCGGGGTCATCTCGCTCGAGACGGGTCAGGTCCAGATCCTGTTCAGGGGGGGATCCTACGCTCGGTATTCCCCCACGGGTCACATCCTCTATGCCCGTGGCTCGACCCTCTTCGCGGTGGCCTTCGATCCCGATGCGCTCGCCATCGAGGGCACCCCGTTCGAAGTCGTGGACGATCTCGCCTTTGACTCGGCGACGGGTGGTGCTCAGTTCTCGGTGAGCAACGAGGGAACTCTCGCCTACCTCCCCGCATTCACCGACTCATGGCGCTTTCGCCTGGCTTGGTTGGATCGGTCTGGCGCAGTGGAGCCTCTCGATCTGGAGCAGACTGATGTGTCTGGCGGCGTCGTTTCTCCGTCCGGCGATCGGATCGCGGTATCGGTCATGGGTGCCAACGATGCAATCTGGATCTACGATCTGCCAGACGACACTTCCGTACCGTTGACCTTTACAGCGGGCAACGACCAGATCCCCATCTGGTCCCCCGACGGAGCGCACGTCGCCTACACGAACGACAGCAGTGGCCCATGGAACCTCTATCAGGTGGCATCCGACGGAAGCGCACCTGGTGAAGAGCTCCTGGCAAGCAGCGCCGACGACACACCGAGCTCGTGGTCGTCCGACGGCTCGCGCCTGCTCTTCACCCGGAGCGCAGCCGACGGCGACGAGGACATCTGGGTGCTTCGGATGGACGGAGAGCGGCAGGCTGAACCCTGGCTGGAGACCGACCGTGCGGAGTCGCTTGGCGTGTTTTCTCCGGACGGTCGCTGGGTGGCCTACGTGTCCGAGGCTTCTGGGAACCTGGAGGTCTACGTGCGGCCCTTTGCGGGCCCTGGCGCAACGACCCGGATCTCCAGGGCCGGCGGCATGCTCCCCGTCTGGGCGCCGGACGGCGCGTCCCTGCTTTATTCGAACGAGGAGGGGCACGTTCTCGAAGTCGAAGTGACCACGGGCGAGGACCTGCAGGCGTCCGCTCCGGTCGAGGTCTTCCAGGGGGGGAAGGAGCCATACGCCTTGTCCCCGACCCCCGATGGGCTGCGATATCTGACGACCCTGTCCAACTCGGATGCCGAGGAGAGGCAGATTCGAGTGATGTTCAACTGGTTGTCCGCCCGAACGGACTGAGTCGTACCCATCGCCGCAGTTTTCTCCCGCGGCCGCGTGGTCGCCACTGGAATCAGATCGCTGCCACCGATTTCTTCACCAAGGTGCCCCTGGAATCGATGGGGTTACCTTTGAGGCGGTCGAAGCTGTGGGTGTGGACTCTTTCATCGATGGGCTTGGCAACGAACTCGTCGAGCGTACGTACCGGCCCCAGCGGGCACGAAAGGTGGAGATCCCGAAAGATGGCGGCAAGGTCCGTCAGCTTTCGATTCCCACGATTCGGGACCGGGTGGTCCAGGGCGCGCTGAAGCTCGTCCTGGAACCGATCTTCGAGGCAGACTTCCAACCGGGGTCCTTTGGCTACCGGCCCAAGAAGTCAGCGCATGACGCGATATCCCGCGTTTCGGAGGCCATCATCAGGGGAAAGACTCACGTCATCGACCTGGACCTGCGCGCCTACTTCGACACGGTGCGACACCACATCGTGTTGGAGAAGGTCGCCAAACGGGTCAACGATGACGACGTGATGCACTTGCTCAAGATGATTCTGAAAGCCTCCGGAAAGCTGGGCGTACCCCAGGGTGGCGTGATCTCTCCTCTCCTCAGCAACATCTACCTCAACGAGGTCGATCGCATGCTGGAGCGGGCGAAGGCGGTCACGCAAGAAGGCAAGTGGGTGCTCGTCGAGTACGTCCGCTTTGCCGACGACCTGGTGGTCTTGGTGGACGCCCATCCACGTCATGCCTGGCTACGGCGGGCCATTGCCCGACGACTCCGTGAGGAATTTGCCAAACTGCAAGTGGAGGTGAACGAGGACAAGACGCGCACCGTGGAATTATCGAAGGGTGAGAGCTTTGGGTTTCTGGGCTTCGATTTTCGCCGGATCCGCAGTCATGCGGGTCGGTGGATGCCGCTGCGCCTTCCGCAACGCAAGAAGCGGACGCAGCTGCAACGCAAGCTCAAGGACACCTTCAAACGCTCTCGATCGCGGCCGATAGGAGAGGTGATCGCAACGATCAATCCGATCCTACGCGGCTGGGTCAGCTACTTCGCCCACGGACATTCGAGTCGTTGTTTCTCGGCCATCCGAGACTGGGTAGAGAAGAAGATCAGGCGCCACCTGGGTCGAACACGACAGCGCCAAGGCTTCGGCTGGAAGCGGTGGAGTAGGAAGTGGCTGTACGAAACTCTGGGGCTCTTCGGTGAGTACCGGATCTCATACACGCCATCGACGAAAGCGGCCCCAGCGTGATAGGTCTCATAACCCCTGGCGAGAAGTGTGTAGGAGCGCGTAGTGCGGGAAATCCGCACGCTGCGTGCGAGGCGGAGGGGACTGGAAACGGAGCTATGGCAAGCCGGACTGAGGCGCGGTGCTCGAAAGGGCCCGCGAGAGCCACCGGAAGCCTGTCGCCACCGCGCCAGTCCTCGACCCTACCGGGCTCAAGGCGTCGAGAATTGTGCCGTTGACGATGAGCACGGAGCGACTCCGCACTCAACTGGTGTAACGCGACGTTCCTCTGAATATCGCCCACGGCTCGTGCGAACAGCCGGGGCTCGGGTGCTACTCTGGGCGTGTAGCTCCTATGGAACCGCCTTCCGAATCGAGAGGACCTCGCGGCAGGTTCCTGCCCAGCATGCGTTGGAGTCTGCTCGGCACTGGGTTCCAGCAAGGCCTGCGCATCCTGGTCTCGCTCGTCCTGGCCAGCTTCTTCCTGGCCCCCGCGGACTTCGGCTTGATGGCGATGGCCTACCTCGTCATCGGGTTCCTCGAGTCCCTCCAGTCGCTCGGCACCGTCGAGGCAATCGTGCAACGCAAGAGCGTCTCGGACTCGATGCTGAGTAGCGTCTTCCACCTGCACCTCTTCGTCGGGGGAGGCCTGTTCGTCGTGGCCTTTGCAGGAGCGGGCATCGCCGGGCGGCTGTTGGCGGACCCTGACGTCGTCTGGGTGCTGCGCGTGCTCGGCCTCTCGCTCGGTCTTGGCGCGCTGGGTTTCGTTCCGCGCGCCATCTTGATGCGTGCGATGCAGTTCGATCGTATCGCGCTGGCGACGATTCTCTCTGCCGTGGTGCATGCCGCCGTCGCGCTCGTCTGCGGCGCGCTCGGGGCGGGCGTCTGGTCGCTCGTCGCCGGACATCTGGCGGGAGCCGCCGCGACGAATCTCACCTTGTGGGTGGCCTCCGGCTGGCGGCCGCGAGCCCACTTTGCGGCGAGCGACCTGCGCGTCATCGCGAAGTTCAGCCGAAACCTGAGTGCCTTGACCGTCTTCAGCTACTGGACGAAACGACTCGACCACCTCGTCATCGCCCGGTTTCTCGGGGCTGGATCCCTGGGCCTCTACGGCATGGCCCAGCGCGTGACGCTCGGGGCGGTGGGCCCGGTCCAGTGGGCGATCGATCCTGTGCTGTTCACACACATGTCGTCGTTGCAGGAGGAGAAGGAGCGAATGCGGGAGGCGTGGGTGCGCACGACCGCGGCCACCGCCGTCGTGCTGGTGCCAGCGATGGCCCTGCTAGGGGTCATTGCGGGGCCTTTGGTGCTCGTGCTGCTGGGCGAGGAATGGCGTCCGATCGTCCCTCTCGTCATGATTCTGGCAGCTGTGGGTGTCCTCAATACCCTGATGGGGCGTTTGGGACCCATCTATCGTGCGATGGGGCGCACCGATCTCCAGCTCTGGTGGGGCGTCGCCAGCGGGATCGTCGTTGCCCTTTCATACATCATCGGCCTACGTTGGGGAGTTGTCGGGGTCACGGCAGCCTTCGCTGTTGGCCGATTGCTCATCGCCCCCATCGCCCTGCGTATCCCGTTTCGCCTCATCGGGCTGCGTTTCGGCCAGGTTGCCACCGCGTTGGCTCCCTGCATGGTCTCCACCGCTGGACTGGTCGCTGCGTCCATCGCGACGAGGCTGGCGTTGGAGCAGCTCGCAGCGTCACCCATGCTCGTACTCCTCGGGGCTGCCGCCGCAGGTGGACTGACCTATTTGGTCGTGATTCGCACGCTATGGCCAACGGTGGTCGACGATCTGTTGCGAGCGGTACGGTTGCGCGCCGAAGGCGATGCGGGCCAGGATCAGGATCTTGAGCGGCGTTTCGAGGCCGAGTAGAATCGCGCACCATGAGTCTGACTCGCGTTCTCGTTGTCGCCATCGATGCGGCAGACAAGGATCTGATCCTCGAATGGGCGCAAGCCGGCCTGCTGCCGACCTTTCAGTCACTCTTCGAGAGCGCCGCGTGGGGGAAGACGAGCAACCCGGCCGGGCTCTACGTGGGGGCGGTGTGGCCCTCCTTCTTCACCGGTGTGTCACCGACTCGCCACCGTCGGTATGCCTCGCAGCAGCTTTGCCCGGGCTCCTACGAGAACGAGCACTTCCGGCCCTCGCAGGTCAAGGGCGAACCCTTCTGGAATGGGCTCACCCGTTCTCGCAAGCGAGTGGCGATCATCGATGTGCCCAAGACTGTAGTGTCCGAGGGATTGAACGGCATGCACGTCGTGGATTGGCTGTCCCACGACGGCGATCATGCCGGCTTCCAGACCTGGCCATCGACGCTGTCCGCGGAGATTGTCGAGCGGTTCGGACCTGCGGACTCCGAAGGTTGCAACGCCGACCGCACGACAGCGGCGGACTTCGAGCAGCTTCGCGACGGGTTGAATCGGCGTATTGAGCGCAAGCGGGCGCTATCGGACCACTATCTCAGGCAGGGCGACTGGGACCTGTTTCTGACCGTGTTCGCCGAGGCGCATTGCGTGGGGCACCAGTGCTGGCACATTCATGATTCCGGTCACCCGAGACACGACCCGCGCCTGAAGTCGATCGTTGGAAACCCGATGCGAGACGTGTACCGCTCGATCGACTCCGCGCTCGGCGACCTGCTGGCCACCGTCGGTCGGGAGACGCCCGTACTCGTCCTCGCCAGCCACGGAATGGGCCCGCATTACGATGGATCCTTCATGCTTGAGCAGGTGCTGCGGCAACTCGACCACTCGGCGCAAAGCCGCGTCGCACAGCGGCTACGCTCGGCGTGGCGACGCCTGCCCATCGGGTTTCGGAGCCGCCTGACGAAGGCTCGCGAGCGTGCCACGGTCAGTTTCAAGGGACGCGCCCGCTGTTTTCGAGTTCCAAACAACGACGTCTACGGAGCCATCCGGATCAACCTCGTCGGGCGTGAGCCGCATGGCACCGTGAACCCCGGACCGGAATGCGAAGCCCTCTGCGACGAGCTCGCAAGGGATCTGCTCGAGATCGTCCACCTCGACACGGGCGCGCCCGCAGTTCGCCGCGTCCTGCGGACGGCGGACCTCTACGATGGCGAGGTGGACCATTTGCCCGACTTGCTGGTCGAATGGAACCGTGAAGCACCCTTCTCTGCGCTCCATTCGCCGAAGATGGGAACGGTGCGCGACGTCTACGCCAAGTGCCGAACCGGGGATCACAAGGCCGAGGGGCTGTTCTTCCTCTCCGCGCCGTGGGTCGATCCCGGCGAGGTCGATCGACCGGTGTCTGTGATGGACTTTGCGCCCACGATCGCCGAGCTGCTCGACGTCGACATCGGGCAGGTCGAGGGTCGATCTCTCCTGTCCCTCGTCCGCCGGACCTGAGGCTCTGCTGACCAACCCGATGAAGATCTCAGTCGTGGCGCCGGATCTCTCGGGCGGGGGGATGACACGGGCCTACTGGATTGCACGCGTGCTGACCCGTGCCGAGCACGAGGTGCAGATCGTTGGCAGGTCGATCCGAGGGGATGTGTATCCGGGGCCACCGGACGGGATCTCGGTCGTGCAGGTCGAACTCGACGACTCCGACGCCTCGATGCGTGCGCTGTTCGAGCGGGTCGAAGGGGACTTGATCTATGCGATCAAACCTCTCAAGAGCAGCTTCGGGGTCGCCTTGCTGGCCAAGAAGCATCGGGACAGGCCGGTTCTGCTCGACATCGACGACTGGGAGCACGGCCCGCTGGACGGGTTCGACGCTTCCTTGGGTGAGATCGCAAGACGCGTCGTACGCCATCCCCTGGAATCTCTCGCGCGGTTGCGAGGGCGGAGGCGCCTCTCGCTGGACGAGAATCGACGCATGCACGGCCGCCGGCTCGAGCAGATGACAGACCAGGCAGACGCGATCACCGCCGACACGCGCTTCCTCGCGTCCCGTTACGGCGGCACATACCTGCCGAACGGCAAGGATACGGACCTCTTCGACCCTTCGAGGTTCGACCCTGAAGTCAGCCGGCGACGGCTGGGCCTTTCGAGCTTCCGCGTCCTCATGTTTCCCGGGACTCCCCAGCCCCACAAGGGACTGGAGGACCTGCTGCTTGCGATGGACGAGCTGCAGTGGCCGGATCTGCGCCTGGTGCTCGTCGGGGGTAGGGAGAACGCGACCATCGATCGATTGATCGCCGGCTGGGACCGATGGATCGTTCGGCTCCCACGGTATTCAGCTGACGAGATGCCCGAGATCATTTCGGCCGCGCACGTCGTCGTGGTCCCACAGCGCGACACTGCCCAGGCGCGAGCGCAGTGCCCGATGAAGCTGACAGATGGCATGGCGATGGCGAAGCCGATCCTCTCCACGCACGTGGGCGACATCCCGGACATTCTCGACGGGACCGGGTTTGTCGTGCGGCCTTCCTCCCCGACGGAGCTGGCCGCCGGCATTCGGCAGGTCTTCTCTGGCCCCTCAGCGGCCCGGATCCTGGGCGCGCGCGCCCGCGTGCGCTGCATTCGGCACTACGGGCTCACTCCGGCTTCGGAGGTTCTGAAGCACCTCATCTCCCGGCTGCCCCGCTGTCAGCAGCGACATTCGGGACCTTGACGTACGAGTTCTCGACAGCTCCAAGTGGCGCTGATGGGGCAACGGACGCGGTAGCACCGCAGCGTGTTCAGGAGGAACAGGGGCGTTGGTGCATGAATCGTACGCTGTGCTGTCAGCGGCGACATTCGGGACTTTGATGTACGAGTTCTCGACAGATCCGGATGGCCCCCGTCCTATCCATAAACTCGGCCGTCGCCAAGATCGGTGTTCTAGACCCCGCCAGTGTCGATACTCGCAACGGCCTGGGCAATGGGTTTGGCCGGCGAAGCGAGATGTCGTTCCGTGTCAGCCGTGCTGTCAACGCCGACATTCGGGACTTTGATGTACGAGTTCTCGTCAGCTTTGGAGGGCGCTGATGGGGCCGCGGAGGCGGTAGCACAGCGGCACGGGCGGGACTGATTGATAATGGGGGGATGGCCCGTCATCAGCAGACCTACGACCACCGACTCCGCGAGCTCGTCCGGCATACCGGCGACTTGACCATCGCAATCAGCGCTGGGGTCCCTCGATCTACCGCTTCGGGGTGGCTGCGAATCCCTGGCCGCACCACGGTCACGATGGACGCACTGTCAATGGATCAGCAGGCCCTCCAGGCCGAGGTAGTAAGGCTGCAAGGTCGCGTAGCGAAGCTCCGGGCAGTCGCGCGAATCCTCGTGGCCACCATGCATGCGCTTGACGTCGACCTGAGCCGGCGCCGTATCCCAGACGGGGCATCGAAGATAAAGATCGTGCGTGCCATCGAAGGGTGCGCGGATGTGCTCAAGCTGCGCAAGGCGCTGGCCTTGATTGGGCTCTCGACTTCTCGGTTTCATGCATGGAAGCGTGCCGCCGTGCCGTGCGATCTTGACGACCACTCGTCGTGCCCGAAGACTTCACCACAGCGAGTTACGTCGGGTGAGATCCACGCCATCAAAGACATGGTCACGGCTCAAGAGTTCCGGCACGTTCCGACAGGCACGCTCGCGGTCCTTGCACAACGCATGGGACGGGTCTTTGCATCGACGACCACTTGGCACCGACTCGTACGGGAGCGCGGATGGCGACGACCACGACTTCGCGTGCACCCAGCGAAGCCCAAGATCGGAATCCGCTCCGAGCGACCCAATGAAGTCTGGCACATCGACACGACGATCATCCGCCTGGTCGACGGTACCAAGGCGTACCTGCACGCAGCCATCGACAACTACTCGCGGCGCATCTTGTCCTGGCGGATCGGCGGGCGTTTCGACACCGGGAACACTGTGGCTGTTCTGCTGGAGGCGTGCCAATCGTCGACGGCGTCTGAGCCCCCGATGGTGCTTGTGGATGGTGGTGTCGAGAACTTCAACAAGAACATCGAAGAGCTGATTGGTTCCGGCCTGCTTCGCCGTGTCCTTGCACAGACAGAGCTGCGTTTCTCGAACTCCATGATAGAGGCGTGGTGGCGGGCGCTGAAGCACCAGTGGCTCTTCCTCAACACGCTCGACAGTGTCAAGACCGTCGAGAAGCTCGTCGAGTTCTACGTGAAGGAGCACAACCAGCGACTGCCACACTCCGCGTTCCAAGGTCAGACGCCGGACGAGATGTACTTCGGAAAGGGCCAGGAGGTTCCGGATGGCCTGGAGTCCGCGAGGAAGGTGGCGAGAAGTGAGCGGCTCGCGGTGAACCGGGCCCTGGCATGTGCAGCGTGCGAAGCGAGTCCTGATTCAGACGCAGCGTAGAACCCGAGGCCCGACAATGAGCGTGGGAGAGGTAGCCGTGGGCCTACGTGCCGCGACCGTGTGTCGCCCCGATGGGCATGGGGCGCGTGGCATCACCGCTCAGGTCACCCAGGGGCCGGTGACGAGTACTCGTCGCCAAAAGTCCCAAATGTCGCCGTCCGTAGCACGGCTGCGGGCGTGATGGTCGGCGGTGAATTGGTCCAGCGAGCTTCGGCTGCCACTCAGCTGTCTCGAAACCCCGTACCTGCAGATGCATGGAGCCTCTTCACCGCCGTCATCGGACGGACTTCCCAGGACGCCTGATTCCACCGCAAACTGTCAACCACGCTCGCTGGATAGACAGAGAGTGCCAGAGAGTTCGAGAGCACATCTTCGCGGATTCCAGGCACACCGGCACGTCCACGTGGTCGTCCGCGGCTCTCTCCGCCGATCCCAGAGAGCATCCCGCGATCGCCCTCTCGCCCGCATCTTGGGCTCCGCGCGGAGCTTAGAACCGGCCGATTCCCGGCCCTCCGCCGCGTTCCGTCAACCATTTCGCCGGCGGAATTGCCACCTGCAAAAGGAGTGGCTCCCCGGGTAGGGCTCGAACCTACAACAACTCGGTTAACAGCCGAGTGCTCTACCATTGAGCTACCGGGGAAGTCGGTCGACCAAGTTACGCATCGCAGCGGCGCTGTCAAGCGGATCGGTCGGCTCTGATGGGGAAATCGGTTGGGTTGGGGGTGTAGCTGTAGGAGCTGGGCCCGAAACTGGGGGATTTGGGGGTCAGGTGGTAGGGCTACCGAGGTGGGCGAGGATGTTGGGGGGCAGGTGGACCGCCGTGAGCGGGATGGCTCCGAGCCTGAACGTGGGGAGCAGGTCGGCGGGGCTGGCCAGGGGCTCCGGATGCATGCCGCAGGAGGCGGCGGCCCAGGCGACGATGGCGCGGGGGTCGACTCCAGCTTCGCGCAGGTCGGCCAGGGGGAGGTCGGCGGAGCGCGAGGCCAGGCGGCGGCCGTCGGGGGTGACGACCAGGGGGGCGTGGATCCAGGTGGGGCTGGGGAGGTCGAGGGCGCGTTGCAGGAGCTGCTGGCGGGCTGTGGAGGAGAGCAGGTCGTCGCCGCGCAGGACCTCGGTGATGGCCTGGGCGGCGTCGTCGACGACCACGGCCAGCTGGTAGGCGGGGATGTCGTCGCGGGTCCAGATGGGGAAGTCGCCGGTCTCGGTGGCGACGTCGAAGGTGAGTGGGCCGTGGAGGAGATCGGTGATGGGGGTCGGGCCGGGGGGGACGCGGAAGCGGAGTGCGGGGGTGCGCGCCGGGTCGCGTTGGGCGGGGTCGCGGCAGGTGCCCGGGTAGGGGCGTGGGGCGTCGTCGGCGTGGGGGGCGCTCTGGGCCTGCTGGATCTCGCGCCGGGTGCAGGTGCAGGGGTAGAGCAGGCCCTTGGACTCGAGGGTGGTAACGGCGGCGCGGTAGAGGTCGGTGCGCTCGGACTGGTAGGTGACCGGGCCGTCCCAGTCGAGGCCTAGCCACTCGAGGTCGCGCAGCATGCCGTCGGCCAGGCCGGGGCGTACGCGGCTGGTGTCAAGGTCCTCCATGCGCATGAGGAGGCGGCCGGCGCGCGAGCGGATGCTCCACCAGGCGAGCAGGAAGGAGCGTGCGTGGCCGAGGTGCAGCTGGCCGGTGGGGCTTGGGGCCAGGCGGCCGACGGGCGGGGCGGACCCGACGGGTTCGTGGCTCACGGCTGGCACGTGATCCAGGTTGCGCCGTCGGCGGAGGCGCGCGCGGCGTCGAGGATGCGCATGGTGGCCAGGCCGTCGTCAAAGGTGGCGGCGTGTTCGAGGGTGCTGGACTCGCTGCGCACGGCTTGCAGGACGTCGCGCAGGTAGAGCGGCAGGACGCGCGAGAAGATGCCGGCGTCGGGCGGGCCCAGGTCCTCTTCGCGTGGCGCGTCGGATCCGAGGTCGACCTTTTCGAGGGGTTCTCCGTGGCGGGCGGCGAGCAGGGTCTCCTCGTTGGCCAGTCGGAGCGTCCCGGCACTGCCCACGTACTCGAGCACGGTCGGGGTCTCGGCCGGCGCCATGATATTGGTCTCGACCGTGGCCTCGGCGCCGCTGGCCAGGCGTAGCCACAGGCTCGCGTGCTCGTCCGCGGTGACCGTTTGTGGCACGCCATGACCATCCGGGCGCTCCTTGCGGTAGGTCGACAGGCGCGCGCGCACGGAGTCGACAGGTCCCAGGTCGAACTGCAGGGCGTCGAGCATGTGGGATCCGATGGCGCCCAGCATGCCGCCGCCGCGTTCGCGGTCGTACCACCACGTGTAGGGCGAATTCAGGCGGCCTTCGGAGCCGAAGATCATCTCGGCGCGCACGTTCCAGAGGTCGCCGACGAAGCCCTCCTGGAACATCTCGCGCATGCGGCGGCGCCAGGGGCTCCAGCGCAGTTGGTGGTCGAGCAGCGCCAGGCGTCCGTGCGCCTCGTCGGCCAGCTCGCGCGCTTCGCCCGCGTTCAGGGTGAAGGGCTT
>JBLHKW010000086.1:0-22022 GCA_047618565.1 Planctomycetota bacterium
GCCGATGAAGCCGATGAAGCAGCCAAACCAATAACCCCCACGCAATCACCCTCCCCCCAACGCCCCATCCAAGTGCCGCCACAACCGTGAATACGTCCCCGCATTAGCAAATCCAACGAACCCCACAGCGGTCTCCGTATCGATCGGAAACGCCAACGCCTCTCCATCCAGGGAGCGGAGCACGCAGCCGGCCTCTTCTGCGCAGAGCAATGCGCCGGCGACGTCGTAGGGCTTGGACGCGATCGTCGTCATGCCATCTCGGCGTGCGATCCAGGCGCGTGCGTCGACGATCATGCGGTAGGTGCCCAGGGCTAGCAGGACCAGCTGGCCGGCGTTGGAGATGTACTGGTCGTCGTAGCAGCTGCGCACGTTGGCACCTTCATCGCGGGCCAGGCGGGCGAAGAAGTCTGCTTGCACGGCGGCCATCGCCGGGCGTTGGTCGTGCATGTACGAGAAGAACGGGAAGTAGCCGTTGTCCGCTCGGTCGTCGGCGTCGCTGACCAGTGGCGACGTTGCTGTCCTGGAGCCAACTTCCTCCTGTAACGGGTCCGTTCGCAGCGTGCAGCCGGCGCCGCGCATGGCTTTGACGGTCCGGTACAGGGCGGCGCGGGAGTCCGGGATCTCGCCTACCAGGCCCAGGCTGACGTCGGCGTATTCTGGCTGGGTGGGGCCGGGGGCGCAGAAGGAGATGACCGTCCAGGCGGAGCGCAGGTCGGCCATGAGGTTGCGGGTGCCGTCGATCGGGTCCACGGCGATGCGTGGGCCGCCGTGATCGAAGCCGGGCAGTTCGCGGGTCGTGTTCGCACCGGGGGGGGCGGGGCCTCGATGGCGCCAGCCAGCGTCCTCTGTCATGAGCGAGATCGGGGCCTCACGGGCGCGCTCCTCGAGCCAGGCGCTCAGGACCTGCTCGGTGGGCTCATCGAGGCCGAAGGTCACGTCGCCGGCGCCCTGGCCAATCGGTCGATCGACGTGCTCCAGCTGGCCGGACGCGTGCGCTGAGGCCATGGCGCTGCGCGCGGCGTGACGGATGCGTTCTGCCAGGTCCTCCAGATGGGGAGTCCAGAACCGCTCATAGTCGAGGTTCGTGTCCATGGTGGCTTTGTCTGGCTGCCCCTTGTCCGGCTGCTGTGTCGACGGGCCGGTTGTGCTGGGCCGCTGGCGTCCTAAACTACCCGGCCATCAACCCCCATGCCCATCTCGAATCCCATGAGCGAAGTGCGAAACGTCATCATCATCGGCTCCGGCCCGGCCGGCTACACCGCGGCCATCTATGCCGCGCGCGCCAACCTGAAGCCGATGCTCTTTCAGGGCATGCAGCCCGGCGGGCAGCTGACCATTACCAACGACGTCGAGAACTACCCAGGTTACCCCGACGGCGTGCTGGGTCCGGCCATGATGGAGGACTTCCAGAAGCAGGCCGAGCGCTTCGGTACGGACATCAAGTTCGAGGAGATCACCAAGGTCGACTTCTCGAAGCGCCCCTTCACCCTCGACACCGACTTCGGCAGCCATCAGGCGCACGCGGTGATCATCTCGACCGGCGCCAGCGCGCGCTTGCTGGGACTCGAGTCGGAGACCAAGCTCATGGGCCACGGTGTGTCGGCCTGCGCGACCTGCGACGGTGCTTTCTTCCCCGACAAGGAAGTCCTCGTCGTGGGTGGCGGCGACACGGCCATGGAGGAAGCTCAGTACCTGACGCGTTTCGCCAGCAAGGTGACCGTGGTGCACCGACGCGAGGAGTTCCGCGCCTCCAAGATCATGGTCGATCGCGCGCGGGCCAACCCCAAGATCGAGTGGGCGTTGAATCGCGGCGTGACGGACATCCACGCCGGCGAGTCGGGCAAGGTGGTCGCGGCGACGTTGACCGACCCGCGCTCCGGAGAAGAGCAGCGCGTCGAGACCGATGGCGTGTTCATGGCGATTGGCCACACGCCGAACTCGAGCATCTTCAAGGGTCAGATCGACCTCGACGACAACGGCTACATCAAGGTCACCAAGGGCACCTACACCACAGTGGACGGCGTCTTTGCCTGCGGTGACGTCATGGATCACGTCTATCGCCAGGCGGTGACCGCGGCCGGCACCGGGTGCATGGCGGCGATCGATGCCGAGCGCTGGCTCGAGTCCCAGGGGCACGGCGGTTGAGCGCCGGACGCCTCGACGGCCGCCACGTGGTCGTGACCGGTGCCGGTACCGGGATCGGCCAGGCGATCGCCAGGCGCCTTGCGAGTGAGGGTGCGCGGCTGTCGATCCTGGCCAGGGATGTGTCGCGCCTGGAGAGCACGGCGCAGGAGCTGGGCGACGTCGTGCGCGTGTTTCCGTGCGACATCCGCGAGCGTGAGGCCGTCGACGCGGCCTTCGCTCTGCTGGCCCAGGCGCACGGGCCGATATTTGGGCTGGTGGCGAACAGCGGCATCGGTGGCCCGAACGAGCCCGGCCCGCAGGACCGTTTCGACGATCTCGTGGCGACCAACCTGACCGGGACCTACCTGTGTTTCCGCGCGGCGCAGCGGCACCTGCTCGAGCCCGCGACCGGTACGCGGCACCTGATCGCGGTCTCGTCCATCCTCGCGCGCATCGGCGTGCCGGGCTACACGGGCTACTGCGCCTCGAAGGCCGGGATCCTGGGGCTCGCGCGTGCCCTCGCCGCCGAGTTGGCGCCGAGCGATGTCCAGGTCAACGCACTGTGCCCCGGCTGGGTGGACACGGCCATGGCCCACGAGGGGATCGCGGGCATGGCCAGTGCGATGGGCGTCTCCGAAAAGGCAGCCCTCGGTATTGCGATGACGCAGGTGCCCCTGGGCCGCATGAGTCAGCCCGAGGACGTCGCCGGGATGGTGGCGTGGTTGCTCTCTGCGGACGCGCGCGGGGTGACGGGGCAGGCGCTGGACATGAACGGCGGCGCGTTCATGTCGTGAGGCTGCCGGCCCCGGCTCAGCCGCCGATCGACATCAAGAACTCGCCGTTGACGCTCGTCTTCTTCATCTTCTGGATGAGCATCTCCATGGCCTCGACCGGGTCGAGTTCATTGAGGACCTTGCGCAGCATCCAGACCCGTTCGATCTCCTCCGGGGTGAAGAGCAGCTCTTCCTTACGGGTACCCGAACGGTTGATATCGACGGCCGGGAAGATGCGCCGGTCGGAGAGGCGTCGGTCGAGCACCAGCTCCATGTTGCCGGTGCCCTTGAACTCCTCGAAGATGACCTCGTCCATCTTGGACCCGGTCTCGATCAGGGCCGTGCCCAGAATCGTGAGCGAGCCACCGTCCTCGAGGTTGCGCGCCGCGCCAAAGAAGCGCTTGGGCATCTGCAGCGCGGTCGCTTCGAGACCACCCGAGAGAAGCTTGCCGTTGCTCGGCGCCTCGACGTTGGCGGCGCGTGCCAGGCGCGTGATCGAGTCGAGCAGGATGACGACATCTTCGCCGGCCTCGACCATGCGCTTGGCCTTGTCGATCACCATCTGAGCCACTTGCAGGTGGCGCGATGCCGGCTCGTCAAAGGTAGAGCTGATGACCTCAACGCGTTCACCCATGACCGTTCGGCGGAAGTCGGTCACCTCTTCGGGGCGTTCGTCGACCAGCAGGATGATCAGATGCACATCGGAGGCATTGGTCACGATCGACTTGGCGAGCATCTGTAGCAGGACCGTTTTGCCCGTCCGCGGCGGAGCCACGATCAGGCCGCGTTGACCGCGACCGATGGGGGTGATCAGGTCCACGATGCGCATCTCGAGGGGATTGTCCGCGGTGCCCTCGAGCATGATGCGCTCGTCCGGGTAGAGCGGGACGAGTTCCTTGAATGGCGTCCGGCCGCGAGCTTTCTCGGGTTTCTGGCCGTCGATCGTGAGCACGTCCCACAGGCAGAGGTACTTCTCGCCCTCCCTGATCACGCGTAGGGGACCGGTGATCGTCATGCCACGCTCGAGGCCATAGCGCTCGATCAGCGACTGCGGTACGAAGGCGTCCTCCGGGGCTGGCATGTAATCCTGTGCCGCGGAGCGCATGAAGACGTGGCCGCCCGCGCCCGCGTCCAGGATGCCCTCGGTGATCACGGGCAGGTGGGCCTGCAGGCGATGGGTCGTGATCTGCCAGATGGCGTCGCGCCGGTTGCGGCCCTCGAATTCCGGCACCTTCTCCTTGTTGCCGAGATCGTGCATCTCGGAGATGGTCATCGCCAGCAAGGCACAATGGTCGACGGACTTGGGCTTGGTGCGCTTCTTGTACGGCGGCAGAGCGGCGACGAGTTCGTCGTACTCCTCCTGGTTGAGGTCCGCAGGTAGCGCATCGAAGTCGATGAACGCGTCGGCCCCCCGCGCTTGCTGATACTGCGGTTTTTGCTTGAACGGCTTGCCGTGCTTGGCCTGCTTGCCGTACGGACGCTTCTTCTTCAGCTGATTCGCCATGGGTGCCGGGCTGTCGGACTCTCGTTATGAGTGGTTGCGGGGAGCGTCCAGGATGTCGCGTATGGCGACCTCGAGTTCCGCGAGCGTTCCCTCGTTGGAGACGACGAAGTCTGCCCGTCGTCGCTTCTGGTCGAGTGGTAGCTGGGCGGCTTCGCGGCGAGCGACCTCGCCTGCGGCCCACCCGCGTGATGCCTGGGCCCGTCGCTCGCGTTCTTGCTGTGAAACTTCGACGAAGATCAGGACGTCGCACTCTGCGGCGTATCCGTGCTCGGCGTCGTTCTCTAGCAGCAGGGGGACGTCGAGCACGATCCGCTCGGCGCCCCGCGCACGCGCGCTGGCCATTTCGGCGGTGATCCTCTCACGAACTCGCGGATGGATCCAGCTTTCGAGCAGGGCGCGTGCGGCCGGGTCGTCGAAGACGCGCCCGGCGATCCAGGCTCGGTCGCTCCTTCCATCCTCTCCAACGGCTTGCGGACCCAGCTCAGCGACCAGTTGGGCCTGCACCTCGGGGCTGTTCAGGGCCTCGTGGGCCAGGGCGTCGGCCGACAGGATCAGCCCGTCCGGGCCGGCCAGAAGGCTCGCAACCTCGGACTTGCCGGAGGCAATGCCTCCCAGGACACCATAAACGGCGGTCTGTGGGTTGGGGGTCGCGGTCGGGGGCAAGCGAGGCCTCAAAATTGGGGGAAACCGGGGGCGGTGGGGGCGGTACTCGGGGGGTATCCAGTACCCAATGGACGCGGCGGGGACCCGTCCTGGCCTGGCCCGCGCCGGTCCAAGCTACCGACACAGGACAGGTTAGGGCGACACTCGCTGCGGTCAAGACGGTCGATTTCCCTTGTCGTTCAGGGGCCCCTTCGGTTATCAAGATGCGCCCTTTTGAGGCACTGGGCGCCCTCGGATACTGGATCTAGCCCGAAGCCCACCCCCCCCTTGCCCCCATCTCGGTCCGAGACCCATGACCAAGCGTTCTCAACGCGGAGCGGCCCGCATCAGCGCCGTGTGGATGATCGGTGTGATCGTCCTGTTCTTCGTCGCCATGGCGTTTGGTTACATCTCCCAACAGGATTTGACCAACGCCGAGGCCAGGCTCGCCGGCGCCGTCGCGAGCGAGGCTGACTCCGTCGCCCGCGCGGACGTGGAGGCCAAGCGATCCCTGGACATCACCAAGGTGCTCGGTTTCGCCCCGAAGGACGAGATCGGTGCGCGTGCGAACCTGACGGCCGCGGCCGAGGGATTCGGCGCCCTGAAGGCGACCTTCTCCGACATCGACGACAGCGTGACGACCTTCGCGGAGACCGTGCCGCTCGTCGTCGCCCAGTACGCCGCCAAGGGCCGCGAGATCGAGACGTTGAACAGTCAGATCTCGACGTTGCGCAGCGAGCGCGACGCGGCGCGCAGCTCGCTGAACGATGTCACCGCAGCCAAGGATGGTGAGATCCGCGACCTGCAGAGTCAGCTGACCGACGCGACCAACGCGGCGCGCGACATGCAGACCGAGCTCGAGGAGCGCGTGGCATCGGTCACCGCCGATCGCAACGACCGCGACAACCAGCTGCGCTCCGCACGGGGCGAGCTGCAAGACAGCCAGCGTGACCTCTACGAGGAGCAGCAGGCTGCCACGTCCCGTTTCAAGCAGCTCAGCAAGCTTCTGGCCTTCACCAAGGAACCCAGCAAGCCCGATGGCGTGATTCTCGCGGCCTCCAACGATCTCGGCCTGGCTTGGATCAACCTCGGCCGGGTCAACCGTCTCAAGCGCGGCATGCGCTTCGACGTGGTGTCTGGCCAGGCCAACTCCGACACGCACAAGGGTGTGATCGAAGTGACCCAGGTCGACGATACGCGCGCCGAGGTGCGCATGATCGACGTCACCGATCCCTTCGACCCGATCGTGACCGACGACCAGATCGTCAACCCGCTCTACGACCCGACGGGCGTCCGCAACGCGGTCCTGATCGGCCGTTTCTCCGCGCGCTACAACGAGAAGGAGCTGCGGCTCCTGCTCGACGAGATCGGCGTCGCGGTGCAGAAGCGCATCGACAACGACTCGGCCTACCTGATCGTGGGCGAGGCCCTCTACCAGGATGAGAACGGCGAGGCCTACGAAGAGCCGGTCCAGCCCTCGGAGCTGCCCGAGTACAAGCAGGCGCAGGCCAAGGGCGTTCAGATCGTCTCGATCCGCGAGCTCGAGAGCTTCTTCAAGTAGGCTCTGCTGGCCGCCAGCGCGACCGGAATTCATGAATATGGGCGGCCTCCCACGAGCGTTGGGAGGCCGCCCATTTCAAAATGCCCATGAATGAGGACCCCGAGTCGATCGAGGACTCTCGGATGTCCCTTGCGGACCATCTGGCCGAGTTGCGGACCCGCGTCATGCGGTCCGTCATCGCGATAGGGCTCGTGTTCGTGGTCGCGTGGACCTTCCACGAGACCCTGGCGGACTGGGTATTCCAGCCCTACGAGCGCGCTGCGGCCATGCTCAACGAGGAGCTGGGCGAGCGTTTTGACGCCCACGTCGAGCAGGACCCGACGCGCTGGGAGGAGTTCTTCACGAGTGAGGACCCGGACCAGCGCGAGGTGCGCGTCGAGCTGCGCGTGCCGGAGAAGATGCGCGGGGATGCCGCCTCGCAGGGCTTCTTCTTCTACATGCGCGTCTGCTTCATGTTCGCGCTGTTCTTCGGCGGGCCCGTGCTGTTGTGGCAGATGTGGCAGTTCATCGCCGCCGGCCTGTACAAGCGCGAGCGGAACCTGACCATGCGCTACTTCCCGCTCAGCGTCCTGCTGTTCGTGTCGGGCGTACTGTTCGGGTACTTCATGATGGTGCCCTACGCGCTGTACTTCCTGGCGCGTATGACGCTCGAACAGATCCACTACTGGGAGAGCATCGACAACTACTGGTCGTTCCTCACCAGCCTGACACTGGCCCTCGGGGCGGTCTTTCAGTTGCCCGTGGTGATGCTTGGGCTTACCCGGCTTGGGCTCGCGGGCCCGGCACAGTTCTCGGCCTATCGGGGACACTTCATCGTGGTGGCTCTGGTGATGGCGGCCGTGCTGACGCCCCCGGATCCGTTCACCCAGATGCTGATGGCGATTCCGATGGTCGTGCTCTACGAGTTCGGCAATCTGATGTCGCGCAGGGTGCCGGTTTCCGAGGCATCCACGGAATGACGTCGGGCGAGCACGCCGGGGCCGCCGAGAGTGCGCGCGCCGCACGGGTCGCGGTACTGGCCATTGGCGATGAGTTGCTGGAGGGACGCCACCCGGACCTCAATTCACCGGCGATCGCGGCGCGCCTGCTTCAGGTTGGGTTGCACGCCGGGCGCTTCGAGGTGGTGGGGGACGACGAAGCTCTGATCGCGGACAGCATGCGCCGACTCGGTCGCGATCACGCAACCGTGATCGTGACCGGCGGGCTCGGCCCGACCCTGGACGACGTGACGCGCTCTGCAGCGGCTCGGGCGCTCGGATGCGAGCTGGTGCGCTCGGGCGAAGCGCAGGCGCAGGTCGAGGCCTGGTATGCGCGCAGCGGCCGCAGCATGGCGCCCGCGAACGAGCGCCAGATGTGGATCCCGGCCGGGGCCGCGGTGGTTCCCAATGACCAGGGGACCGCGCCCGGTTTCCGGGCACACGGAGATGGGTACGTTCTGTTCTCGCTGCCGGGTCCGCCGAGGGAGATGTTGCCCATGCTCGAGGCCCACGTGCTGGGCTGGCTGCGGGGCGAGCGATCCGTGGAGCACGCCTCTTCCGAGGTGCGCTTTCATCTCTTCGGCATCTCGGAGAGCGTCTTCGCCGATCAGGTCGAGGAGTGGATGGTGCGCGGAGCCAACCCCCAGATGGGGGTCACCTTCAGCGCCGGGACGCTGACCGTGCGCGTGGTCGGCTGGGCCTCGGAACAGGCCGCGGCCGACGATCTCGTACAGGGCCGGGCACGCGAATTTCGGGGACGCTTCGGTGCGTTCGTGTACAGCGAGATCGAGGGCGACCCGGCGGTCCTGCTGGTGGATGCGGCGCGCGCGCGCGGATTGGCTCTGGCCCTGGCCGAGTCCTGTACCGGGGGCCTGGTGGCGGCCCGCGTGGTGAGCGTTCCGGGCGCCAGCGATGTCCTGTCCGAGGGCTTCGTGACCTACTCGGACCGGGCCAAGCGCGAGCGCCTGGGGGTCGCGGAGGAGCTGCTGGCGGAGCATGGAGCCGTCTCTCGCGAGGTCGCGGAGGCCATGGCGAGGGGTGCGTTGCAGGCCAGTGGGGCGGACGCCACGGTCGCGGTGACGGGCATCGCAGGACCCGCAGGGGGCACGCCGGAGAAGCCCGTGGGGCTGGTGTGGTTCGCCACCTGTGTGCGCGGCGTCGTGGCCAGCCAGGAGCGCCGCTTCCCGCCGGTCAGCCGGACCCGGATCCAGGAATGGGCCTCCACGGCCGCGTTGCGCGCGCTCACGTGCGCGATCGAAGACGCGATTCCGGAACAGGGCTGATCCCGCTCCTCAGGTACTCGCAGACGGGGGGTCGCTTTTCGCGTCACGGTTGCTATCGTGTCCGACCTTCAGAGCATTACCCCGTGGTGTAATTGGTAACACATCTGGTTTTGGTCCAGACATTTCAGGTTCAAGTCCTGGCGGGGTAACCACTTCCATGCGCTCTGAAGAAGCTCCCCGGTCCGTCGATTGCCCGCCTGCGCCCGTCTTTGCGGGAATAGGGCCGCGCCACGAGCGTCCGCTGATGCCACGGGGCCGATCGTGCTCCACACCGCACCGCCACGGGCCATGGGGTTGTCGATGACGCGTCTACTGATCGCCTTTTTTCTCCTCGCGCTTCCGATCCAGGATGCGTCGGCGCAACGCTCGCCGGACGCGGTCGGAGAGTGGGTTCAGCTGACCTTCTCGGGCGAGATCGCCTCGGTCGCCGGGGCGCGGGTCGAGATCGAGATCGGGGCCGTACAGGCCCAGGGCGAGTTCGAGTCGCGCCAGGTCTCGCTTCACCCACTGCTCGCTCCGGGCACCAACGCCTCCGACGTCGCCGCGTTGCTCAATCAACGGTTGGAGCGCGCCGGCTTCGATGTCTGGCTTTCGGATGGCCGCGATCAGGCGGGCAAGATGGTGCGACACCTGTTCATCGAGCACGCGCTCTTCGTCCATCTGCGACTCGGGTACGGGCTCTCCGCTTCCGTCACGGTCTGCGAGGGCGCGCCCAGGTCGATGCGCATCCTGCCGCCCGCCGTGCTCGAAGATGGAGCGCGACTCGGGCTCGCGTTTGCGGCGCTCCATGCGCACACCCACGATCAACGACGCGAAGAGCTGAGCATGCCGCTGACCTTCGACATGCATGCGGCCCAGGTATCCTCCGAGCTGACCCGCCTCTGTCTGGATCGGAACTGGATGGCAGACCGTCCGCATCCGGATAGCTGGCACCTGGTTCAGCTGGACGACGGCGCGCGCATTGTGGGCTTCAGCGTGGGTCTCGACTCGCCCGCCGACTGGCGCATCGAGCTCGAATTCGCGCGCTGAGCTCCCGGCTGTAGCCGCGTCACGCGGCCGCTCCCGTCAGCGCCGTTCCAGCATCTCGGTCGAGCTGTAATGGGGGCCGAGCCGCTGCGCTGCGGCGATCTCGTCGTCCTGCGGCCGTTCGGGGGCGAGCTGTATATCGAGCTCGGCTTCGAACGCGCGGCACAGGATTGGAGCGAACTCCTGTGGTGTGAGCACCTGGCCACCTTCACTGGCCGTCGCGACGCCACTCTCCATGCTGGATGGGGACAGCTTGATCGAACCGTGGTGCAAGGTGCCCGTGGCCTTGCGGCGCTGGGCGGAGCCGACGCCCTTGCGCCCGTTCCACACCAGATCCAGGGCGGTCGAGTCGTGAAAGCACATGCCTGTTCCGCTGCGGTCCGAGCTGACGCTGGTGTCACCGCGTAGATCGGCCTCGACAGCGACCTCTGACAGAGCGCTGGCGATGGCCGCATGCACGCGGACGTACGAGGGGCCCACCGGTCCACGGTACAGGGGGTGATTGTGGCGCACCGTGATCGAGAACGTCAGCTCGTTCACGTGGTGGATCGCGCCGCCGCCGGTCATGCGCCGTACGACATGGGTCGCGAGCCCCAGGTCGCGTACATCGTCCTTGGGCTGGAAGTAGCCCAGGCTCAGCGCGTCCGGGAGCCAGGTGTAGAGACGCAGTGTCGGCGGCTCACAGCCCCCGTCCAGCTGGGCCTGGTCGAAGCCCATGTGGAACTCCGCGCTCTCGTCCCAGGTAGACAGCAGCCGCCACGTTTCCGAAGCCATTGGGTTACTCCGCCAGCCGGCTTGCGTGGCGGCTGGCGCCTTAGCTCGCGCTTTCCGTGAGCTGGGTTTCGTACCCGGCCGCGTCGAGCAGACCGTCGAGACTCTTGCTCTCGGGCTTGATGCGGATCAGCCAGCCCTTGTTCCAGGGATCGTTAGACAGGATCTCGAGATGCTCCTCGACCTCCTTGTTGATCTCGATCACCTCGCCGGCGACGGGGGCGTTGAGGTCCGCGACGGCCTTGACCGACTCGATCTCTCCGAAGGTCTCGCCCGCTCCGAGCTGACGACCCACCTCGGGCAGGTCGCAGTAGACCAGGTCTCCGTCGTTGCCATTGGAGAGCTCCTCCACGGCGAAGTCGGTGATGCCGATGATGATGGTGTCACCGTCGAGCTTGGCCCACTCGTGGGATTTCATGTACTTTCTGTCGTCCGGTCGCATGTCTTTCGGTCCGTGTCGGTGACTCGTTGAGTCGGTCTACTTGCGTGTTCTCGAGAAGAAAGGGAGCTTGACGACCTGGCACGCTTGGCGCTTGCCGCGCAGGTCCATGTCGACGACCTGGCCCGGCTGCGCCAGTTCGATGGGCAGGTAGGCGGTCGCGATGTAAGTGTCGAGGGTCGGTGATACGGCGCCGGAGCAGATGCTGCCGACCTCGCGGTCCTCGATGAAGAGCTTGTAGCCCTGGCGCGGAACGCGCTTGCCGTCCGTGGTCAATCCGACCAGTGCGCGCTTGGGGGCGGCCTTGATCGCGGCCAGGGCGTCGCGCCCGATCCAGTCGCCCTTCTCCTCCTTGAAGGAGACGGCGAAGTTCAGACCGGCCTCGATCGGGTTGTGTTCCAGGTCGATCTCGTGGCCGTAGAGTGACATGCCCGCCTCGAGGCGCAGCGTGTCGCGCGCACCCAGGCCGATGGGGCACAGGCCGTAGTCCGACCCGGCAGCCAGTAGCTCGTTCCAGACGCGCGGCGCTTCATCCCACGGGAAGTAGATCTCGAAGCCGTCCTCTCCGGTGTAACCCGTACGGCTGATGCGCGTGTTCGCCATCCCGCAGACGTTGCCGAAGCCGAACTTGTAGTACTTGAGTCCACTCAGGTCGTAGTCGGTGACTACCTTCTGCAACACTTCTTCGGACTTCGGTCCCTGGAAGGCCAGCATCGCGAGCTCGAGCGTCTGGTCGTCGATCTCGACGTCGAAGTCGGTCGCCTTCTCACGCAGCCAGTTCAGGTCCACTTCCGTGTTCGACGCGTTGACCACGATGAAGACCTCGTCCTCGCCGCGGTAGACCAGGATGTCATCGATCGGGTTGCCGTCCTCGCGGCACAGCAGCCCGTAACGGATCGAACCGAGAGGGATCTTCGCACAGAAACACGAGGCGACCTTGTCGACGAAGGCCACCCGGTCGCGGCCGGTCACGCGCACGCGTCCCATGTGCCCCAGGTCGAAGAGCCCGACCTGGTTGCGGACGGTGCGCGCCTCGTCGAGGATCGGTCCGTACTGGACTGGCATGTGCCAGCCACCGAACTCGACCAGCTTGGCGCCGGCCTCGACGTGCGCGCTGTGTAGAGAAGTCTGTTTCATGGGATTGAAGGCCAATGGAAAGGGACGCGGGCCACCCGGGCCGCCGCGTTCCTGCCCCTGGAGCCGGAAGTTGGGGCCGGATTCTAACGGCGGCCGTGCCGCAGGCCAACGGTCGCCCCGCGTCATCGGCGCCGGCCGGGTGCGGCGGCGGGTGCCTGGGGTGGCGGGGGGGCGCCCCGACCGGCCCACCAAGGGCGGGATAGGCTTCCCTGGAGACCCCACGCTGAATGCCTGAAACCCCGATCCTCGATCGCCTTGTCCGCACCCTGGGCCTGGTCGTCTTACCCCTCGCCCAGGGCGGCTCAGACCCGTTCAACCCTGACTTGCGTTGGGTTTTTCCTGCGCCGGCCACGGATCAGTGGATTCCCAGCGACGTGACCTTCGCGGGGTCAGAGAACCTGGTCTGGGTCAGCTCGGTCGGCACTGAGGGCCGCTGGTCCGTACTGGATGCCCCTGGCGAATCCCCGGCCGGTGCCCGCACGCCCCACTTTCAAGGATCCGCGCCCGCCTCCTCGGCCACGTCCGTCATGGCGGTCGCCGGGCAGGGCGCCGACGCGCTCTACGGAATGCGTCAGGAGGTCGTCTCCGGCAATGACAGGCTCTCCGAGGTCTTTCGCCACGATGCCCTGAAGGCAGGTGGCGCGGCGACGATGGACCCCGTGTGGACCTTCACTTCGGGAGTCGTGTCCCGGGGCTCGGCACTCGTCGCAACGGATCACGGGGGGCAACTGGTGGCCTTCGCGGTCCTCGATCCGGACCTGGCACGGATAGAGCTGAACTGGATCGACGGACCGAGCGGAGCCTTGATCCAGCAACGGTTCGTGCCCGGCAGCGCATTGAATGAGCTGCAGGTCAGCGCCAACGGGAAACGTGTCGTGCTGGCCGCGGGCCTCGATGTCTTCGTATTCAATGGCCGTGGTGCACAGATAGATCAACTCGCACGAACGGCTGCCACACCCGCACTGGCCCTGTCGAGTACCGGGCGGGTCCTGGCGGTAGGGGGCAGCAGTCGCCTCGATGTGTGGGTGCAAGGGCCTGGGTCGTACCGCATCGTGCGCACGCTACTCGGTAGTCCGGTCGAGCTCGCGACCCGTGCGGCGCTCTCGGCGAATGGCAGCCTGTTGGCCCTCACCTGGTGGGACCGCACGACCGGTGTCGGGCTACGGCTCGAGACCTGGGACCTTGCGCCGGGCACACGCCTCATCAACTACAGCCAGAATGGCCTCGTCGGGGGCCCTCAGAACGTGGCCCAGGCGCTGCACATGACGCCCGATGGGCGCCGCGTCGCGCTCGGGACCTGGGGCCTGGGTGGAGCCGAACCGGAAGTCCTGCTGTTCGACCTGGACGATCCGAGCCCGGTCTTCAGCGCCGATCTGCCGGGGAGCGTGCACGCTCTGGCCCTGGACAGCACCGGAACCCGCATTGCAGTGGCCCACAAGGATGCCCACGCCAACCAGTTCTCCTCGACCGGAGGCGTTCGCTTCTTTGACACGGGCGAGCGTGCGCTCCAGCAACAGGACGTTCCGGTCCTGGGTGGCCAGGTGCAGCTCGTGGCCGCAAGGCCGGGGGCTGGTAGCGTCCTCTTCCTTATAGGAGAGCGTGCACCGCAGCCGATCCACATCCCGGGCGTCGGTGGGGCGGCACTGTTGTTGCAGCGCTCTTCGTTGCTGGTCTACCCGCGCAGCGCGGACAGCTCGGGGCGGGCGCAATGGAGCGCCAATATCCCGGATGATCCCGCCTGGATCGGGGTCCCCTGGAGTGCTCAGGCCGCGTTTCGCGTCGACGGCTCCACGGAGCTCTCCGGAGTCGTGATCGATCCGCTCGTACTGGCCCCCTAAAAGCCCGTGGTGAAAGTCACGACCCGCTCAAATCCGCCAGGCTCCGCCCTGGCGGCGTTGCGCTTCCTCCGAGTATCCACGAATACGCGTCGTCAGCGCGCCTTGCCAGATCGAATCCTGACGGCTTCGAGCCCGCCGTGATTTCACCACGGCCTGCTAGGAGGCCTGTTAAAAAAATCCTCCGGTCGCAGGACAGCATCCTCCGCTTGGG
This sequence comes from Planctomycetota bacterium, assembly GCA_047618565.1. GTDB lineage: Bacteria > Planctomycetota > UBA1135 > UBA1135 > JBLHKW01. Next base: position 14,287 of record JBLHKW010000086.1, read on the forward strand.
TGTGGCACCTGAAAGCCTCGCCGAGTCCACCGATTCGCCGGCGTTTTCAGGCACCACACCCAAGCGGATGCCACTGCCCTGGCATCCGGCGCACTTTATCAACAGCCTCCTCTGGCGCTGACGGCCCCTGGGGGCCATCGGCGAGGGTCCCAGGGTGCCCCGAGCAGGGGGCCGGCGGGTAAGAAGCGATAAGCACCCTCAAGGCGTGCGAGGGGGGGGGTCGATACGCCATGCAATGGTTTGCAGCCCCTGCATGCCTGTACCCCTTTCACGCTCGGTGTGGCCCCCCACACCCATCTCCCACGCCCCGCACCTGCGCGAGCTTTGTCCCCATGACTCACGGGTATCGCATCAAGAATTGGACCGTCCTCACCCTCCTCTGCATGCTCGGAGCCTGCTCCAGCTCATCGGACGATGGGATCAGCCTGGTGAGCGTGGTCCAGGACCTCGTCGTTGACGCGGATGGTCTGACCACCCGCATCGTGTTCAGCGAGGACCCGGGCGGCATCGGGGCCAGCAACTTCACGGCCAGCGCCGGGCAGTCCCCCACGGCCGTCTCGAAGACGTCGAACGTGGTACAGGTCGTCTGGAGTGCGCGCGTCACGCGCAGTCACACGATCCGTGTCGTTGGCAAGCCGGGCGTGAGCAGCGTGCCGCGTTCGGTCACGACCACGGACAGCTCGGCACCGACGTTCGTGATCACGTCGGCGATCCAGGACACGGCGGACGGCCTGCTCGGAGGTGACCGCTTGACGATCACGTTCAGCGGCGCACGTGTGGTCGCCACCGATGTGGTCGACAACTCCAACTGGGCCCTGACGGTGAACTCGTCTGTCCTCGACTGGACCGGATCAGGGTTCAACTTCACCGAGGCGACCCAGGTACTGACAGTGACCCTGGGGGCGGCGGCGAACCTGCACACCAACCTGACCCTGGCGGCGACGTCGCTCATGAGTGTTGCGGACGTACCGCTCGCAACCACGGGGGTTGCGGGAGTCGCGACAGGCGATGCATCAGCGCTCACCGCGCCGACCGTCGAGCAGCGTCTGGCCGTGGATGCCTTGGGGCGCGTAGTCGATTTCATCTTCGCCAAGCCCATGGACCCCGTGTCCAGCGTCCTGACGAGCGCATTCACCGTCAACGATCACGGCGGTTCGACGACCATCACCCTGCCCCTGAGCGTCGCTCAGGTCGCGGACAACACGTTGCGCGTGACCTTCAGCGCCCCCATTGTTCCCGGGCTCGACACGGTTGCCCTCAACAGCATCGCCGGCTACCACGGCAACACCTACGCCGGGACCGAGGCGATCGCGAACACCAGCCCGGCGGTGAACGCGTACACGTCGGTCAGCGCGACGACGGTCGAGAACCTCGGTGGTGACACCGTCGTGGCCGTCACCGATCAGGCCTTTGATCCCGACCTTGCCATCCTGCCGGCCGGCTGGACCCTGACGGTCGACGGCAACCCCGTCACCATGGCGGACCAGACGTTGACCTACGATCTGAGCACCCGCGCGCTCACGATCGAGCTCGACTTTGACATGGGGAACACTGACGCGATCGTCCTGACGGCAGTCGGCCTGACCGACGTGGATGGTCAGACCTTTAACGGCGCCCCGGGGTTCGGTGTGACCGCCTCGGGCGACAGCACCAAGCCGACCCTCGTTTCGGCCATGCAGAACAGGACCATCGACACCTCCGGCAATACCGTCGATGTCACCTTCTCCGAGGACCTGGATCCGACCGCCGCGACGAACACGGCCTTGTACGGTTTCAGCCCGGCTGTCGTGACCAACACGGCTGCACTCGTGGGTGGCAGTGGACGTGTTGTGCGTCTGGTCACCAACACGGCGATCGTGCCGGGTGACTTCACCTTCTCGGTGGTCGGCCTCGTGGCGGACCTGGCTGGCGAGACGCTCGACCTGGGCGCCACTGCTCCGGTCGCGATCGCCACCACGGACACGCAAGACCCGGCCATCCTGGCCATTACCTCGAATGCCATCGAGGGCGCGGACAACGACGCGCTGGTCGTGTTGTTCAATGACACCATGGTCAGCGCCGAGGTCGAGAGCGCCGTCAATTGGGTCGTCGAATCGCCCAGCGGGACGCCCATCGACGTCACGGGCTGCACGGTCATCTACGCCAACGACAGCGCCACGATGACCCTCGACAGCGGTAGCCTCGCGCTCAAGAGCGGCGACACGGTGCGTGTCGTGCTGAACACCATGCGCGACGTTGGCGGCCGGACGATATCTGCCACTCCGGGTACCGGTGCGGTGGTCGGAGAGGCGAACCTCCCGCTGGCACACCAGGTGTGGCGCGACATGACCAGCACGGATCAGCTGGTCCTGCACTTCTCGGAGCCCTGCGACCGCCTGCAGGACCTCTTCAACGCGTCGACCAACGTTTCCGGAAGTCGCTTCGCAATCCGCGACAACGACATGGCTCAGACGCTGCGGGGTTACCCCCTGTCCGCAACCATCCTGAACGGTGGCCTGGGTGTGCGCCTCGCGTATGGTTTCGTCATCGACCTAGATGACACCCTGGACGTGCTGGGTGTGACCGACCTGGCGGGCAACTACATGTTCCCCGCCATGAGCATGGATATCGCGGACGAGGTCGTCAGCGTGCCTGCGCAGGACGGCGGCGGCGTGATCACGGCCCTGGAGGGGGAGGATAACGACCGCATCCTTGTCTCTTTCGGCCAGGAGATGAGCCCGTGGAAACTGCTCGACCCGAGTCAGTACACGGTCGTCTTGAATGGCGGCGGCGGGGCACTGGATCTGACGGGCGCGACGCTCGAGATCTTCACCGCTAACCCGACTCAGGTCCTGATGACCCTGGACAACGGCGCCAGCGCCGATGCCCAGTTCATGGCCGACTACGACATTCAGTTGCAGGTCGACACGGCGAACCCGTTGCGTACTTCGCAGGGAGTTGCGCTGGCAACGACGGACACCGAGACGGTCACCACGACTGGCGACTTGCGGGAGCCGCTCGAGAGCTTCTCGGCGGCGTTCACCGACTCGACCGACAACACGGTCCTGTTCATCGCGTTCAACGAAGCCGTGGAGACGGCTTCCGTGAGCACCCCGGCCGACTACGTTTTCAACGGTGGCGCCGCGACCGGCACGGCCGTGACCCACGTTAGTCCTAGAATCTTGCGAGTCGTCTTTGATGCCGCGGTCAGCGCGGGATCCAACGTGGTCATCGCCGCGGGGTCTGAGGACCTGGCGGGTACGCCGACGCCGGGCACGATGACGCTCGCGGTTACGGACGATGTCGCCGCTCCGCTACTCAGTGCGATCACGCCCACGGCAGTCGCCGATCGCGGTCACGACACGGTAGTGGTCCAGTTCAACGAGGTCCTGGATCTCACCACCGCGCTTGACGATGCCAACTACACCGTGACCAACGGTTCCACGGTGATCGACCTGTCGGCCGCCACGTTCAGCTGGTACAGCACCGATGCTGCCGTGACCATTCAACTGCCTGACGATGTGGACCTTGACCCCGCTCAGAGCTTCACCGTCCAGGTGGACGGCGTGAAGGATGTGTCGGGAAACACCCTGTCGGGTGCGAGCCTGGGAGCCGTCATCGTGGGGGACTCGGTCGCTCCGTCCCTACAGAATGCCTTCACGAACCTGCGCGAGAATGTCGCCGGCAACGTGGTCGACATGCTCTTCACCGAGGACGTGGATGCAACCTTCACCGGCATGGCCAGCAACTGGTCTGCATCGGGCGGTCAGTCGGTCCTGTCCGTGGCCTCGGTCGATGCGAAGCACTATCGCATCACGCTTGCGACCGCGCTTGGCGCCACGGACACCCTGGACATCACTGGTGTGAGTGATCTCGCCGGCAACGTGTCCGGAGCTCTCTCCATCGACCCGGAGGACTGAGTCGAAAGTTTTTTCCGGGTCCGCGGTCCGTCTACGAGCCCTGGGCGCGTGGAGCGGGCTGTAGGCCAGGGAATCCCGACAGACGGCTGATTGGCTTCAGATGGATAGAAACATCGATCGATACCAGAAGAACATGCCCGGACAGGTCATGACGTCCCTGCATTGGCGTTCTCAAGTCCGGTCCCGAACCCGGGGATCAACGAGTGACTGAAGCGACAGCAAACAAGACATTGATCGTGTCCGACGTTGTGTCGGCATTGACCGGAACTGTGGATGTTCCGGCGGAGGGTACCGATCTACGCGGTCAGATGGAGCGCGCGGCTGAGGAGTTCGACAAGCGTACCGCAACTGCCTTCGGCAAGGCGTTGCTCGATTCTCTGACCGAGGACCCCGGCAATCTACGTCAGCTCGAGGCGTTGCTGATCCTGGGGCTGGCGCATCCCGACGTTCTCAAGAAGAACCGCATCTCGCTTGCCGTCGAGGGCCGACGTCTGGGGATTCTCCTGGAGCGCGCCGGCGAGGTCGAGCGTGCGCAAAGCGTGCTCGAGCTGCTCTCAGCGCACATGCCTGACGAGCGTACGATCGACCATGAACTCGCTGGTCTCATGCGCCGTTCTGGCAACACCGACGAGCTGGTGGCGCGCTACCTGCAGCGAGCAGATGCGTTCATCGCGCATGGCAAGGTGGCCGATGCCATTCCGTGGTTGCAGGAGATCTTGCTGCTGGATCGCTCGCGCCGGGATGTGGCGCGCATGATCCGTGACCTGCGCTATGAAGAAGCTGAGCGCAAGGTGCGCTCTGGCCGACGCAATCGGTTGCTGCTCGTATTGATGCTGGCGGCAACCATGATCACGGCCGTTGTCTATCGGGAGCTGGAGGTCAAGCGAGAGTTCGGGCGCATGCCGACGGCGACTGGGCTCGAGGAAGAAGGCGTCATGGTGCGGCTCGAGGCCATCCAGGACTTCATCGCGAGCAAGCGCTTCTGGGCTGGCTATTTCGGAGCGACCGCCGAGTGCTCAAAGCTCCAGGCGCGCCTGGATGAGCTCGGGCAGCAGGCGGCCGCACGTGCAGCTGCGGAGGCCATCGAGACCCAGCGAACGCTTGAGATGGCGAACATGTCGCGCGTTCAGGCGATCCAGGCAGTTCAGCGTGGAGAGTTCGCGCTGGCGCTGGCGACGTTCCGGAGTTGCCTGGAGTTCGACATTCCCGACTGGCAATACCGCGAACAGATTGAGATCGACATCCAGGCTCTGGTTGATCACATGGAGGTAAGTCAGTGAGTTTCTTGGGCAAGATGGTGTCGAGGAATCGCATTCGCAAGGCAGCGAAAGAGCTTGCTGGCGAGGCGAACTCGGGGAATTACGTGTCGATGGCGCGTGAGTACGTCATCGCCGGCAACACCGACGAGGTATTGCGCGTTTGCACCGAAGGTCTGCAGCTGTTCCCCAACGACGCCGAACTGCGGCGCCTCGGTGACCGAGCGCGTCAGTTGCAGGTGGATCAGCGCATCCGCACGTTACAGGCACAGCTCGCAGCTTCGCCTCGTTCGGCAATCTGGCGTGAGCTGACAGGTGTGTTGCTGAGTGCGAGCCGACTGGATCGTGCCGAGCAGGTGGCGACCGAATGGTTCGAGGCGACAGAGGACGGTGATGCTCTGTACTCGCTTGCGCGCGTTCACGCCGAGCGTTTCTACCTCGACCGCCGTAGCAAGGACGGTCTCAATGCCTACGAGATGGCCGACCATGCCAAGACGAAGATGAAGGACCTGAGCGGTCCAATCCATCTGCAATTCCATCTTGCCAGCCGATGTGGTGCTTGGACCGAGGCTCGCGGCGCGGTTGCGCGCTTGCTGGAGCTGCGGCCCGGCGACCCGACGCTGGAGGCGAACTTTCGCTACGTGCTTGCGATGGCGGGTGACACCACGGGCCAGAACGGCGAGGTGCCCTCGCTCGAGATGGCCATGAGGCGCGTCGAGAGTAGTGGACGGTTCGTTGACGATACGCACGGCACACAGCCCGAGAATTCGAGTGTGTCGGTGCGCCCGATGCTGCAGGAACTGAGCGCGGACGCGGACGTGCGTGCTGCGATCTACCTGCGCGGCGGTACGGCGCTCGTGCAAGGGCCGCGTGGAGCGACTGCCGAACGAACGGCGCGCGCGGTCCGAGGCGTTGTCCAGGCCTCGCGCGATGCGGCGCGTCGGCTCGGCCTTGGGCAGACGCAGGAGGTGCTGCTGGAAGGCACATTCGGGTCGCTTCTGGTCGCGCCAGCAGACCAGGCCTCGTGCGCCGTGTGGTGCGCGAAGTCGGTCAAGCGCGAGCACGAGGAGCTGCTTAAAAAGCTATCCGGCATGGCCGGCAGATCACGGGGGCGATTGGTTTGAAGGAAGTACTGGAACCCCTGGTGCGCATCCCGGGCGTACGTATCGCGGCGATCATTTCCGCGGACGGCGTGCCCGTGGCGTTGATGGACGGGCAGGAACCCTCAACGCCGGGGACGGACTGTGTCGCGGCAGCTGGCGGCGAAGAAGCCTTTGCGGGCCTTTGCGCCGGGTGGCTCGCCCAGCTGCGACAATCGGTCGATCCGCTCTCCTGGGACGCGCCACGGCGCGTTGTCATGCGGGCGACGCGCGGTGCAATCGTCATCCACGAAGGTCCGGGCGCGATCCTGCTCGTGATTCTCGAACACGGCGCCGTGCCCGAAGAGCTGCGCGTGCCGATGGAGGGGGCTGCATCCCGGATGCTGCGTCTCCTGCGTCAGCTATCAGAGGCTCCGGCTGCTCGCCGCGCGGCTTCCACACAACCAAGCCTCGGGTCAGCCGATGCACCTTCAGGGATCTTTCCCTCCACCGGCGCTCCGACGACCGGATCCATTCACCGCCAACTAGCACCCAACCAAAACTCCGAAGGGTCAGGAGAGCATTCCTAAATGGTCCAGATTAACTTTGCCCTCAAGACGGTCACCGTCAAGATCGTTTACTACGGGCCCGGTATGTCCGGGAAGACGACGAACCTCGAGGTCGTGCACCAGCGTGCGCCCGACTCCAACCGGGGAGATCTCACGAGCATTGCGACCGATGGCGACCGCACGCTCTTCTTTGACTTCATGCCCCTGGACCTCGGGACGGTCGCAGGCATGCGGACTCAGTTTCAGATCTACACGGTCCCGGGCCAGGTCTACTACAACTCGACCCGGAAGCTGGTGCTGCAGGGCGTCGACGGCGTGATCTTCATCGCTGACTCGTCAGCGGCCATGCTCGAGGAGAACCTTGAGTCATTGCGCAACCTGGAAGAGAACCTGGAGGAGTACGGTAAGTCACTCGATACCGTTCCGCACGTCATCCAGTACAACAAGCGGGACCTGCCGGATGCGATGACGGTCGAGGAGCTCGAGGCTTCCTTGAACCGCTGCGGCGCTCCGAGTTTCGAGGGCATCGCGAGTAGCGGGCAAGGTGTTTTTCCGACGCTCAAAGCGCTCGCGGCAAGTGTGCTGGACTCGATCCACTCGCAGCAGGACTCCGGCGAGACCGCGGCCCCGGCGCCCAGCCCGACCACGGCGACGCCTTCAGTGAACGCAGGCACCGGTTTCTATCCGCTTGCCTCTGTTCCGACGGCGCCCGATGCGGCCGCTCCCATGAGCTCGCCCGCACCGAGCCTGTCGGCGACTCCGCCCGTCAGTGCGGGGGCCACCGGTTTCTATCAGGCTCAGTCGTCGAACGCTCCCGGGCCGTCTGCGCCGCAGCCTCTGCCCACTGCTTTCCCGCAGGCCGGGTCCATTCCGCCGCTGCCGCCGGTCGCACCGCTGCCGCAGGCTGCACCGCTGCCGCAGGCTGCACCGATG
>JBLHKW010000087.1:0-21767 GCA_047618565.1 Planctomycetota bacterium
CGCATCGCTTGCTCGAGGACCCGACGCGTCTCGAGGGCTATGGCATCGCGGTCTTTCCGGGCGGATTCAGCTACGGCGATGACGTCGCCGCGGGCCGTGTGTGGGGCCTCGAGAACCGCACCCGCCTTCGTGACGCCCTGCGCGGCTTTGTGGATCAGGGCGGATTGGCCCTGGGCGTGTGCAACGGATTCCAGGTACTCGTGGAGTCCGGCATCTTCCAGCCGGACAAGGCTCCGGAAGAGCGTGATATCGCCCTGACCGGCAATGCCTCGAACCACTACGAATGCCGCTGGGTCGACGTCGAGGTCGCGGACTGTGCCTGTCCGTGGCTCACGACCGGCGAGCGCTTCCCGGTACCCGTCGCCCACGCGGAGGGACGCTTCGTGGTCAAAGACGCCGGCGTACTCGCTGCGCTCGAGGCCGGGCGCCAGATCGCGCTGCGCTACGTGTCCGCCGATCCGGCCGAGGAGCTCGCCTACCCGGCGGACCCCAACGGCTCCATCCAGCACATCGCAGGCATCTGCGACACCACCGGGCGCGTGCTCGGTCTCATGCCCCACCCGGAACGAAACCTCGATCCGTGGAACCACCCGAACTGGGCTCGCCGCGACAAGCGCGAGCACGGCGAAGGTCTCGACTTCTACCGACACATGGTCGAAGCGGCGACAGCCGCGGCCGTGTGACCCCATCCCATTCGATTCAACCCAACGACGAGAGTCAGAACCATGCGTAAGATCCTCCTTCCCTGCTTGCTGGTCGCCCCCTTGTTCACGAGCTGCGCAGCCGTGGCACTCGGCGCCGGCAGCGTGTTCGTCGCCGACCAGCTGCGTGACAACAACAGCTACGTCGCGCAGATCTCCTCGGATTCGCGCGAGCTGTGGGCAGCGGTGAAGAAGACCGTATCCCACATGAGCCCCTACCCGATCCATGTGGACGAGGCCCTGCGTCAGGTCAAGGCCCGCTACGACGGCGGCATGATCTACCTCCAGGTCGAAACGTTCGACGTCAACCAGAGCACCCTGCGCGTGCGCGCGACGAAGTACGGCCTGAACAGTGGCGAGCTCGCGCGCGAGGTGCAGCGCCGTGTCATGCGTGGCGTCGAGCTGTAAGCGCTCACTCCGAAACGAAACAGCCCGCCGCGGGAGCCGTAATGAGCTCCCCCGGCGGGCTGTTGTTTTGACGCCCAACCTGGGCGGGCGCCTCAGGGCGCGGTCTTGCGCGAGCAGTTGCGACAGGTGCCCATCAGCCGATGCTCATGGCTCTTGATGACAAAGCCACGCTTGTCGGCGGCCACCTTCTGGAGTTCCTCGATGCGTTCGTCGTGGAACTCCTCGATTCCACCGCACTCTATGCAGACCATGTGGTCGTGGTGCTGATGGCCGAGGACGTGTTCGTAGACGAGCTCACCGCGGCCCGTATCCAGGGACGCGATGAAGCCCCCCTTGGCGAGCAGGTCCAGGGTGCGGTAGACGGTGGCCCGGGACACCGGAGGGCCCTCCTCCTCGCGCAGCCAGACGTAGAGCGTCTCCGCGTTGAAGTGCTCGTGTGTGGAGAAAACGCGCTCGAAGATGCGCCGCCGCTGTGGCGTGACCTTGAGGGAACTGGACCTCAGGTAATCCTCGTAGCGTCTCTCGATGGTCTCTTGGCGCAATTTCAGGCTCCCTGGGCTCGACCCGGACGCCCACCTGGCCCGCTGCGATCCGAATGGGGCGCGTACCAGTGAGCGAGCTGCGTGGGTGCCACGCCGAGTCGAAACCCAATTCTAAGCATCCAGTTGCGTAGAGTACAGCTAAGCCAGCCCTCGCTCTCCCAGCGGCGTGCCGAGACGCTCAAGCAGGCCCCCTGCACCCACCTGACCGCTGCCTTGCGCCGCAGGCGCTGCGAGAGCTCCACGTCCTCGAAGACCGGCAGGTTCGCGAATCCACCGACCGCCCTGTACAGCTCGCGGCGCACCGCCAGCCCACTGTCGCCGAAGACCCGGCCACGGCGCGCCCGCGCGTTGGCTGCACTCTCGATCATGCGGTACACCCGCCCCGGCGCATCGATGCTCTGCGCCATCGCAGTCCACTGCACCTGTGGGTCTCCGTACGTCTGGCGCAGCACCTGCAGGGCCCCCGGCTCGGGGATCGCGTCCGCATGCAGGAAGAGCAACACATCCGTCGCCAGCTCCCTGGCTCCGAGCGCCAGCTGTGAGCCACGACATCTGGGCCCCTGCATGACCCTCACGCCAGCTTCGCGCGCCAGCTGACAGGTGCCGTCGTGGGAATTCCCGTCGACGACCACGATCTCGTCCGGAAGATCCAGGCTCGCCCTCCCCCCAGGGCTGGCTCCGGGCTGCGCAAGCAATCGCTCGAGCAGCGCCGGCAACGTGCGGGCCTCGTTGAGGGTCGGGATGACGACTCCGATGCGCGGCCCGTACGCGGTCCCCCGCTCCGGGTCAGCGGGCACGCGCGCGCGCCTCAGCGCCGGGCATCGCGACCGCGGTCCCGGCTTCCGCCACCGGCGGTGGACGAACGCCGTGCATCGGGTCGCATCCCGTAGACCGAACCCGGATCGCCCTCCGGCGGGGTCGCATTCACGCCGTCACCTGCGACCGCCTTCGGCAAGCGGTGACCGATGTCGCGCCGGCAGAACTTGCCATCCCAGCTGATGAGATCGTAGGCCTCGTAGGCGCGCTCCCGGGCCTGCTCGACATCGTCGCCCATGGCGGTCACGCAGAGCACCCGACCGCCGTTCGTGTAGACATCCGAAGATGCGCCACGTGTGCCCGCCTGGAAAACCACGACGCCCTCGACCTCGTCGGCGGCTTCGAGCCCCCGAATCAGGTCGCCCTTGCGCGGCGCCGCGGGGTAGCCCTCCGCGGCGGCCACAACGCCCACGCAGAACCGCTCGTCCCAATCCGGAGGGTCGATTTCCGCCAGGCGTCCTTCGGCGGCTGCGAGCAGTACCGGAAAAAGGTCGCCCTTCAGCCGGCGCATGAGCACCTCGCATTCTGGGTCGCCGAAGCGCACGTTGTACTCAAGCAGGCGTGGCCCGCCCTCGGTCAGCATCAGACCGCAGAACAGGACCCCTCTGAAGGGAATCCCCTCGTGACGCAGGGCGTGCACCGTGGGAAGCAAGACGTGCTGCTCGATCTGCTTGTGAAGCCGACGTGTCACCGACGCAACTGGCGTCATGACACCCATGCCGCCCGTGTTGGGCCCCGTGTCGCCCTCTCCCACGCGCTTGTGGTCCTGGGCACACTCCATGATCAAGACCGTCTCGCCGTCCGTGATGGCGAACACGCTGACCTCGTCCCCCTCGAGAAACTCCTCGATCAGGATCTTGTCGCCCGCCTTACCGTGGCGCCGCTCCTCCATGATGGTGTCGACGGCAGCGCGCGCCTGGGCCAGGTCCTCGCAGATATAGACGCCCTTGCCTGCCGCAAGGCCGTCGGCCTTGATCACCTGGGGCCAGGTCGTGCAACTGTCCAGGGTATTCTTGGCCAGGCCGGAGCGGTCGAACACCTTCGACGCGGCCGTCGGGATACGATGGCGGTCGATGATGCTCTTCGAGAAGGACTTCGAGCCCTCGAGCTGCGCCCCCGCGGCACCCGGACCGAAGACCGGAAAGCCCGCGCCGCGCAGCTTGTCCGCCAGGCCGTCACAGAGCGGATCTTCCGGCCCGATCACGACCAGGCCGACGCCCTCAGCCTTGGCCACCCCGATCAGGCCCTCCTGGTCCGAAGCTGCGACGTCCACATTGCGGCCTACCTGCGCCGTACCCGGATTGCCGGGTGCACACAGAACCTCCTCCACCAGCGGCGATTGGGCGAGCTTCCAGCAAAGGGCGTGCTCGCGCCCGCCACCTCCAACGACCAAGACTTTCATAGCGGAACCGCGTTTTGCGTTTTCAGGGAGACGCCCGTGCGGGCAACACCCGCCGCGGACAGCTCGGAACGGTAACCTGCGGCTCCGCCCCGGCCCAGACAAAACATGCCTCAGAGCCCCCAACCCACACCAAATACGCAGCCCTGCTCGCCCCGGTCGCGCCCACCCGCTACCCTCCGACCCGGCCGGGGAGTACCTCAGTTGGTAGAGGCGTAGCTTTGGGTGCTACGAGTCGTGGGTTCGAGTCCCATCTCCCCGACCATCACCGCTCGAGCCTGGTCAGGATAACTTCGGTGGGAACGGGTCTCCGCGCCGGGTAGCCTGGAGCCTCGCTGCGCCCGTAGCTCAGCTGGATAGAGCACCGCACTTCTAATGCGACGGTCACAGGTTCGAATCCTGTCGGGCGTACCACCTCGAGCGATGGCCGCTTCCCTGGACATGCCCACCCTGCCGATCCGAGAGCGCACCGTATGCCGCCCGCGTCTGGCTGGCGGGGCGACTGGCCTGTGCCTGGCACTGGTGGCCTGCAGCGCTGGGTCCACGGAATCCGGAGCAGCAGCGGATCCCATTCCGGTGACGGAGACCGGCGCCACGCCCGCCTACACGGTGCGCGGTCGATGGCCAGACGCCAGCCGAATCACGTACCACATCGACGACGCGCGCCGCGCGGACCTCGCGCCGGGCCAGGACCTGCGCGCCTCCGTCGAGCGCGCACTGCAAGTCTGGGGCGCCGAGCCGGGCGTGGGCTTCGAACCCGCGACGGACATTCAGGGCGCGGACATCCTCTTCTCGTTCGAGCCGTCCTATCACCCGGGCTGCACATCCTTCGGCAAGGACACGAGCGTGGCGCATGCGGGCGCTCCCGGGGCGGGCACGTTCGTCCATTTCGATGCACAGCGCGCCTGGGGCACTGAGCATTCGCTCGACTTTGCCGCACTGCACGAGACCGGGCACGTGCTCGGCCTGGACCACACGGAGCATGCGAGCTCCCTGATGTACGTGGCCGCGCAGGAAGGCCAGGCACGCTTCGGAGACGGCGAGCGTGCGGGGATCGCGAGCCTTTATGGTGGAGCCATGGAAGCGCACCCGAGCGACCTCTGGGTGCGCGCGAGCGATGGTCAGGAACGGGTCATGCTCTGGCGCGCGGCCCCCCCCGAGAACACGGACTTCGCGGTCTTCGATGCGAACGGCGATGGACGCGACGAGGTCGTGGTCTGGCGCACCGACGTGGCCGGAGCGGGCATTCTCTCGCTCTACTTCTTCAACGACCACCTCGATCTGGTGCGCACCGTCGGGCCGCTCTGGGGAGCGGTCATCCCGGGCAGCGTGGTCACCCTCGCCCACCTGCCCTCGGGGCACCGGATGTTGAGCTGCACCGCGCCCGGGGCCGCGGCGGTCGAGCGCGGCTTCGACGGCCGAGGGCTCCTGACCCAGGTTATCCCGGGCGCTCGCAGCTCGGCCTCGCGCGTGGCAGGCCGCGCGGGCGACTTGAACGGGGACGGGGCGTCCGAAACCGTGCGACGACCGTGACGCGCGTCAGCGTGCCGGCTCGCTGATCACCAGGCTGGCCACGAGCGCTTCCACCTCGGTAGCGTGCACACCGCTCCAGGCGCTGACGAGCACCCTGTCCGCCACCGAACCCGCCCGGATGGATAGACCGAAGGCGCCGTCCACACCACCTGCCAGAACACCCAGTCCGGTACGTACCCCCTCCGCGATCGCACGCATCGCTGTGATGAATTCCTGGGCATCCTGCGCGCTGTCCCAGCAGGTGACCAGGTGCACGACACGGGCGTCTCCCCGTCCGAGCAGCAACACCTCGTCGCCGCCCCAGCCGGTCGCGGCCTCGTTCGTGTAGCGCAGGGCCATGGCAGCCATCGGGTCCGTCATGTCGGGCGCGCTGCGCTCGTCGAAGGGCATCGTCAGAATCCCGAGCTGCATCTCCCCCAGGACGTCACGCTCCAGTTCCTGCCAACCGTCAGGCAATGCGTCCAGACCTGCGGCGAGCTCGTGCCGGATCCCGCGCGGCTCGTCGCGCTCGTCCGCGCCCCAGTACTTGGCCGGATGGAGCACTTGCTCCGTGGATCTCGGCGGGTTGGCGAAGGCGCGGTCCAGACTCGCGTTCGGATCGGCCTTGCGCCCGTCCGCCTTGGCCGCCTTGCGGTCGCGGTTGTAGCCATCCGTCAGGAACGCCTGACCTTGCATGTAGACGCTCATGAGCGGCAACCAGATGTAGGGCGGCGCGGCGGACAGAGCGTCGGCGCCGACGCTCCCGGCCTCCTGCAACGCCGCGGGCGAGATCTCGCTCATGTTCGCGAACAGCCAGCGCGTCATCAGCATCGTACCGCTGCCCTCAACCACCGACGCGTAGGCCGTCGAGGCGTCGGTGCTGGACAGCGCGCGTTCGAAGCCCCCATCCAGGTCGAAGTGCTGATCGTCCAGAGCATGCGTCAGCTCGTGCGCGAGGATGATGCGCGCCGCGTCGCCGGTGAAGGTGGGCATCAGGTAGAAGGCTTCGGACGCAGGGCTGTAGAACCCGCCGACTTGCTCGGCAAGCAGGTCCATGGTCACCTTGAGCAGGTGCATGTCCGGCGGGATCATCCCCAGATGGCGTGCGATGTCCTGGTCGTGAGCGAGCTTCCCGGCGGGCGTCAGCTGATCCATGCGAGCGGTGGCATGGGCCAGGAAACCCGCCTTGTCGGAGAGCTCTACCGCCACGGGCCGCTTGAACTTCAGCCCGCGCAGGACCTCCACGTCCTCCTGGATCTTCGCGGTCACGCGTTCCAGCTCAGTCTTGGTCCAGGGTTCTTCGTCGCCCGCAGACGCCGCTGCCATACCGGTCCAGAGCACGGCCGCTACGGAGATGGCCAGGGAGCCCTTCTTGGTGTCATTCATCGTGATTCGTCGGTCGTGGTTGCGGGTGAGCGCCGAGGCGCTCGTCGAACATGAACAGCAAGCGCTTCCAGTGGAGGGGCAGAGCGCGCACCCGATAATGGCGCGCCCAGCGCTGGACCCCTGCGCATGCCGGAGACTAACGCGGAGTCGCCGACGATGTAAACGGCGCCCATGCCGAGCACGTGGAGCGCCCCGCCTGAGGAGCCCACGGGGCCTACTCCTTTCCCCTCAGGGGCTGCCAGAGGCGCCTGGCGGGCTCGATAGTGATCTTGGAGCCGGCCGTGATCGCAGGAGGCAACCTGACAGCAGGTGACCCTCTGGCATGGCAGCGATTACGAGGCTCTGTCTATAGGAAGCGACGCGGACCGAAATGCGTGACGTCGATGATAAGGCTGCCTCGATCCACTCGGGCAATTTCGGGAGGCCCGGTCACGAACGCGCGGCCCCCCCCCGATCTGTGTCGACCGACGCGGCCTGAGGGGGCGTCCGGTCGAATCCGAGGTCAGGGTTCTGGTGGAGCGCGGGGGGGCGGGTAGATCGAGCTTGGCGTGTAGTTGCGGCGGATCTCCGCGGACTGAAGCTCACATCTGCGGTGTGCGGAGCGTACTGGCGTCCCTTCGCCGGCAGCGAGGGCGGGACCGAGATCCGTCTGGCCCTTGCCAATCGAGCCCGCTGACGCAAGAATCTTCGGCCCTCAGACTGCGCCCGCGATCCGATCGCTCGTTTCCCGCGGGCCCAGACGCCGCTTCCAGTGCCGGCGGGCTGCCCCGCGCCCGCCTCCCTCGACACGCTTGGATGACATGATCGAGATCCGCAACCTCTCCAAACATTTCGGCCCGTTTCGCGCCGTCGACGACATCACCTTCAAGGTGGAGCGCGGCGAGGTGCTGGGTTTCCTCGGTCCCAACGGAGCCGGCAAGTCGACTACGATGAAGATGGTCGCCGGGTTCCTTGCGCCCACATCGGGCACGGCGATCGTCTGTGGTCACGACGTGACGGCGGACCCCATGTCGGTCAAGGCAGCCATCGGCTATCTGCCGGAGGGCGCGCCGCTGTACCCGGACATGACGCCGCGCGCCCTGCTGGCCTTCGCGGCAGACCTGCGCGGCCTCGGCGCCACGAAACAGGCGCGCATCGATGACGTCGTGGAGCGCGTTCAACTCGCCGGCGTCATGAACCAGCGCATCGAGACCCTCTCGAAGGGCTTCAAGCGGCGCGTGGGCCTGGCACTCGCCATCCTGCACGACCCGGACGTGCTGGTGCTCGACGAGCCGACCGATGGCCTGGACCCCAACCAGAAGCACGAGGTGCGCAAGCTCATCCGCGACATGGCACCGGGCAAGGTGATCGTGCTCTCGACCCACATCCTCGAGGAGGTCGAGTCCGTGTGCACGCGCGCGATCATCATCTCCCAGGGCAAGCTGTGCTTCGACGGCACCCCCGAGACGCTGCGCAAGCGTTCGAGCTACCACAACGCTCTCTCCCTGAGCCTGAAGACCTCGACCGCCCCCGGGGCCGGCGACGCACTGGCTGGCCTGGGCGGAGTCGCGCGCGTCGCGATCGAAGGCGAGAGCGACGGCCTCACCCATTACACGCTCTTCCCGGAAGCATCCGCTTCGATCCTGCGCGAGGTGAGCGACCACGTCTACGGGCAGGGCTGGGAGGTCGAGCACCTGCACGTCAATCCGGGCCGCCTCGACGACGTCTTCCGAGACATCACTACCGGTTCCGCCACAGGCGCCAAGGTCAGCTGAATGAAGAACATCTGGATCGTCTTCAAGCGCGAGCTCAGCTCGTACTTCGCGACCCCGGTCGCGTACGTCTTCCTGGTCGTCTACCTGATCCTCTCCGGGTACTTCACCTGGTACCTGGGTAGCTACTACAGCACCGGTCAGGCTGACCTGCAGGTCTTCTTCGGCTTCCACCCCTGGCTCTACCTGGCGCTGATCCCGGCCATCTCGATGCGTCTATGGGCCGAGGAGCGGCGCGGCGGCACGATCGAGTGGCTGCTCACGATGCCGATCTCCATGGGGCACGCGGTCACGGGCAAGTTTCTGGCAGCCTGGGCCTTCACTGCGGTGGCCCTGGGCCTGACATTCACCGAATGGTGGACCGTCGGCTACCTGGGCGACCCGGATCACGGCGTCATCCTGGCCAGCTACCTCGGCAGCCTGCTGATGGCCGGCGGCTTCCTCGCCATCGGCTCCTGCATCTCGGCCCTGACCAAGAACCAGGTCATCGCCTTCGTGCTCAGCCTGGCGGCCTGCCTGCTGTTCATCCTGAGCGGCTTCCCGGGCGTGATCGACTTCGTCAGCGCCGTGGCACCCGAGATCGTGGTGGATGCCGTGCGCTCGTTCAGCTTCCTGACCCACTTCAACGGCATCACGCGCGGCGTCATCGAGCTGCGCGACCTGCTGTTCTTCTCATCCTTGATCGCGTTCTTCCTGTACGCCAACGCGGTCATCGTCGACCTCAAGAAAGCTGACTAGCCCCATGGACAAGAAGTTCATCTCCACGTCCGGGCTCCTGATCGCCTTCGTTCTGTTCGTTGCCGTCAACGTCCTGGGCAGCAGCGCCATGCGCTTCCTGCGCTGGGACCTGACCGAGGACAAGCTCTACACCCTGTCCGAGGGCACGCGCAACATCCTCGCGGACCTCGAAGACCCGATCACCCTGCGCTTTTACTTCTCGAAGGACGTGGCCGAGGGCATCCCGCAGATCCAGGCCTACGCCCAGCGCATCCAGGAGATGCTCGAGGAGTACGCGGCCCTGTCCACGCAACTGGCGGTCGAGATCGTCGAGCCCGAGGCCTTCTCGGAGGCCGAGGACGACGCGGTCGGCTACGGCCTCCAGGGAGCGCGCATCCCCACCGGGGAACAGCTCTACATGGGCCTGGCCGGCACGAACAGCGTGGACGAGGTCGAGACCATCCCGTTCTTCGCCATGGCGCGCGAGGAGTTCATCGAATACGACCTGTCTCAGATCGTCTACAACCTGGCCAACCTCGAGCAGGATGTGATCGGCATCATGAGCAGCCTGCCCTTGCGGGGCTCGACGCCGAATCCCATGCAGCAACCGGCCCAACCCTGGGCCATCGTGCTGCAGCTCGAGAAACTGTTCGAGATCCGCTGGCTGGACCCCGCGGGTACCGAGGACATTCCGGAGGACGTGACTGCACTGGTGCTCGTGCACCCCAAGCAGCTGTCCCCCGCGACCCAATTCGGGATCGACCAGTTCGTGTTGCGCGGCGGCAAGCTGCTGGCCTTCGTCGACCCGTTCTGTGAAGCCGAGGAGCTGCCCCCGGAAGCCCAGCAGAACCCCATGGCGGCCACCAAGGACTCCAACCTCGACGACCTCTTCCGGGCCTGGGGCCTGGAGATGGAATCGGGCAAGCTCGCGGGCTGCATGGACAGTGCCCAGCGCGTGCAGATGCGCGATGGCAGCGGCATCAATTTCCCGGTCTGGCTGCAACTGACCGCTGACAACGTCAGCGCCGACGACTTCGTCACGGCCGAGTTGAAGTCGCTCGTGCTGCACAGCGCGGGGCTGCTCAAGCCCATCGATGGCGCCTCCACCACCTTCGAGTCGCTGGTCAGCACCACCGATAACTCGATGTCGATCGAGTCCATGATGATGCAGTTCGGTCCTGACCCGCAGCGCATGGTGGACGACTTCGTCTCGCTGGGTCAGCCCTTGACCCTCGCCGCCCGTGTCTACGGCCCGGCGCGGACGGCCTTTCCGGACGGGAAGCCCATGCCGCTACCCATGCCCGGCGAGGACGCGCCGGAGCCCGCGCCGGAGCCCGCGCCGTTCCTGAGCGAGTCCACTGGACCGATCAACGTGATCGCCATCGCGGACGTGGACCTGCTCGCGGACCGCGTGTGGGCCCAGATCTCGAACTTCCTCGGCCAGATGATGATCATCCCGCGTGCCGACAACGGCACGTTCGTGACCAACTGCCTCGAGAACATGTGCGGCAGCAACGATCTCATCAGCCTGCGCAGCCGCGGTAGCTTCCACCGCCCCTTCGGCAAGAAGATCGAGCTGGAGCGCGCCGCCGACGAGCGCTTCCGCGCGAAGGAGCAGGAGCTAGAGGCCAAGCTGCAAGAGACCGAGACCCAGCTCGCCGAACTGCAGCAGGGCAAGGACGCGGCCAGCGCCCTGTTCCTGTCGCCGGAACAGGAAGCCGCCGTCAAGGGCTTCCGCGATGAGCAGCTCGCAACCCGCAAGGAACTGCGCGAGGTTCAGCACGGTCTGCGGCGGGACATCGAGTCACTCGGCTCGCGTCTCAAGTTCGTGAACGTGCTCGCCATCCCGCTCGTGATCCTGATCGGCGGCCTGGGCGTGTTCGCCCTGCGCAGCAGGAAGAGGAATTGACCATGAATACACGCTCCATCGGCATCCTTGCCGTCGTGACCGCCGTGACCGTGACGCTCGGGGTGCTCTCCTCGCGCAAGCGCTCCGAACTCTCGTCCGTCGCGGCTCGGGACCAGGTGCTCGTGCCAGAATTCGGGCCGCACATCAACGAGGTCGCTCAGGTCCAGATCGAAAGCGCCGAGGGCCTCTTCACGATCGCGAGCAAGGCAGGCACCTGGGGCATGCTCGAGAAGGCAGGCTATCCGGTCGATCAGGGAATGGTGCGCAGCCTGCTCTTCGCGCTGAAGGACGCCGCCGTCCTCGAAACCAAGACCTCCAAAGCAGCCCTGTATCCGAAGCTCGGAGTCGAGGGCATCGAGATCGCCGACTCGCCCTCCATTCAGGTGACCGTGAGTACTGCGGACGGCACGAAGCTTGCCGCCGTGGTCGTCGGCAAGCGCGGAGCGAGCCAGTCGCGGGAGACCTATTACGTGCGCCGCATGGATGAGGCCCCGTCATTCCTGGTCGAGGCCGACCTGGCCATCGACACCAGTGACAGCGCCTGGCTCGACAAGCAGATCGTCGACCTGGCCCGCGAACGGGTGAGCGCGATCGAGATCCAACACACCGGCGGTGAGCGCGTCTTCGCCCACAAGGCCGACGAAGCTGCGACCGATTTCCAGCTGAACGGCATCCCCGCGGGCAAGGAGCTGCGCTACGCCGGTGCCCCCGGAAGCCTGGCCACCGGCCTCGCGCGACTCGAGATGGAAGATGTGCGCTCGGCCGCGGACGTGACCCTTCCGGAGCAGTCCCTGGCGGTTGCGACCTTCTGGACCTTCGACGGCCTGAAGGTGAGCGCGACGCTCTTTGAGGTCGACGAGGAACTGCTCGCCACGTTCACCGCCGAGTACGACGCCGAGGGACCTGACGTCAACGCGTTCCAGGGCGAGGGCGCCCTCGTGGACGACGCCATGGCGATGCCCGACGGCGCGCAGAGCGACGACGAGACGCCGGTCGACGCCACGACCAGCGCCCAGGTCCAGAGCGAAGCCCAGTCTCTGGCGACGAAAACCGCGGCCTGGGTCTACGTCCTCCCTAGCTGGAAGAAGTCGAACCTGGCCAAGACCATGGAGGAGCTCACCAAGGACCTCCCGCCGCCGCCCGCGCCAGAAGAGCCAGAAGAGCCAGAAGAGCCAGAAGAGCCAGAAGAGACAGAAGCTGCAGACGACGCAGACGACGCAGACGACGCCGCAGCCCCCACCACGGACGCCGCGGCGCCCGCCCACGGGACGGATGACGGCCACGGCCACGACCACGGCGACGAAGACGGACACTGACCCCACGCTCCGCGCGGCGGAGCGTTCGACGATCTCCCTGCGCGGGGTCCTCTCCCTGTGGTGGCCCCTGGCGGGTAGCTGGCTGCTGATGGGCGCCGACCTGCCCATGTTCACCGCAGCGGTGGCGCGCATGCCCGATCCGGAGATCAACCTGGCCGCCTTCGGCTCCCTGGTGTTCCCGGTCTCCCTGCTGATCGAAGCGCCGATCATCATGTTGCTGGCGGCCTCCACCGCCCTCACCACCGACAGGGAAGCCTACGCCAAGCTTCGCCGCTTCACCCACATGGCAGGTGCCGCGCTGACGCTCCTGCATGTACTGGTCGCGTTCACCGGGCTCTTCGACTGGGTCGCCTGCGACGTGATCGGTGTGCCCGCCGAGGTGGTCGAGCCCGCTCGCGCCGGGATGCGCATCATGACCCCCTGGACCTGGGCTATCGCCTCGAGACGCTTCCAGCAGGGAGTGCTCATCCGCTACGGGCAGTCGCGCACCGTCGCGGCCGGCACCCTCGCGCGTCTGGCGGCCAACATCATTGTGCTGTGGGTCGGTTTCAGCAGCGGACGCCTGTCGGGCATCGTGGTTGGCTGTAGCGCCATCATCGCCGGTGTGCTGGCCGAGGCTGCCTTCGTCGCGTGGCGCACAGCACCCGTGGTCGCAGGCCACATTCCGCACAGGGGCGATAGCGCCGAGGATTCTACGCCGCTCACGCGCGCCTCCTTCCTCGGTTTCTACACCCCGCTGGCGATGACCCCGTTCCTGACACTCGCCGCGCAACCCCTCGGTGCGGCCGCCATGGCGCGCATGCCCCTCGCGCTGGCTTCCCTCGCCGCATGGCCCGCTGTACACGGCCTGGTCTTCCTGATGCGCAGCCTCGGCATCGCGCACAACGAGGTCGTGGTGACCCTGATCGGTCGCCCCGGCGCCCTGGCGAGCCTGCGGCGCTTCCAGTGGATCCTGATCGCGGCCGTCACCGTCCTGTTGCTCACCGTCGCGCTGACCCCAGTCTCCGGTGTATGGTTCGCAAAGGTCTCGGGTCTATCGCCGGACCTGGTAGCCCTGTCGCGGAGCACGCTCATCTTCGCCATCGCCCTGCCCGGCTGCAGTGTCCTCCACAGCTGGTACCAGGGAGTGCTGCTTAACGCGAGCCACTCGCGCCCCATCACCGAGGCGGTCGCCATCTCACTCGCCGTCACCACGGGCGTCTTCGCCCTCGGCACCTACCTGAACTCCACAGCGGGTATCCACTTCGCATTGCTCGGACTCAGCGCCGGTGCACTAGCCCAGGCGGCCTGGCTCGCGTATCGGGCCCGGCCTGCACTGCTGGCGCTCCGGACGAAATGAGCGTCAGTCCGCGCCTGCAGCTCGGATCTGCTCGACGACCTTGACCGTGACCTCGTTCGGGATCGGGAAGCTCATGCTGTAGTGCGCGATCTTCCATTCTCCCGCGGATCGCACCAGCACCCCGGTTCCGCGTAGATCCCCGTACTTTGCGTTCCGCAGGCGCTCGTCGATCCATACGGTCCGTCCGTCGCTGGAGAAACGCAAGTGGCGGTCGTGCGCCTCGTACTCCCAGCCGTCTCCCTTGGAGAAGTGCGGTGCGGCGTACGCACGAAACTCCTCCACCGTCCAGCGCTCCGTCGCATCGGTGCCCATGAAAACCGCGTCCGCGGTGAAGGCCCCGAAGTAACGCGCGCCGTCCGCGCGCGCGGCGGCTCGGTGCCAGTCGTCGAGCACGCGCTCGACGGTCGGGCTCTCGAGCAATCCGGGTGAGGTGGTGATGCAGCCCGCGCTGAAGACCAGCGGGATCGCGGACAGCAGAGCGATGCAGGTGCGGAGGCTCATTTCTTGTACCGAAGGGGTCGGATGCGGATGTTGCGGTAGCGCACGGGGTCACCGTGGTCCTGGAGGGCGATGTGGCCTCGCTTGCGCATCGCATAATCGGGCATGGAAGCGAACTTGCTGGCGGCCACGAGGGCCTTCCATTCGTCCGACCAGACCTCGAACGAACACTGCAGGTGACCGTTGAGCCAGTACTCGACGTGCGGCCCGACGGCCTTGATGCGTGCGTGGTTGAAGCGTCCCAGGGGGCGGCAGGCATCGAAGGGCGGTGGATGTAGCGCGTAGTTGGCGCCGGCCGAGGTCCTCGGGTTCTTGCCGTCCAGGTGCCCCGCCGTATCGAGCACCTGCATCTCGGCACCCGTCTCCCAGGCGTATCCACGGTCCTCGGTCACCCTGTAAAAGACCCCGCTGTTGCCGCCCGGCCCGATGGCCCACTCGAGTTCGAGCTCGAAGTCGTCGTATTGCTCGGTGGTGATCAGGTCGCCGCCCGGACCGCTGCGTACCAGACATCCTTCCTGCACCTCCCAGCCCTGGCAGCTGTCGCCCTTGAAGTTGCGCCAGCCGTCCGTGGTCTCGCCGTCGAAGAGTGAGCGCCAACCGGTATTGAAGTCCCCGTCGCTGAGCATGTTCGGCAGCGCTGCGCCGCTGCTGTCGACCGCGTGGCGTTGGCCCACTGGCAGGCGATTGACCGTGTACCAGGCTTCCGTGGCCCAGGGCGTGCCGGAGACCTCGCCCTCGACACCGCCGAGCAATCGCAGGTACACGACCCGATCCGCGCTCAGGCCTTCCAGCTCCAGGAACACCCGCCGACGGTCCTCGGCGACGGTCGCCGTAAGGACACTCAGCTCGCGCTGGTCGAGCTTCGGCCCGCCGTAGCTGCTCGTCGCTTCGTAACGCCAGTCCTCGACCCAGTAGTCCTCGGGATCGTGACCGAGTCCCGGCTTCAGCGGCTCGGTGAACTCGACCTCGAGCCCGTTTTCGAAGATCCGCACTGCGAGCATCTCGAACACCGAGGTCCCGTTGTACATCAGACGCTGGAGTCCGAATCCCTGCTTGCCTTCCTGGCCCCAGTTTCCGGTGGACCCGATCCCGCCCACGTAGAGCGCATGGTCCGGTCCCCAGCTCAGGCGGTTGATGCCGGCCTCGAGCCCCTGGATGAAACGGAAGACCACGCCCTGGGGGACGCCGTCCACTTCCTCGATGAAGACTCTCTTGAGCCCACCGTGGGTCACTTCGCCCAGGATCATCTGCCCGGCGTAAGGACCGTCCACGAGGGGCGCCGGCTGGCTGGGTGAGTTGCCGATCTCGCCCTGGGGCAACCAGACGACCGGCGGGGTCACCTCGAGCTCCGCCGCAGCCTCGCCGAGTACAGCCCGCGAGCCATAGAAGGCCCCTTCCTTCAGGCGCAGCAGCTTCGACACGGGCAGCCAATCGCCCTGATTGTCCGTCAGGTACACGTGACCGCCGACGCCGAAGCCGACACCGTTGGGGGTGCGCAATCCGTGCGCGACACTCTCCCAGCTACCGTCGCGCAGGATCCGGATCGTGTGTCCGCGGTCCTCAACCTGGGGATCCGCGCTGGTGCCGCCGGGCATGATCGCGATCGCCAGGTTGGCGTAGAAGGCTCCGTTATCGTGCACGAGCCCGAACGCGAACTCGTGGAAGTTCGCACTCACCTCCCAGCCGCTCGAGATGCAGCGGTACTCGTCCGTGACCATGTCACCGTCGTGGTCGATCAGCTGCGTCAGCTCCTGCTTCTGCAGCACGAAGATCTCGTCGCCGACCACGCAAAGTCCCAGTGGCTCCGCCAATCCGCTGGCGATGCGCTCGACCGTGACCAGGGCCGGGTCCGCCGTCTGCGCTCCTTGAAGCAGGTAGACCGATCCGTCCGCGTCCCAGGTCGCGACCAGTAACTGTCCGTTGGAGAGCCAGTCCAGGCCGCCCACGCGCGGCTCGAATCCCTCGGGCCGGATCGTGCTCAGGTCGTAGGCCGGATGAACCGCGTCCAGTGGCAAGGTGTCGCCGGGTCGCCCGCGGCGCAGGGGCCGGATGATGGCCTTCTTGCCGGGCGACGTGACGCGCACCTCGCCCTTGACGCAGGTGAAGCGTTCGTCGGGCACCAGAACGAACTCGTCGGCGCCCGGGGGCCGCCACTGCAGGCTGAGCTTCGCGTGCCCGTAGTTGTTGAAGTACTCGACCCGGAACCGGCGCTCGCCCTGGCCGAGATCGGCGCCGCCCTCCACGATCCACGGATCGTCCAGGCCCTCGTTCTCCAGCACGCTATGGCCGTCGATGTACAGCCGGGCGCCGTCGTCCGCCTCAAGCCGAAACTCGTATCGCCCGGCCTGATCGATGCGCAGCCAGCCATCGAGGCGCGCCATCACCAGCTGGTCGAAGTCGAAGTCCATCGGCTCGTCGAAGCTGATGCGCGGTACCACCTTGCTCGTGTTGGGCGTCTGCCCGGGAACGAGCTTCGGAAGGGCGGTCACCCACTCGTCGAACCAGAAGGTGCGCATCGCAAGGCCCGGCTCGCGCTGGATTTCGCCCGTCTGCGGTAGCCAAGGCACGAGCGCCGCAAGTAGATGGACAGCCGAGCTGATCATCGGTCCTGCCCCTCGCTCTGCTCGGGTTGCACGGCCGGCTCGCTGGACCTCAGCACGACATCCAGTGTGTGTACCCCGTCACCGATGGACAAATGCCAGGGAGTGCGCTCCTCGCGCTGCAGCGCCTCTGGAATCACGCGCGGCAGCATGCGCTGCCCCATCGGCGCGCGGCTGTCAAAGGTCAGCCCGTCGACCGCCGCAGTGGTGAGAGTCGAGAAGCCCCCTTGTGGATTCGACCAGAGC
This sequence comes from Planctomycetota bacterium, assembly GCA_047618565.1. Classification (GTDB taxonomy): domain Bacteria; phylum Planctomycetota; class UBA1135; order UBA1135; genus JBLHKW01. The sequence goes on from JBLHKW010000087.1 coordinate 17,141, forward strand.
CCTGAGAAGAGCTGAAGCTTCACGTCAGCGGGCAGCCCCTGCACGTCAAAGACGCGCCGGAAACCCATCGCGCCCGGTAGTGGACGCCCCATCGGAAACTCATCTTCGCCGAGGGCCATCGGCCTCTCGCGGACAACGACGAGCTCCCCATCGGGAAGCGTTAACTCATAGTGCAGCTCCAGGCCCGCGCCTTGGGGATGATCCAGCCTGTACCCGCGGTAACGAAGCTCGATCGGAAGCGACGCCCCGTCGGAGACACGGAACGCACCCCAACCCGCGGGCCGGGTCTCCAGTGGCCCGGCTTCAGGCGCGAGCAAGAACGGTCCAGTGACCGAAGGCTGGGGACCGTGCACGGTGTCGTAGACGGCGCCTTCAAAGGTCACTCCACCACTCCACGCTCCGTAGAGGGAACAGGACGTCACGTCGTAACCGACCCAGAGTTGTTCGTGCAACACGGCCGTGAGCATGCGCGCGCGCCCGTCGAGCACACTCCGGAACACCCAAGGATCACGGGGGTGATCACGCGGCGCGGACCTCGCCCCTTGCAACGCAGCGGCCAGGCTCAGCAGACCGATGAACATCGCATTCATGAAGAAACGTCGGCCCGGGACCTGGAGGGATAGAAGACCAGCAGCAGCACGAGGCACACGAGCGACGCCCACATCGGCGCACTGAACAGGCGCGTGTAGTCCATGCCATCGGTCCCCATGGCCCAGGCCCCGACCAGGCTGGTCGAGACCCAGCTACCGACGATGATCCCGATCCCGACGACCACGAGGTTGTAGAGGTTCTGAGCACTGGCGCGCACGTCCGGAGTGGTCTCCTCGTCCACGACCATGAAGGCCACGAAGATGAAACAGCCAAAGCAGAAACCATGCAGGGCGACGCCCAGCAGTACGGTTGCCAGGGAGTCCGTGTAGGCGAACAGGGCCATGCGCGCGGCGTAGGCCAGGATGCCGATCGCGAGCAGCGACTTGCGCGAGACACGGCGCGCGAACAGTGGCAGCGCGCCGAGTACAAGGATCTCGGACATCTGCCCGATGGTCATCAATCCTCCCCCGCCCACGCCCAGGATGCGGTTGATGGCATTGGCCGTGTCGCGGCCGAAGCTCGAGAGGAAGTCCGAGGTGAACACGAAGTAGAACTGGTGGATGCAGCTGATCGGAACCGTCAGGAGAAAGAGCGTGATGAGCGGCTGGCGCCGGATCTCCCCCAGGGCTTTCGCGGTGGCGTTGCCGCCCTTCTCACGTGCGGGTGGCGTATGGGGCAAGCTGAAGCAGAACACGCCCATGATGCAGCCGAGGATGGCGCTCAACAGGAAGGCATCCGCGCGGCCCGCATCCTGGGCCTGACGCACGAGCTCCTCGCTGACGCCGGTGGGCGTGTGCGCGCGCAGCAGCCATTGGCCCACCGCGATCCCGGCCACGATCCAGCCCAGGGTGCCCCATAGCCGAATGCGGCCGAAGTCGCGATCTCGATCAGGAATATGGTGGAAGGCAAGCGAGTTGGTGAGCGCCAGCGTGGGTGTGTAGACGACGCCGTACAGCGCACTCAACACTAGAAAGGCCCCAAAGTCCGACGTCCCGGCCAGACGCCACACGATCAAGGCGCCGACGAGATGGCTTACCCCGAGGAACTTCTCGGTCGCGAAGTGCCGATCCGCAAAGTTGCCCGCGATGAACGGGCCCACAATCGCGCCCACTGCGCCGGCGGCGAGCACAAGCCCGCACTGGTCGAGGGAAAAGGCTCGGTGCCCCAGCAGGAACGGGTAGAGGATCGGCAGCCACGCGCCCCAGATGGCGTACTGCAGGAACATCATCAGCGACAGCTTGCGCTTCAGTTCCCCGGACAGCGGCGGCGCTTGGGTGTCGTTCATCAGTCTCCCTTGAAGGCCGCGTCGAATGCGCGTTCAGCGGTTGCGAAGTCCAGTTGTTTGACGAAGGCGGCGGCCTCGCGCGCGCCGTATTCACGTTCCATCATCGGGTCCTCCCATTCGACGGTGAGCGGGCCCTGGTAACGGGCGTGGTTCAGCCGGCGGATGATGCCCTCGAAGTCCACGCGCCCACGCCCGGGCGAGCGGAAGTCCCAGAAACGCCCGGGCACGCCAAATTCCGCGTGGCCGCCGAAGACGCCGATGGGCTCACCGCGCTCCGACCACCAGACATCCTTCACGTGCACGTTGAAGATGCGCGCGGCGAATTCATCGATGAAGCCCAGGTAGTCGACGCCCTGGTACGCCAGGTGGGACGGGTCGAAGTTGAAACCGAAGCGCGGGTGGTCCGCGATGGCCGCACAGGCACGGCGTGTGGTGGCGATGTCGAAGGCGATCTCGGTCGGATGTACCTCCAGCGCGAAACACACGTCCTCCTGGTCGAAGACATCCAGGATGGGCTTCCAGCGCGCTGCAAAGTCCTCGAAGCCTGCGTCGATCTGGCTCGGAACGTTGGGCGGAAAGCCGTAGAGCAACGACCAGATGCTGCTCCCAGTGAAGCCATTGACAACCCGCCGTCCGGATCGCGCCAGCTGCTCGGAGATGTGCGCGGGCGCCGCATCAAAGAAGCGTCGGGCCGCGCGGGCCGTATCCTTCATCTCCAGCGCCGCGCGCTGACGCACGTTCTCCGCCTGCCCATCGCCCCAGATGCGGTCGGGCAAGATGCTGCGGTGGCGCTCGTCGACGGGATCGCAGACTGCCTGACCCACGAGGTGCGCGCTCAGCGCGTAGCAGCCAACGCCCGCCTCATCCAGGAGCGCCCACAGCTGCGCGCAGTAGTCGTCATCTCTCAACGCGCGCTGCACGTCGAAGTGATCCCCCCAGCACGCCAGCTCGAGCCCGGAATAGCCCATGGCCGCCGCCATCGGCGCCAGATCCTTGAGGGGCATGTCCGCCCACTGACCGGTGAACAGACAAACGGGACGCGGCATGCTTTCTCCAGGACGAACGAGGGTGAAACGGGTAGATCGCGGGAACGAGCGTGGATTGTAGAACGAGCCTCAGTCGAGCGCGACCGCGCGTCGTTCCCTGGCGGCCCGAAGCGCGGCGTCGAGCACGCGCTGGGTCTGGTAGGCGTCCTCGAAGTCCGGCAGGGGCAGTTCGGGCGTCTCGCCCCCCAGGACGCGCAGAATGTCGGCGGCCATGTTGACGAACCCGTGCTCGTAGCCGAGTCCGTGGGCCGCCGGCCACCACGCCTCTGCATAAGGGTGCTCGCCCGCGCTGGTGCACATGATCCGGCGCCATCCGGCCTCGCGCTCTCCTCCAGCACCCTCGGCGCCGTCGAAGAACCACAACACGTTCATATCCTCGAAGTCGAAGCGCACGGAGCCCAGCTCGCCGTTCAGCTCGATCATGTTTCGATTCTGGTGCCCGGTTGCGAGGCGCGAGGCCTCGAAGCTCCCCACGGCGCCGGAGCCGAAGCGCGCGAGGAACAGCACACAGTCGTCGACGTCGCTGGTCTCGACACCACTGCCGTCCGCCAACGGGCGCTCTGTCACGAAGGTCTCGGCGATCGCACCGCTGACCTCCACGATCTCGTCCCCGGTCAGGAAACGAGCCAGGTCCACGATGTGCGCGTTCAGGTCGCCGTGCGCGCCGGAGCCCGCGAGCGACTTCTGGAAGCGCCAGGAGTGCGGCGTTTTTGGCCCACCCCAGCTCTGCAGGTAGGCCGCACGCACGTGCCGGATGGCTCCCAGTCGGCCCTCCCGAATGAGTCGGTAGGCCAGGCCGATGGCCGGGCAACGGCGATAGTTGAACCAGACGAAGGTCTTGCCGGTCGCGTCACGCGCCGCATCCCGCATCGCGCGCGCATCCTCAAGCGTGCCCGCCAGGGGCTTCTCGCAGGCAACGTGCTTTCCCGCGGCGAGCATCGCCAGGGCCTGCTGCGCATGCAGGTGATTGGGCGTGCCGATGTCGACGAGAGCGATTTCCTCATCCTGCGCGATACTGGCCCAGTCCACGGTCCAGTTCGCCCAGCCCCAGCGCCGGGCGAACTCGCCCAGGCTGTCGGGATCCCGGGCTGCCACCGTGTGCAGGTGCGGTCGCAGCGCGAGCTCGAAGAAACGCGGGACCTGGCTCCAGCCGTTCGAATGGGCCCGTCCCATGAACTGCTGTCCGATCAGAGCGATGGATATTTCCTGGGTCATGCCGGGGTCATGAATGGGGTGTCACGGGGACTATCAGCCCCAGACCCCCATCCTATGCTCTGGTCCCAGGCGCGCGCCTGGGCAAAATCCCGGCCCAATCCCCGCCCTTGGCGCGCCGGCCCCTTGTCGCGGCCCCGCGCAAGCACTAGCTTGCCCCCCCAAGAGCCATGAACATCTTCTGCAGACTATTCGGGCACACCTGGGTGCATCAATCCGAGGATCCCAAGATCAGCTGGAACACGGGCAAGAGCCTCTCCGAGCTGCACTTGACCGTCGACGGCGAGTACAAGTTCTGGCTCGAGTGCCAGCGCTGCCACGACCGCAACGACGCCCCGTCGTCGAGCGACGTCAAAGGCGCCAACAACTAGCCCGGATAATTCATGAAGCGCGAGCCAAAACGCGTCGATTCGGCTTCTGGTGGTGCTTCTCGCGCGTTGGCCCCGGAGGCGACCCTTACGGGTCGTCGAGGATGCCAACGCGCGAGAAGTGC
>JBLHKW010000088.1:0-21631 GCA_047618565.1 Planctomycetota bacterium
GGTGCCGCAAAGGTCGAGTCTTCGCCGACCGCTACTTCGACCGCATCCTGCGCACGCCGCTGGAGGTCAAGAACGCCCTGCGCTACGTGTTGAAGAACGGCAACAAGCACGGCGCACATCGCGGCCCGGGCCCGGACCCCTTCTCGTCCGGCCCCGTCTTCACCGGCTGGCGCGACCTCACCCCCGGCGCCCTGCACGCCCCGCCCTAAACCCCCGTCGCCGCCGCCCGCACCTGGCTCCAAAACCTGGGCTGGCGCCGCCACGGCCTGATCTCCGTCACCGCCGCCTGGCCCGCCTGATCCCCCGTGCCCGCGCGCACACCGCCGCGCCTCCCCAGCCGCGCCCCCGAGGCCCAATGATGGCCTCCTCTCACCCCGGGGCTCCTCCTAGCCCCGCCTTGCCCCGTCACCGCCAGCGTCGGGATACGCCCCTTGGGGCCCCGTCGCTGGCGGTGACGGGGCAAGGTGGGGCGTCCCCCCGTTTTGCTCCAGAGCCCGAAGCCGAGGGAACGCTATCCCTATCCCCCTACGACCAGCAAACGCACCGAGTCAGTAACGCGCATACCGAGCCCGTGAGCGTTCTGTCGATCAGGAATGAAGGCCTCGGCGGGATGATCCTGCCCAGCGAGACAAATACTGCGGCGTGCCGTAGACCTGTACCTGGTGCGCCCCTCCCTCTCTCCGCTCCTCCGGGTGCCTTGGTCTTGCTAACCGTCACCGTTCAGTGCGAAGTTGCGCTGGATGCGCATGCCAGCGCTGCCGCCTCGCGGGCCGCGGGATGCCACGCGCACTCGAGCTTGTTCCACGGTGAATTCCAGGCTGCCGCCGAAGGGGTCGGGCAATGCCACCGCTTGGCCAGAGAGCCTGTATTCGATCGCAGCGCGCGCGATGCGCAGATCGACGCGCATCATGTGCTGGGTGGTCTCGATCGACTCTCCCACACCGGTGGGGTCCTCGGACGGCGCGACATGCTCGCGATAGGCCCGTGCCCCGTCGATCCATGCGGTCCAGGAGTCGTCCGCAAACGCGTTCTCGAGCGCCGTCCAGTGACTCAACTGGCGCACGCGATCCAGGCCCTCGTGCCGGCCAGTAAATGCAAAACGCACGTAGTCGCCCAGGGTCGCGGGGGCGAGGCTGACGAACTCTGCGTTCGGGTATTCACGCGCGATCGTGTGCGCCCATGCGGCGAGATCCCAGTTCCGCGCGCCGCGGATCTTCGGCAGACCCGACTCCAGCGTGCGCAGGCCCTGGGCGAGCCGCTCGAGTTGCGGCGCCGGAAGTCTGTCGAGCACTCCATCGTCGAACAGTGCCTTGCCCAACACCTGGTGGATGACGTCCGCGCCGATCATTCGGCCGATGACCCCCGGCGCGTGGGTGAGGTCGCCTCCATACTGAACGAGATCGAGCCACACGTCCACGGCGCGATCCTCCAGGCTCTGGTCCAGGAACTCCGCAACTCCTAGCGTGGCGATTTCCACCACGGCTCTGGTCGGCGCGAGCTTCGGAGTGGTTCCGTTCACGTCGTCCCAGTTAGCTTTCCAGCGCGCGTCGGTGCAGCGCGCGCCCCGCGCCAGGGTCTCGAAAATCCAGGCGTGGCTGTGCACGAGCTCGCCGCGCAGCGCCGCGGCCTCTGCAGGTGCATTTTTGAGCACTTGAAGGTAGGCCTGCCAGTCCTCGAACAGTGCCGACTTCCATACTCTCGTCACCGACTCCGTCCCATCAGGTTGCGCCGCGGGCGCGTACAAGGCCGCGTACTCGTCGTGGGCGAAACCATCGATCGGCTCACCGCGCAGGACCGGTCGCGTCGTCTCGGCGCTCTCCGCGAGCTGGATGTACTCGGCCGCGATGGACTCCATCTCGTCGTGCGCACGTCCCATGCGCACCCTGGCGAGGACGATGATCGTGGACGCGGCGACGGCTATCCCAAGAGAGCCTCGGACAATGAGGGCACGCATTCCGGATTTATCGACCCGCGAGCGTACCGATCCAGAGCAAAATCCGACGGGTATCGGCCACACTGGCAGCTCTGTTCGTCGTGTGTTGCTCTTGCTCGGTGAACCCGTGCGAACTCCCGCGAGGGCGTCGGTCAGGAGCTGGTCGCGGTGAGGTAGGCGTGGGCACGAGGCCGGTCAAATGCCCCGAGCGTGTCGGTGGTCTCCTGAAGTTCCAACGCCGCGCAGCCAGGCGGAAGAGGGCACCCGGGGGGACGAGAGCGTGGCCCGCCTGCGCGAGATGGGCGCGCGCATGGAGCGCATGTCCGCGGGCTGGCCGCGCGCATCACTTTCCGAACTGCCAATGGCTCGCATGCGCCGGGCTCAGAGCCGGAGTCCCCGCAGCTTGAACGGGTAACGCGGCGCCGCGAGTTGATCTACTGCAGCCGGCTCAGCGGTGTGGGTCATGGACTCCCAGCCCGCGCCATTCATGACCCGCGAGGCGAGGCCGGCCATTCGTGGGGGCGTGCCCTGCGTGGCGAGTGAGTGCAACCAGGATTTCCTCAACCTGATCCCTGACACCGCCCACGCGCTCGGGGCTGCCGCCATGGAGCCGCATGACTTTATCAACGGCCCACCAGAGGTTATCCTTCGACCTCGATGCCTGACTCCACACAGTTTGGACGTTACGAGATAGAAGAGGAAGTGGCCCGTGGCGGAATGGGTGTCGTCTACCGGGTCCGTGACCCGGAGATGCGCCGGTTCCTGGCGATGAAGGTCCTGCTCTCGGACGAGGGGCGTGGTAAGGGCGCATCCTCGTCGCGACACAGCAAGCTCTCGGCGCGCTTTACGGAGGAGGCGCAGCTGACCGGGCAGCTCGACCATCCGGGCATCATTCCGGTCTACGACATGGGTCGAGATTCGGACGGGCAGCTCTTCTTCACGATGCGTCTGGTCAAGGGGCGCACGCTCGAGGAGATCTTCGACCTGGTGTCCAGCGGGAAAGAGGGTTGGACCATCACCCGTGCGCTTGGAGTACTGCAGAAGGTGTGCGAGGCGATGGCCTTCGCGCACGAGCACGGGGTGATCCACCGGGATCTCAAGCCGGCCAACGTGATGGTCGGGAAGTTTGGCGAGACCTACGTCATGGACTGGGGGCTTGCGAAGCTCATCGACGGAACGGATTCCGTGCAGGCTGTTCCCGAAGCGCCGTTGCAGACGATCCTGACGAGCGCGCGCAGCGAGGAGTCGAGTGTTGGTGGTGCGCTCGACACGCTCGAAGGAGACGTGATGGGTACGCCGTCGTACATGGCGCCGGAGCAGGCGCGCGGGCAGGTCCACCGTGTCGAGCCGCGCTCGGACGTCTATTCCCTGGGCTCGATGCTCTACCATCTGCTCGCAGGCCATCCGCCTTATTCGCCTGTGGGCGAGAAGCTTTCCGGACGGGACATCCTCGAGCGACTCCTGGAAGGCCCGCCGCCAGATGTAGAGAGCCTGGCCGACTCGGTCCCCGCCGAGCTCTGCGCCATCTGCGCTCGGGCGATGGCGCGCGAACCCGAGGCCCGCTACGGCGACATGCTGGACGTGGCCGAGGACCTGCAGGCGTACGTCGAGAACCGTGTCGTCCAGGCATACCGGCGCGGTGCTGTACTGGAGTTCAAGAAGTGGGTACAGCGCAACAGTGGCATCGCTGTGAGCCTTGCCGCGATGATCGTGCTCGTCATCGCGGGTCTCGGGGCTGTGTCCTTCGTTCAGGCCCGGGCTCGAGCTGCGGTCGAGGGCAAGAACAGCGAGCTGGAGGCGACCAACGCTGCGCTCGAGACCGAACGGAAGCGTACAGCGGAAGCGCGCGACCTGGCCGAGCAGAACAAGGCGCGTGCCCTCGCGAGTGAAGAGGTCGCGCTTGCAAACGAGGAAGAAGCGCTCTGGCAGAGCTACGTCGGTAACATCGGAGCCGCGCACGCGGCGCTCGAGGTCGGCAGCGCCTCCGAGGCCCGCCGACGACTGGCCGCGTGCCCCGAGGCGCTACGCAACTGGGAGTGGCGCTATCTGAGCCAGCGTGCCGATGGCAGCCTACGGGTACTCATGGGTAGCGAGACCTTCGTCACGACCCTCAGCGTCGATCCGACCGGAAACCGGGTGGCGGCGGCCGGTGGAAGGATCGGTAGCACCGGTGCACCCGACCAGACGATCCGTATCTGGGACTACGAGTCGGGACAGGTCGAGCAGGCCCTGCTGGGTCACGATCAACCCGTGAGCTGCATTGCGTTCTCGCCGGCCGGGGACTCGCTCGCGTCCTGTGATACGCGGGGCAACCTGCGCGTCTGGGATGTCGAGAGCGGAGCCACGGTGGCGGAGGTTCCTGTCATCGGTACTCAGCTCGACTATCACCCCAATGGGCGCTGGATTGTCACGGCGACTCCCGACTCCGGACCCGTCCGGCTGTGGGACAGCTACGACCGGATCGTCGTCGCGGAGAATGAGGTCCCGGTGGGCACCAACGCCGTGCGCGTATCCCCTGATGGCGAACGGATCGCCCTGGCGGGGAAGGACTATCACATCCGCATCCTGGATCAGGATCTGGAAGTGGTCCTCGACCTCGATGCATCCGGCGAGGCGCTCGCAGAAGACTACACCCAGATTGGGGCCTATTCGGGGCCTGGCGTCTATGCACTCGACTTCTCTCCTGATGGTCGCCACCTCGTATCCGGTTCGGGCGACGGGTTTGTGCGTATCTGGGATGTCGCAACGGGAGAGCGGTTACGGTTCCTGCGCGGACACCGTTCGATCGTGCATGCCGTGCGCTGGCACCCGCGCTTTCCGTGGATCGTGTCGTCGGACTCGTCAGGCAGCATCCGCTTCTGGGATGCGGACACAGGCCAGCCGCTGGACGTGTTGCGCGGCCATGACGAAGACGTGTACGCGCTCGGCTTCAGCGCACTGGGCGACCGCCTGCTCTCGGCTTCGCGGGACAACACGGTGCGCGTATGGGACGGCCAGGCGGGCGCGAACGACACGGTGCTGGACGGCCTGGAGATTGCGAACTTCAGGCCCTACGACCTCGCGTTCTCGCCGGACGGCGAGCGGATCGTCTGGCGCAGCGGCGCCGAGGTGCTCTCGGTCACGAATGTGCGCACGGGAGAGGACATTTGCTCCATCTACAGCGGTACCGACGAGATCCAGGCGCTCCAGTTTTGGGGTGACGAGATCCACCTGTGCGTTTCAGGGCAGGAATCGATCTGGAGCGCGACGACGGGCGAGCGACTGTCCGCCGTGACGACGGCCTGGGGTGAATCTGCTGCCTATTGGGCCGGTGATCGGGAGCTGGTGCTCACTGGCGTCCACTACCGGGAGCCGGGCAAGCCGTCCTCCCCATGGCTAAAGCTTGTCGAGCTGCCATCGGGAGAGACCCGCTGGACCCGAGAGCTGGAGTTCCACGCCGCCGAGATCTTCGTTTCACCCGCTGGCGACCAGTTCCTGACTGGCGCCATCTTTGAATCCTATGACGACTGCGGATTCACGCTCTTCGACGCATCGTCCGGTGAGCGATTGTGGCAGCTGCGCGGGATCCCCAACGTCCACGGGGTTGCATTCCTCCCGGATCGCACGCGCTTCGCACACACCAACTACAACCTGTGGGACAACCTGCTGTCGATCCGCAGCACCGAAACGGGCGAATTGCTCGAGACCTTCAAGGGGCATGCACAGCCCTCTCTTCTCGCCATATCCCCCGACGGTTCTCGAATCGTCACCGGCAACTGGGACGGCACCGTCAGCCTGTGGAGCCCGGAGCGCGGCGAGATTCTCATCCTCCCCGGACATACCGGCTTCGTGGCGCGCGTCGGCTTCTCGCCGGATGGCCAGACCATCGCAAGCCTCGGTGGGGACGGCCACCGTCGCCTATGGAGCGCAGGCCCGGTCGAGTCGCGGCAAACGCAACGTCGCGCAGCCGCTCGGCGGAGGCGCTGGACGGTCGACGCGCGCCGCCGGGTCGATGAGTTGCTCGGCAGCCGCGTGACAAGGGCAGCCGTTGTTGAAGCACTCGAGGCCGACTCCTCGCTGCGACCGGAGCAACGTGACGCCGCGATTCTCATGGCGCGCCTGGCCCCGACTTCCCCGGAGGCTCTCATGGCACGCGCCGGCCCCATTGTCATGGACCCGGCGCGCACCGGAGCCGAGTACATGGCCGCGATGAACGGCGCAAGGCTCGCCGTGGACCTGGCGGGAGACCTGACCCATCCCGATGTGGGGCGGGAGGCGCGCGCCGAGTTTGGGCCCAAGCTGGCCTCCCTCCACATGATCGATGGTATGGCGCAACTCCAGCTGGGTCTTCCGCGCGACGCATTGGCGTGCCTGACACGGGCCGAACAGATCCACGCGAGCGGCGTGGCCTGGACCTCGCCTCCGCTCGCATTCCTCAAGGCGATGGCCCACCACCACCTCGGCAACGAGGAGCAAGCCGTCCACGAGTACGATCGCGGCCGGGCAGCCCTGCGCCTCAAGAACCGCGCCTGGCAGCCCTATGTGCTGCAGATGTCGATCGAGCTGCAGGCCAGGGTGCGCGCGTTGCTGGGACGCTGATGATTGTATCTCGATCAGGCCTCGTGCAGCGCTGCCCGTAGGCCTCGGATCCAACATTGCTGTCTGCCGCGTACGGCCACCTAGCAGGCCGTTGATAAAGTGCTTCGGCGCCAGGGCGGCAGCATCCGCTTCGGTGTGGTGCCTGGAAACGCAGGCGAATCGGTGGATTCAGCGAGGCTTTCAGGCGCACCACTCTCGCTACCCATTTTGGATGGCAACGGCTCGGGTCATGAGGACGGACGGGCGAGGTTGTGGTTAGGGGGGGGCGAATGACCCTGGGTCAGGTTGGTGTGGTCTTGATCCTGGCGCCGTACCCGCCTAGCTCAAGCCGGTCGACTTCGAGGTCGACATCTGCCGAACTGCGGGACGACCGAGTTCTGAGTGTAGGTCGCCCAGCCTGAATGCTCCCGGCTGCGCGAACCTGTTTGGTGAGCCAGGGGGGAGCGAGTAGAGTGGCGCCTCGTCAGGCCTGGTGAGGGCCCCGGTTCGACTCCTGACTGCCGTGCAGACCGACCAAACACGTTCCGGGTGGAGGTTCACAAATCCCTTCGCGATCGATGTCAGGGCCCTTGCGGTGCTGCGGATCGCATTGGGCTTGATCGTGTTCGTCGATCTGGCGCTGCGGGCAACGGAACTGGGCGTGTTGTATACGGACGGGGCCGCGTATCCGCTGGAGCGGGCTCGGCAGACGCTCTTTGCTCCGATCGCTCTGCATCTGGCGAGTGGGTCGGCATGGGTACAGGGTGGTTTGATGGGGCTCGGCATGCTGTTCGCCGGGCTGCTGGTGGTTGGTTACCGGACGCGGCTCATGACGGTGCTGACCTGGTACCTGGTCATCTCGCTGCATCATCGCGTGTACCACATCCAGGATGTGGGGGATCAGTTGCTGCGTTTGCTGTTGCTCTGGTGCGTGTTCCTGCCTCTGGGGAGCCGTTACTCACTGGACGCGCGTTCGCGCAGGTCCAGTGCGACGACGGTGACCTCCATTGCGAGCGCGGGCCTGCTCTGCCAGGTGGCGCTGCTCTACTTCTTCGGAGCGCTGCACAAGCTCAAGGGGGTCACCTGGCACACGGGCGATGCGCTCGAGATGGTGTTGCAGGACGATGTATGGGTGCGACCGCTCGGAGCGTTGCTCGGGCAGGTGCCCTGGATGACACGTACGATGACGTACGGGACCGTCTGGGCGGAGCTGCTCTTGCCTTTGTTGCTGCTGTCGCCATTTGCGATGCGAGCCTGCCGGACTGTGGCTATTCCGCTGCTGCTGCTGTTCGCGCTGGGCATCGGAAGTTGCCTGCACCTGGGCGTCATCCCGTGGGTGATCACGGCGGCGTTGGTTTCGTTCCTGCCGAAGGCTGTGTGGGATCGGGTGGACCGACGTCTCGGAGTGGAGCAGGCCGGCGCGCTGCGCCCCGGCGCTGTGGCGCCCGTGTCGATGGGGGCGCGCGTGCTGCGGGTGGTCGCGTTCGGCGTGCTGCCGGGCATCCTGTTCGTGCAGCTGTTCACGGCCAACATCGACAGCTTGCGCTTCCCGGGGCGGATCCCGGTCTGGATCAAGAAGGTGGAGTTCTGTCTCGGGCTCGACCAAGCGTGGGGTATGTACGCACCGGATCCGGTGGTGTCGAGCTTTCGGCTCAAGCTGCGCCTCGACCTCGAGGACGGGCAGCGGGTCGAGGTGGACTTCGGGAGCGAGCGCGACGGTTGGCCGGAAACTGAGGCTTTCGAGCCCTTCGACGACCTCTGGACCAGCTATCGCGGGCGCATGCTGCTCGACAATATCGTGTATCCCGAGCTGGCCGCGGACCTGCGGTCCTTCCTGGTCTGGGCATGCCGCGAGTGGACCAGTGCCCACCCTGAGCGGCCCGTTCTGTCGGCCGGGCTCAGCAAGGAAGTGCGCTCCGTCCGCCCTGGCACTCGGGCGCCCGGTGCAATGCACTCCGTGTTGCGTACGGAGCCCCTGCTGGGGCATGTCTGTACGGACCACCCTTGAGGGATGCACGCGGGCGCGGATGCCCGTGTTTTCTGATTTGGGGCGAGACGGAATCGATGCGCGCGGGATGTGAAGGGAGACCGCTCCTAACTCCGCCCGGTTTCCTGTCCAGATCCCCATCATGAACCTCTCCGGCCTTCAGCTTTCCGCGATCACCTTTTCGTCGCTCCTGTTCTCCAGCGCTGTGCCGGCTGCCGCGGGTCCCCTGGATGCCTGCGTCACCAGCCGGCAGAGCCTCGACACCTCCGGCGGCGACTCGGATGGATTCAGCCGCAAGCCAGGTCTCTCGGCGGATGGCGAGTGGGTGGCGTTCGAGAGCGGCTCCACGGATCTCGTGTCAGGCGACACCAATGGCTTCAAGGACATCTTCGTGCGCGAGATGGGCACGGGCGTCACGGAGCTCGTGAGCGTCACACCCGGCGCGATCCAGGGCAACGGCGACTCGTACCACACATCGATCTCGGCCAACGGGCGCTTTGTGATCTTCGAGAGCGATGCCACAAACCTCGTCGTCGGGGACACCAACGGCGTGCGTGACGTATTCGTCGCGGACCTGCAGCTCGGCACGCTCGTACGCGTGAGCGTGGACAACGATGGTCAGGAGGGAGGCGGGCCGATCGGGCCCACGGGCGGCACCAGGCACTATCAAGGCTGGTACCGCGACGGGCTTCAACCTGACCAACGGTCTGACGATACAGTGGGCGCCGTGAGGGCGGAAGATATGTGTCGGAGAGGCGAATCTGGATCTCTCCGACCCGCGCTTCACGTCAGTCGGGCACGCCCTGGTCGCGCCCGGGCGGAACCGGATCGAGGCCGCCCTTTGCGAAGGGCTGGCAGCGCATGATGCGCCAGACCGCGAGGCGCGTTCCGCGGATCGGGCCGTGCGTGAGGATCGCCTCATGGGCGTAGGCGCTGCAGCTCGGATGGAAGCGACACATGGGCGGCTTGAAGCGCGACAGGTAGCGCCGGTAGAACCCGATCGGGAGCACGACTACCCGTCGCAGCAGGTTCGGGCGTGGGGCCGTCACGGGCGTTTCTCGGCCGCCTCGGCATCCTTGCGCACGCGTTCGACGCAGCGTCGCGCGGCCTTGTCCGCGAGCCTGATCAGTTCCTTCTGCACGACCTGGATCTCCGGCCAGAGCTTCGGCTCGGCGGGGATCAGGACGAAGTCGTAGCCGGCGGGCAGGTCGGGGTAGCCGAGGCGGAAGGCCTCGCGGAAGAGCCTGCGCACCCGATTGCGGCGCACAGCATGCTTCCAGATGCGCTTGCCCACGGAGAGGCCGAGCCTGGAATAGGCCAGGCCGTTGGGGCAGGCCACCACGATCATGGTCGCTCCGCGCGCCCGGTTTCCCTGGCGGTAGGCACGCTGGAAGTCGTTTCCGCTCTTGACCCGCATGGCGGGCCGGAAGCGGAGACGCTTTCGCGTGTGCATGGGGTTGGCGGCGCTGTCCATCGCTCCCTACGATAGCGTCTTGCGTCGCACGGTGGTCCCGCGGACCCCATGTCGTGGACGCAGGCACGATTTTGGGCGACACGGCGAATGGAAATTGGATTGGCGGGGAGCGGCGTCAAGCCGCGGACGGGGACCGCTTTGTGCTGCGGGCGGCCGGATCCGGAGCGGATTCCCTGGGGAGCTGGCCGCGTTCCCGCAGCCCCGAGCTACTCGACGCCCTGAACGCGGCCGAGCGTGCGCATGCCTGGGCTGCCATGCCCATGGATGTGCGCTGTGACCTGGTTTCCACGGCACTCGACCTACTGGCGGAGGATCCCGATCCCCAGGGCGTCACGGCGCGCGCGCTCGGGTTGAGTGACGCGGAACTGCGCGCCCATCTCGATGCTCTCTGGACCCGGCTCGACGGGGCTGCTGACGCGGACCGCTGGGATGGGAGCTCCGGCGCTGTCCTTTGCGCTCCCCACTGGAGCGAGCTCTTCGCGGGTCTGGCCGACGCGGTCCTGGCACTTGAGGATGGTCACTCCGTCTGTCTGCTGTCCTGCTCGCCTCTGACCGGCATCGCTGACCGGCTGGCCCAGGCACTGCATGCTGCCGGGCTGACGCCGGGTGCGTTCAGTGTCCTGCACGACGACGGCGGCGGCGCCCTGCGCTGCGCCGCGGAGCTGGGCGCCTCTGGTCTCATCGCCGGCTTCAGTCTGTCGGGTCCCGGGGATCCGCCCGCCATGCGATCCAGTCCAGGGCCGGTGCGCGTTCGCCGTGACCAGGCTTTCGGAGCGGGCCTCAGCGCGCAGCCGGACCAGGTGCAGGAGGCGCGAAGCGACTTCCGTCATCTTTCGCGCGCCGAGGTGCACGTGGGATTGGAGGAGGACCTCGACGCCGCCGCCGGGCGCGTGCTGGAGGCGGCGCTGGGACGCTCGGTCCTGGGCGGCCAGCTGCCCGGACAGGCTGCGCTCGTGACCTGCCATGCGCGGGCTTTCTCGGAGTTCACCGAGGCTCTGCTGGGGCGGCTCGATCGGGAGAAAATGCCCATTGGTGGGCTCTATTGCGACCCGGACGTGGCGCGCGAGCTCCTGCACGCCCGCGAGCTGGGCCTGGACGAGGGGGCTGCGTTGATCGGGGAGTGTGGGCCGGCCGCGGAGCGAAGCTCGCCTTCCGAATCACCGGGCGGTAGCCTAGGCTGGCTCGTTTTCACGAATGTGGAGCGGACGATGCGCCTGGCAAGCCTGACTCGACCCGCGCCCATGCTCCTGTTGGTGCGTGGCGAGGGCTGAGGCCGGCTGAACGCCGCGCAGACCCGCTCTACCGGTGAGCGCGAGCCCCAAGGGCCCGTTCGAGGCCGACCCAGGCCCCTGCGACTTCCTGACGGGGGCTAAGAGACAGTAAGCGAAGAAGAGGTGTGTCCATGATCGATCCGAAAGCAGTGCACGAAACGCTCCGTCAACACCAACTGGTGGACGGCTATCCGATGGTCATGGACCTGGAGAAGTCCGAGGGCGTCTGGCTGCATGACGCGGTGACGGGTCAGCGCTACCTGGACTTCTTCACGTGCTTCGCCAGCTGGCCCATCGGCTACAACCACCCGTCCACCCTGGAGCCGGACTTCCGCGCGCAGATCGAGCTGGCTGGACGCAACAAGCCCGCGAGTTCGGACCTGTACACGCAGCCCATGGCCGAGTTTGTGCACGCCTTCGCCACGCGCGCCACGCCCGAGGGCTTTCCGCACCACTTCTTCGTCAGTGGCGGCGCCCTGGCGGTCGAGAACGCGATGAAGACGGCGTTCGACTGGAAGGCCCACAAGGTCGGCGTCGACAAGGTGGACGATGGCAACAGCCTCGTCATCATGCACTTCAAGCAGGCCTTCCACGGCCGGTCCGGCTACACGCTCAGCGTGAC
This sequence comes from Planctomycetota bacterium, assembly GCA_047618565.1. Lineage (GTDB taxonomy): Bacteria > Planctomycetota > UBA1135 > UBA1135 > JBLHKW01. The sequence continues at coordinate 11,845 of JBLHKW010000088.1, forward strand.
CAACACTGTGCCCGACAAGATCGAGCTCTTCCCGAAGTTCGACTGGCCGCGGGTCCACAATCCGGCCATCGTCTTCGACCTGTCCGGTGGCATCGCCAACGACATCCAGGCCGAGGAAGACCGCGCCTACGCCGAGATCGAGGCCGCCTTCCGCAAGTTCGAGGGCCGTGTGGCGGGGATCCTCATCGAGCCGATGCAGGGCGAGGGCGGCGACAACCACTTCCGGACCGAGTTCTTCCAGCGCCTGCGCAAGTTCGCCGACGACGAGGAGAGCCTGCTGATCTTCGACGAGGTCCAGACGGGCTTCTTCGGCTCGGGCAAGCCCTGGTTGTGGCAGCACCATGGTGTGAAGCCTGACGTGGTGGCCTTCGGCAAGAAGACCCAGGTCTGCGGTCTCTACGCCGGCGAGCGCGTGGACGAGGTCCAGGACAACGTCTTCCGTCGTTCGAGCCGGATCAACTCGACCTGGGGCGGCAACCTGGTGGACATGGTGCGCTCGAAGAAGTTCCTCGAGGTCATCCTGGACGAGAAGCTGACGGACAACATCGCGGCTCGGGGCGATCAGATGGTCGAGGGGCTGCGTACCCTGGCCCGTGACCGTGGGCAGTTCTCCAGCGTGCGTGGCATCGGATCCCTGGTGGCCTTCACCCTCGACTCGGCCGCGCAGCGTGACGAGATGATCAAGACGATGTTCGACAAGGGCGTCCTGGTCCTGGCCTCGGGCGAGCGGGCGATTCGCTTCCGCATGCCGCTGATCGTCAGCGAGGCAGAGGTCGGCGAGGCCTTGTCGCGCATTGCGGACTGCATGCCGGCGCGCGTCTGAGGGGCAGCGTACCGTCCCGGGCAGTCCCGCCTTCGGCCAGCCGCAGGTCGGCGCCCGGGAGAATCCCCGTCCTGCCCGTGCTCCTGGTCCCGATGGCGGGCAAGCCCGGATTATTCGTGAGCACGCGGACGAAACCCCACGAACGGCCGGCATCGTCCCGGCCTTTCGAGGCGTTTCGCCTCGCGGGTCATGAATAACCCGGGCTAGAATGGTGCGATGGCAGCCAGATCCATCGATACATTGGCGGTCTTCGGGAACGCTCCTGCGTTTGCGGAGCCGCTGCACGTCGGGCGTCCGAACATTGGCAACCGGCAGCGCTTGCGCGAGCGAATCGAGGACCTGCTCGACCGGCGCTACCTGACCAACATCGGGCCCTACGCGAAGGAGTTCGAGCAGCGCGTGCGTGAGATCGCGGGCGTGCGCGAGTGCGTGGCCACCTGCAACGGGACCATCGCGCTCGAGATCCTGATCCGCGCGGCCGGGCTGACGGGGGAGGTGATCGTGCCTTCGTTCACCTTTGCAGCCACCGCTCATGCCCTGCAGTGGCAGGAGATCAAGCCCGTCTTCTGTGACATCGATCCGCGCACGCACACCCTCGACCCGGACCGGATCGAGGAGTTGATCACGCCCAAGACGACCGGGATCATGGGCGTGCACCTCTGGGGCCGCGCCTGCGAGGTCGAGCGCCTTCAGCGGATTGCCGACAAGCACGGTCTGAAGCTGCTCTTCGACGCCTCGCACGCGTTCGGGTGCTCCCACCGCCGGCGCATGATCGGCGGACATGGCGTGGGCGAGGTCTTCAGCTTTCACGCCACCAAGTTCCTCAACAGTTTCGAGGGTGGCGCCATCGTCACGGATGACTCGGAGCTGGCCGAGAAGATGCGCCTGATGCGTAACTTTGGATTCGAGAGCCGCGACCGCGTCATCTACTTGGGCAGCAACGGCAAGATGACCGAGGTGTGCGCCGCGATGGGCGTCACGTCGATCGAGTCCATGGACGAGTTCGTGGACGCCAACCGTCGCAACTACCGCCACTACCGTGAGCGCCTCGGCCGGCTTGGTGGCCTGACGGTGATGCCGTACGCCGAGGACGAGAGCTCGAACTACAACTACGTCGTGGTCGACGTGGACGAGCAGGCATTTGGCCTTTCACGCGACCAGCTGCTGCACGTCCTCGAGGCAGAGAACATCCTCGCGCGGCGCTACTTCTATCCGGGCGTGCACCGCATGGAGCCCTACCGCTCCCTGCAGCCGCAGGCAGCGTTGGTGTTGCCCGAGACCGAACGCCTTTGCGAGCGCATCCTGACGTTGCCGACGGGGCAGACGGTCGAGGCCGGAGACGTGGACCGCATCGCGGATGTGATCGAGACCGCCTGCGTCAATGCGCCGGCATTGCGCGCCCAGTTGGATGGCCTCGTGCTGACATCCTGACCCACCGGAACCCGATGTCGAGACAGTGGGGGGGGGACCTGAGGGCTCTGGCGCCCCGGGCTCGATGGTTGCCGCGTCCTGGGTCGAGAGGCTATGCTCCATTGCCCCATCCGTGCTGCCCACCCTTGCCAAGTCCCCGTACGATCGATGCAGACTCTCCGTGAAGGCGTTCAGGAACCGCACGAGCGGCTCATTCCACGGCCCGGCTCGGCGCCGACGATGAGCAGCGCCTGTCTCATCAATCACTACAACTACGGCGACTTCATCGGGGAGGCCGTGGCATCGGTCCTGGCGCAGACTCACCTGCCCACGGAGATCATTCTCGTCGATGATGGTTCGGATGCGGACTCCCTCGCGAAGGTGCGCCAGGCTGCTGCGCTGTCGGATCGCATTCGACTGATCGAGAAGGAAAACGGCGGGCAGCTCTCCTGCTTCGAGGCGGGCGTTGCGGCCTGCAATAGCGATATCCTGTTCTTCCTCGATGCTGATGACGCCTGGGCGCCCACCTACGTGGAGAAGACCCTCGCGATATTCGAGCAGAAGCCAACCATCGACCTGGTCGGAACCAACCCGGTCGAGTTCTTCCCGGACGGACGCGAGGAGCACGAGCCCGGGCCGTCCCGCTGTCTGGGCTTCAGCGCTGTCCGTTGCCTGGAACGCAAGGGCGTCTGGATGGGCGCCGCCACGTCCTGCCTGGCGGTTCGCAAGCGCATCATCGATCGCATCTTCCCGCCGCCCAACCCGGGCGCCTGGCGCGTGTGTGCGGACGAGATGCTGGTCTACGGCTCGTCGATGGCGGGCGCGTTGATGTACTTCCAGGGCGAGCCCCTGGTGCGTTATCGCGTCCATGACAACAACGCCTTCTACGGGACCAAGGATACGCCCGAGCGCGCGTTTGGCCGGCGTCTCGAGGGGCGGCGATTGATCGAGCATCTGCGCGTCAGGTTCTCATTGCCCGAGCGCATGCCCGAGATGGTCCTCTACGAGTTCAAGACCATCGAGTCCCCGACGCCGAGGGAGTTCAAGGACTGCTGGCGGATCGTGACCCGCTCCTCCCTGCGCTGGTCGAAGAAGCTCGACCTCTGCCTCCGCCTGCGCCGCCACTATCGCAAGAACCGTGCATGAGGGATCACGGACGCGCTGACGACTCCGCCAGCCTGTCAGGAGGCCGGGTGCTTACGGGCGTCCCGTGGGCTCGGTGCTCTGCGCGGCGCTGCTCTGGTGTCGCAGTTGCCCGCAGGCCGCATCGCCGTCCAGCCCGCGTGACCAGCGTACGGTAGCGACCAGGCCGGCTTCATTGAGCAGGTTGCTGAAGGCTTCCACGATGTCGGGGCGCGGCCTTCGGTAGGCCAGATCGGGGCTCGGGTTGTAGGGGATGAGGTTGATCGATGCGCGTCGGCCTGCGAGGCGCCGGGCCAATCGTTCGGCGTGTCCGCGGCTGTCGTTGGTGTCCCCGAGCAGGACGTATTCGTAGGTGATCTCGCGGCCGGTCTGCTTGAACCAGTCGTCGCCTGCGTCGAGCACCTCCTCGATCGGTGTGTCGGCCATGGCCGGCACGAGCTCTGCGCGCTGATCGTCGTCGGGGGTATGGAGCGAGATCGCGAGCTGAAAGCGTGGGTTGTCACGCGCGGCTCGGCGTACCCGGTCCGGAAATCCGACAGTGGAGACGGTAAGCTTGCGCGCGCCGAGCCCGAATTCGCCGGTGACGACCTCCACGGCCGCTTTCAGGTTGTCGTAGTTCAACAGGGGCTCGCCGATCCCCATCACGACGCTGCGCGCCAGCGGGCCCACGGCCCGTCCGCGCAGGTATTGCTCGATGATCTCGTGCGCCTGGAGGTTGCGCGACAGGCCGGCCAGGCCGGAAGCGCAGAATGGGCAGGCGACGGGGCAGCCAGCCTGGGTTGAGACGCACAGGGTCGCGTCGCGCCCGCGCTTGGTGGCAGGGATGTGGACCAGCTCGATGGTTGCGTCGCGGCCGGCCCTGCGCTCGAACTCGATGAGCAGCTTGGTCGCCCCGTCGCGCGTCGTGCGTCGCTCGATCTCCTTGCCCGCGAGGATCGGGATCTCCGCCGCCAGCCCTTCTCGCAACGCCAGCGGGAGCCCCGTCATCTCGGCGTAATCCAGGATTCCACGCTCGAGTACTTCCCGGCGCACCACGCGCGCGTGGAAAGCGCGTCCACCCAGGGCCTCGATGCGTCCCGAAAGCTCTTCGGGGGAAAGCGCGAGCAGGCTCAGGCGCCCGGCGCCGCCCTGCTCGATCTCAGGCATGTGATTGCGGGTTTCCGGTCAGGGCCGCGATGAGCGCCCGGCCCACCTCGTCCGCGGCAGCGCGCGCCGCATCCAGGCTCGGCGGGTTAGCGCCGCCAACGGCGCGGTGGCCACCGCCGCCGTATTTCGACATGAGCTCGCCCACATGCAGTCCGTTCGTGGGAGTGTTCCAGGGATTCTCGCCGCAGGTGATGTGGAAGCCCGAGCGGGTCGGGATCACGCCCACGGAGTAGGAGATCTCCGGATGGTGGTAGAAGGCAGCGAAGCGTTCGCGCCGGATCCGGCTGGATGAGGCGTCGTAACAGAGGACGCCCGCTTCCTTCCACTGCACGGTCGGGGGGAACTGCTCGAGCGCCTTGTCCCGGTTGCGGGAGGCGCGCTGGTGGGCCTTGTCCACGTCGCGCCGTGCCGCGATTTCGTCGAGCGTACGCCCGGTCATGGCCTCCGCCAGCTCGTCCACCCAGCCGGGGGTCGGGGCCACGGTCAAGGAGCGCGCGATACGCAGGGCAGGTTCGTCGCCGAAGATGGCCTGCTCGACGTTCTTGTACCCGGCCGCATCGATAATGTCCGACCAGTGCGCCATCTCGGTGAAGCGCTTGGATGCTTCGTAGCCCCAGTACTTCTCCGCGTGGCGCAGGACCAGGGGCGGGCAGGACGGTGCCGTCTCGTCCCACAACCAGCGTTCACTCGGGCTGTACTGCGCGCGCAGCTCTTCGCTCAGGAAGGTCGTCGCGTGGTGGTCGAACCAGTACTCGGCGCGTGGGTGAAAGTGGAAGTCCACGATCGCGATGCGCTTGCCTTCCTCGAAGCTACCCCAGTTCGCGCGCTGGTCGTAGTTGACGCTCTGCAGGCGCACTTCCTCGCCGCGTTCGTCGCGCAGGATGCGCGCAAGTACTGCGCCAGCCACCATTCCATCGAAGTCTCGGTGGTAGTGGATCGTCAGGGGCTCGCCGGTTGCCATACGGCCAGCATAGCCGCTGCCGAGGGCCAACCGACAGAGGAATCAGGCGCTCTCGCGCTCGGTTTCGCCCTCGTCCCCTTCGGGGGCGTCTTCCTGCTTGTCTCCGGCAGCACTCTCGGACTCGATGTCCGCCGCGGTCAACCCGCGCGCAAGGCTGCGTCCGCCCTCGATCACCTCTCGATCGACCACGAAGGTGTCCGTGTCGTTTCGACAGGGCAGCTCGTAGAGCAGATCCAGCAGCAGGTCCTCGAGGATCGCTCGGAGTGCCCGGACACCGGTCTCGCGCTCGAGCGCCAGGTCCGCGATGGCACTGAGGGCATCGTCCGTGAATTCGAGCTTCTTGGAGCTCAAGACGAACAGCTTCTGGAACTGGCGCACCACGGCGTTCTTGGGCTCCGTCAGGATGCGTACCAGGTCCTTGCGGCCGAGCGTGTCGAGCGGTGCCAGGACCGGCAGGCGGCCGATAAACTCGGGGATCAGCCCGAAGTGCATCAGGTCCTTCGGGATCAGATAGCGCACGTACTCGTCGCGCGAGCCCTGTTCCCCGACGGGCGGCAGGGGGTCCACCTTCTTCTGGCGATTGCCGACGTGTGCACGGTTGGGCTGGGTCAGCATCAGGTCACGGCCGAATCCGATGACCTCCTGGCCGACGCGCTTGGCGATGATCTCCTCGATCCCGCTGAACGTGCCACCACAGAGGAACAGGATGTTTGTCGTGTCGAGCTGGATGTAAGACTGTTCGGGGTGCTTGCGCCCACCCTGCGGCGGTACGCTGGCGACGGTACCCTCGAGGATCTTGAGCAGCGCCTGCTGGACGCCCTCACCTGAGACATCCCGGGTGATCGAGACATTGCCGGTCGTGCGACCGATCTTGTCGATCTCGTCGATGTAGATGATGCCCTGTTGGGCGCGCTCCACATTGAAGTCCGCGGACTGCAGCAGCTTCAGCAGGATGTTCTCGACGTCCTCGCCGACGTAGCCAGCCTCGGTCAGCGTGGTCGCGTCCGCCATGGCGAAGGGCACGTCGAGCATGCGCGCCAGGGTGCGCGCCAGCAACGTCTTGCCCGAGCCGGTGGGCCCGACGAGCATGACGTTGGACTTCTCGATCTCCACGTCGGCATGCTCGTTTGAATCGTCGCTGTCCTGGTCCAGCTGGCGCACTCGGGTGTAGTGGTTGTACACAGCCACCGAGAGGATCTTCTTGGCGCGCATCTGGCCCACGACGTACTCGTCGAGGCGCCGTGCCAGCTCGATCGGGGTCGGGAGACGGTCCACGTCGACCTGGGCGACCTTCGGGACCACCTCCTTCGACGCCTTGCCGGCCTTGGCCCCATCGGGCTTACGGCGCTGCTCCTCCTGCAGGATCGAATTGCATATCTCTATGCATTCGTTACAGATATAGACCCCCGGCGGACCGGCAATCAGCGACGCCACATGGTGCCGTCGTTTCTCGCAAAATGTACAGCGCTCTACGTGGCGCCCGCGTCCGCTGGAGGAACTCATACCGTCATTCTACCCCTTGGACTCGGATTCGTCAGCGCTGTCGGTCGCGCGGGAGACAATATGGTCGATCAGGCCAAAGTCTTTGGCCTCCTGGGGGGACATGAAATTGTCCCTGTTGCATGCGTCAGAGACTTCTTGCGGGTCCTTGCCGCTGTGGTTGGCGAGGATTGCCTCGAGGCCTTTTTTCATCTTCAGGATCTCCTTTACCTGGATCTCCATGTCGAGCGCCGTGCCCTGCGCGCCGCCCCAGGGCTGGTGGATCATGACGCGCGAGTGGGGCAGGGCGAAGCGCTTGCCCGCCGCGCCGCCGGCCAACAGGATCGCGCCCATCGAGGCCGCCTGACCGAGGCAGTAGGTCGAGATACTGGGCTCGACGAGCTGCATCGTGTCGTAGATGGCCAGCCCCGCCGTGACGGAGCCGCCCGGCGAGTTGATGTACATCTTGATGTCCTGGCTACGCCCGGACTTGTCCAGGAACAGGAGCTGAGCCATGACGGCGTTGGCGACCTGGTCGTCGATCTGGGTCCCGACGAAGATGATGCGGTCTTCGAGCAGGCGCGAGTAGATGTCGTACTGGCGCTCGCCACGTCCCGTTTTCTCGATGACGAAGGGGGTCGGGTAGAAGTTTTCCATTTTGGATGCCGGTGGGCCTGGGTTGCTGGCGCTCCAGGAGCTGGAACGCCCGGTGTGGCTATCAGCCAGGGGTTTGAAGGGTCGCGTGCTCGCGTAGATAGAGACGGACTTTGCGCTCGAGCAACTCGATCGCGATCTGCTGTCCGAGGTTGTTCTCGGCGTAATACTTCTTCACCTCGTCTACCGAGGCGTCGTTGCGCTCTGCAATGACCGTGAGCTCCTGGTCCATGTCTTCCTGTGTGACGAGGAGCTCCTTGGCCTGCCCGATGGCCTCGACGATGAGAAGCGCCTTCAGGCCAGCTTCGGCCTCATCGCGTGCGGTGTCCTTCTGCTCGTCGAGCTGCGCCTGGATCTTCTCTTCATCCAGGCCCTCGCCATCGAGGCGCTCGCGCAGCTGACCCAGGCGCGCCACGGTCTGCTCTTCGACCATGGGCTCCGGCAGGTCCAGGGGCGTGGCGTCGATGACCTGCTTGAGCAGGGCAGACTCGATACGCGTGTCCTCGCGCTGCTGGAGGGCTTCGGCCAGACGTTCGCGGACCTTGGTCTTCATGTCTGCTTCGTCGCTGGCACCCAGCAACTCGAGCAGCTTCTCGTCGGTCGGCGGCGTCATGTTGAAGGCTTCGAGCACCTCGAGGCGGCAAGTACCCGGCTGTCCGCGCTGGGCCTCGTTGTCGAGGTTGTCGTCCAGGGTCATGTCGACCTGGATCGTGTCCTTTTCCTTGGCGCCGAGCATCGCATCCTTGAACGCCTCAGGGTCGATCCCGGGAGGCGCCGTCTGCGGGCCGAGGCGCAGACCCTCGCGCTCGAAGACCACGTCCTCGCCGTGCAGGAAGCTGACGTTGCACACGACGATCCCGTTCTCGTCGATGCCCGCATCGCCCGCGGGGTCGGGAGTCGCCTGCTGACGCTTGATGTCCTCGATCGTGTTCGTGATGGCCTCATCGACGACCGGCTCGAGCTGGCTCTCGATCGTCATGTTGTCGAGGTCCGGCAGGATAGCCTCGGGCCGCAAGTTGATCTCGAAGGACACCTCGAGGTCGGTGGACTCATCGCCGACCATATCGTCGAATGCCACGCGCGGCGCGGACAGGGGCTTGAGGCCCTCATCCTCGACGGCCTTCTGGTAGGCGCGCCGCAGGAAATTCTCGCGCACCTCGTTGCGGACCTGCTCCCCGTGCTGCTGCTCGATCATGCGAGCGGGGATCTTGCCCGGCCGGAAGCCCTTGACGCGCATGTTGCGCCCGACGTGGAGCAGCCCGGAGTTGAATTCCTTGGCGAACTCTTCCTTCGGAACCGTGAGGAGGACCTTGGCCAGGGCCGTACCGACCTTTTCGATGGTGACTTGCACTGTTAGATGGGGGAGCTGGGGCTGGCCGGCGCGGGGGCGCTAGCTGGGTGGTGTACAGACGTTGGATCGGCCTCTCGGTGTCTGATCTCCGAAAGCCGAACGTGTGTTTTATCCTCCACGGATGCGACGCGTCCAGCGCGCTACCGGCTCAGTCTCAAGGCCATCCTCATCGGCAGGGGCAGGGGGGCACCTGAACAGCTGCGTGGGGCCTTTCGCGGGGGGATAATTGCAAGGGCCGGGGAGGCCAGAGGATGGAGGGATTCTTGATGTTGGGAAGGGGGGCGCGGAGGTGGATATGGGGGCTCTTGGGGGGCGGATATGGGTAGGGTTCCCTTGGTTTCGGGCTCTGGGGCAAGGCGGGGCTAGGAGGAGTCCCGGGGTGAGAGGAGGCCATCATTGGGCCATCATTGGGCCTCGGTGGCGCGGCAGCGGGTGAGGCGGGCGGGGCTCCCTCGTCTGGTGCGAGACCCCCGAGTCAGCGCTCGGCTTGCGGCGGATCGTGTGCCCGTCCCGGCAGGTGAAGGGAAACGTGCGCTGCGGACTGAGGTGACTACCAGCTGCCTCGTGGGGAGGCTTCTCGTTCGTCGCTTTCGTGCAGGTCCATAGTGCATGCGGGCGAGGTCGTGACCGCCCCAATGCCGAATAGCTCTCGCCAAAGCAGCCTATTGCCAGAATGCGAATTCCGGCGCACATTGCTAGCGTGCCCCCATTCTCGGTTCTCGCGTCCCGGCCCGCCTTTGCCCCGTCACCGCCGGCGTCGGTAGCACCCTTGGGTGCCGACGCCGGGGGTGACGGGGCAAAGGCGGAGACGGGCCCGATT
>JBLHKW010000089.1:0-21622 GCA_047618565.1 Planctomycetota bacterium
CTGGCCTGGCCCTCGGAATCACGGCTGGCGACGGGCCGCAGGCGCTGGCCATCGACCTCGCGCACCAGGTGCAGGCCGAAGCGCTGATCCGCGAAGAACCCGACCAGCCGGTTGGTCTCCTTCTCGTCGCCGCCCCAGTAGGTGCGCCAGGTGCCGCGGATCGGCAGCTCGAACTGGGTGCGACTCGGCCGGTCCTCGCGCGAGGAGGGATAGGGCAGGCGGTAGGGCGCGATGCCGATCACGAGCGCCAGGGCCACGAAGCCGCGCATGCGCCCGGGTCGCGCCAGGGGTGGACGACGCAGGCTGCACACGACGGCGAAGATGAGCGTCACGAACGCCAGCACGAAGACGATGTCGCGACCGAAGTTGTAGACCAGCACCGGTCCACTCCCGCCGGGTCGAGATCCAAGGTAGGCGAAGACCCCGGAGAGGACCACGAGCAAGACCACGGCAACGTGGCACCAGATCTCGGTGGGTTGCGCCGCCGATGTGGATGACTCGCTTTCCTTCTTACGGGCGGCCTTGCGGGCGACGTTGGCGCTCACGGCCCGGCCTCGGCGTCGGGCACGGGCCGATTACGCCCGAGGCGCTCGTGCGCAGCAACAAACTCGTGGGTGCAGAACGCGGCCATGAGAGAGAGATCACCGGCCAGAACGACGGCCCCCAAGATTTCCGCGAACAGGTTGCCCTTCCCAGCGCCGACGCAATCGAGGATTCCGAGGCACTCGCGCGCCGTCCCCTTCAGGGCGCCGCCCCCTACGGTCCCTACCAATAAGGAAGGCAGCGTGATGGCCGCGTGGAGATCTCCCGCCAAGGTGCATTCGAGGTCCAGGAAGCCGGTCGCGCTCTCCGTCAGGTAGGCGACATCCTGGCCACAGGCCAGCATCACCGCCGCGAGGCCATTGGCCGACTGGACCGCCCAGTTCTGAGTTCCCATCTGGGCGAAGCCCCGTGCGTAGGTGCGCGAGATCGACTCCAGCGCCTCGGGCGTCGTCCGTGTGACCCGCTCGAGGACCGCGCGCGGGATCGTGACGTCACACACCACGCTGCGCCCGCGCCCCTCGACCAGGGCGCGCGCATTCGCGCGCTTCTCGACGTCCTGGCCGTGAACGAAGCGCTCGAGCGCGCCCGTGTCCCGTGCGACCAGCTCGGAGATCTGGTCCGCCGCGCGGGAGGCCATGTTGATCCCGATCGCATCGCCGGTACGAAACAGAAGGCGCAGGATCAGGCGCCGTCCGAGCACCTGGGGTTCGACGCCCACCAGCGAGCCATGGCGCGTCGTCTGGCCCACGAGCGCGGCGAACTTCTCGAACCAGCCGCGGCACAGCTCGCCCGCCGCGAGCGCCTCGCGCGCGCTGGCAAAGACCAGGACCGGGTGCTGGGAGAGCTGCTCGCTGACCACTCGGGACCAGGCGCCGCCGGCCTCGCCGATCAACCGCATGCCGCGCGAGTACGAGGCCACCAGCGCACCCTCGCTGGTGGCCATCGGAACCAGCACGTCGCGCCAGCCCTGGGACGTCTCGACCCGCAGGGGTCCAGCCAGGCCGACCGGCACCTGGGCGAATCCCACGAGGTTTTCGATGTTGCCGCGCGCCTCCTCCGGCGGGACGGGCGCCCCGAACAGGTGCGCGAGGGGTGCCTCGGTCGCACGCGACAGGAATTCGCGCCGGCGCTCGATCGCGCTGGCCTGGAAATCGTCGTCCGGGTCACGCGGGATGCGGGCGAGGTCGGGTTGGGGGTCCGGCATGGTTCTGGCCCGCTGGCCGTCGGGCTGGCGGGGATTATGGCCTGATCCGATTCCGAAAGCCCCGGCCAACCCGCGCGAGTTCTCGGAACTCACCAGGGTGCCATTCGTTCGAGCCCCTCTATTTGTTGTAGTGGTGCCCCCAGGCTGCGGACACTTCGCCCGCGATCCACAGGACAGGAATCTCCCATGTCGCTCGACATCTTCGGTGCCATCACCGGTCTCTTCGTCATCGTTTACGACGGCCAGCATGCCCTGCGCTTCACGCTGGGCCGTGCGCGCGCCGTGGTCGGCCCCGGAATCCACTTCAAGATCCCGCTCATCCAGACCTTCCGGGTCGAGGAGACCAAGCACACCACCCTCGACCTCGAACCCCAGGTCATCCAGCTCAATGACGACCTGGTCTACGAGGTCGACTGCAAGGTCGTCTACCAGATCGTCAACCTGCGCAAGGCGAAGATCGAGATCGACGATCTCGTCACGGGTCTGCAGAACCGCGTCGTGATCGCGGTTCAGAACGTCGTCTCGCGCCAGGATCGCACGACCGTCACCGACGTCGACGCCATGTGCGACTCCATTCGCGAGGAACTGCGCCCTGTCGAGGACCAGTGGGGTGTGCGCATCCTGCAGTTCGGCTTCTCCAACATCTCGCCCTCCCCCACCACCCTGGAGATCACGCAACTCGAACTGCTGGCGCGCGAGAAGCTCTCGCTCTACCGCGAGATGCGCTCGACCGGTCTCTCGGAGGAAGCCGCGGTCGCGCTCATCTCCGGAGCGGTCGTCTCCATCCGGTCGAATGAACACACGGAGACCCACAAGAAGCAACTCCAGCAGGAGGAGCTCGCGGTCCAGGTCTTTGAGCACGAACTCGAGCAGAAGAGCCGCGACGATGAACCCGCGGTCGAGGATCCGTTCGGCCTCGAAGAGGACGAGGACGAAGGGGAAACCCGGTGACCCGACGGGAGGAAGACTCCGAGCCCAACATGGGCCGCGACCTGCTGCTCGGCTTCTTCTACCAGTTCAAGGACGAGATCGTCCTGCTCCTCGCGGGCACCGTGGCCGCCCTCGTTCGCGCAGCAGGTGTGACGATCGAGAGCGGGCAGACAGGGCTGCTGTTCAGCTTCGGGCGGGTCAAGAAAACCCTCGATCCTGGCTTCCACCTTCTGATCCCCTTTCTGCAAAGCGCCCGCAGGTTGCCCACGCGCTCGCGCACGATCGACCTGCCCGCACAGAGGGTCGTGACCACCACCGGGCTCGTCTATCACGTGGATGCCAACCTGGTCTACCGCATCACGGACGTGCACAAGGCGCTGGTCCAGATCGACGACGTGGAGAAGGGCATGCGCCAGGTGCTCGGACTCGGCGTTCAGGAGGTGGTCCGCGCCAGCGATCGACAGGACCTCATGCAGCCAGAAAAACTCGAACGGGAACTGGCCGAAAAACTATCGGCCCGCCTGGCAGCCTGGGGCGTAACCGTGGAACGAGCGGGCCTCACCTCGATCACGCCCTCGAAGCAAACCCTGCGTATCACCCAGATTGGGCGCATCGTCGGGGAACGCGAGACGATGCTGGCGATGCTCGCACCCGAGCTCGGCCAGGCCCACGCGCTGTGCCTGATCGGCACGCGCGTCCTGCCGATCCGTCGCCACCTCTACCTGCGCGCAGCCGAGCGGCGCGCGCGCCGTGTGCGCCGCCTGCGCACGACCCTGATGCGACGGGGATGGATGGCAGTCCAGATCAAGGGGGCTGCACGACGCCTGCGCGCACGCTCCACCACGGGCGGCAGACTGCGCGCTACGGGCGACGGGAAGAAGGGCAACGCCAGCCGCACCGGCAAGACCCGCGGCCGCACGCGGGCCCGGAAGGCTAGCCAAGCGATCCACCACGACGCACGCTTGCTGCGCGAGGTTCTGCGGTGAGCTTCACTCCCGAGCCGGGTTTCATGACGCGCGCCATCGAGCTCGCGCGCCACGCGGTCGAGAGCGGCAGCGGCGGCCCGTTCGGAGCGATCATCGCGCGCGAGGGCGAGATCTTTGCCGAGGGCTACAACCGCGTCCTGATCGATAACGACCCCACCGCACACGCGGAGGTGGTCGCCATTCGCCGCGCGTGCGAGCGGGCGGCGACGTTCGAGCTCGGCGGGTTCGAGCTCTACACGAGCTGCGAGCCCTGCCCCATGTGCCTGTCGGCAGCGCTATGGGCGCGCGTCGACCGCATCGTCTACGCAGGCACCCGCGACGATGCGGCCGCCGCGGGCTTCGACGACCGTGCCTTCTACGCGGAGGTGTCCGCGCCAGCTTCCGAGCGCTCGCTACCGATGACCGAGTTCATGCGCACCGAGGCACGCGAGCCCTTCGCGCTCTGGACGGCCCGCGCGGATCGCACGGCCTACTGACGGCCTACTCGGGACGGTCCAGCAAGAGGGCCCGGTAGAGCAGCGCGAAGCTCGCCTGGCTCCAACCTCGATACTGGGGCCGAAAGGCGAACAGGTCGATCTTGCCGGCTCCATGGCGCGCACGCACCCATGCGGACTGGCCAGTGATGTGCTCGGGCTCACGGATCCACCCGGAGAGCAGAACGCGGGTCGGTGCGTAGCGCAGCAGGGTGCAGAGCTGACCATCGGCGGGCTCGTCGACACGCGCCTCCTCGCGCTCCTCGGCGGTCATCTCGCGCCAGGCGGGCGAGCCTGAGAAGAACACGGCCAGCGATGCGGGCAGGCCCGCCGTCAGACGATCCGACTCGGGGATCGTGCGCAGCACGCTGCCGGGACACGAGAACTCGCCCGCGTCCTCACCGCGGGTGGCATCCTGAAGCGCCAGGCGGAACAGGTCGATTGCCCAGGCGCTCGAACGACCCAGGGTGATCAGGTGTCCACCGTCACGGACGAACTCCTCTACGGCGATGGCTCCCTCCGGGTCCAGGCCTCCGGTGAACTCCGAGGGCACCGAACCCGCGCTGCGCCCCTTGTCGAGCTGGCGCCCGGAGACGCTGGGCACGATCAGCACATCGAGAAAGTCGTCCAGGGAGCCGGCGCGCAGCATCTCGTTTCGCACGGTCACGAAGGGAACCTCCCAGGTGTCGAAGACCCAGCGCAGCCAGCCCTCGTCCATGCTGCCCGACCAGGGTGAGTAGACTCCGATGCGCGGCAATGATTCGAGGGTTGCGGCGTCCGGCGTTTCCCCGGACGCGGCGACGTGGGGCACGAACAGCCCCGCATTTGTACCGCTGTCCATGAAGTCGTAGGACGCGCCCGAGCCGAGCCCGGCGATGAGCTGCTTCCAGTCGTCGCCGTCGACGCTGGACAGGCGGCCTTCGTTCGCGCGCGGATCGCCCGCGAAACCGGCCACGGCGCGCTCCACGTCCGGGGCGGGCTCGAGCGCCGCTTCGATCGGCTGGACGACCTCGACGCGCTGCACTCCGAGCAGGAAGGGCAGGGTCCAGCCGGCCACGTCGTAGGGCGGCTCACCCTCAGGATAGCGCTGAACCTCGAACAGGTCCTTCACGTGGCTCCCGTAGGGCTGGGCACGCTGGATCACGATCGTTCCCGCCGGCCACGTGCGACCGTCGGCCTCGAGCGAGGTCGGGCTCACGTGGATCTCGACGCCACTCCACAGGAGCACCTGAACCAGACGTCGCACGGCACCCACATCGCGGTTGTCGCTCGGGATCAGCCATGCGCGCGGCGCCTCGCTCAGGCCCTCCGCGATGGCACGCTGCGAGGCCTCGAGCCCGTTTTGAAGCCAGAGCGCGCGTTCGCGCGAGAGGCTACCGAAGAGCGACTCGGCGAAGGCCAGCTCGTAGTCGACGATGTCGCGCAGGCGCCACCAGCCACCGGGCCAGGGATCCGGGAAGCGGTTCGAGGGCAGGTACTCGCCCAGGCCGCGCGGCGCGGACAGCTCGGAGCGCGGCAGGAACACCGGGGATGCGACGCGCACCGAGGCGGCCTCCGTCAAGAGACCCACGATGTTGTGGCGCACGGGCACGTTGCGATTCCCGCCGTTCCACCACATGTCGTAGGACACACCGGTCGACACGCCCTGCTTGCCCGCACGCGTCAGATCGAACAGGGCGCGGCTACCGAGTGCGTCGATGCCCGTGATCACGCCCGCGTCCAGGTTCGGGTTGAGCGGATCGCGGAAAGGCGGGACGAACATGCGCTCGCGCGAACTCCCCTGCTGGTGCACGTCCCAGTAGACCTGCGGGTACCAGGTCGAGTACAGAAGCTCCGTCACCACGCGCGTCTCGGCCTGGGTCAGCATGAACCAGTCGCGGTTGTTGTCGTGGCCCGCGTAGTACTGGTAGAGCTTGAGCAGGCCGGACGCCTCGTAGGGCGTGCCGACCGTCTCGCGATACCACGACACGACGTGATCCTGACCGTCCGGGTTGAGCGATGGCGCCAGCAGCACCACCATCTCCTCGCGCGCGCTGCGCCAGGGCTCCTCCTCGGAAGTCGCCAGCCGATAGGCCAGCTCCATCGCCATCTGGGGCGCCGCGGTCTCGGTCGCATGCATGGCGCATGAGATGAAGAGCACCAGCTTGCCCTCCTCCACCGCGCGCCGCTTCTCTTCCGCGCTGGAACCGCGCGGGTCCGCCAGGGTGCGCGCGTGGGCCTGCACCTGTTCCAGGTTGGCCAGGTTCTCCTCGCTCGACAGCACGGCGAGCAGGAAGTCGCGCCCCTCGGTCGTCGTCCCGACCCGCTGCGTCTGCACGTGCGGGCTCTCGGCCGCGAGCTTGTCGAAGTAGCTCGAGACCTCGCCCCAGTCGGCCAGCTCGAAATCTCCGGCCACGGGACGGCCCAGGTGTTCGGCCGGGCTGGTGACCTGCTGCCAGGCGCGGGCGGGGGCACTCGCGCAGCCGGCCGCGACGAGCAGAAGAGTTGTTTTCAGGACAGATTCGGTTCGCATGGGACTCGGATGGTAAACGCCACTCCCCCGGAGCCGAAGTACTGCGTTTTTCGTCTGCCGCGGGGCGCTCAGGCTCCGATAACCTGCTGGTATGGTCGAACCAGGATCGTTGCCCGAACCCGCGCGCGAGCCGACGGACCCGCCTGCCGCCGGGATTCCGGAGCAGGCCGAGGGCAGCCCGGCACCGGACGCCGATACGGGCGCAGTCCCGCCCCTGGCCGACTTGCCCACGGCAGAATTCTGGGACGCCCTCTACTCGCGTCGCTCGATCCGCAAGTTCCTCACGGATCCGGTGCCGCGCGAGCTCGTAGACCAGGTCATGCACGCGGGCATCTGGGCCCCGAGTTCCTGCAACTATCAGATGTGGGATCTCGTCGCTGTCGATGACCCGGAGATCAACGCGCAGCTCGCCTCGCTCTCGCTGCAGATGAGCAACGCACCCGTGAACATCGTCGTGTCCTACGGGCGCGACTTCTCCGAGGAGAACTGGGCCAACATCCAGTCGGCCAGCGCCATGATCCAGAACATGAGCCTGGCGGCCCAGGTTCTGGGCCTCGGAACATTCTGGATCACCCAGACGGGCGGCGCGGAAAAGGTACGCCAGGTCGTCGGCCTGCCCGTGGACCGCATGGTCATCGCCGTACTCGCACTCGGGTATCCCAAGGTGGTTCCGGAAAAGGGCCCACGGCGTCGGCCGCTCTCGCAAGTGACCCATTACAACCACTACGCCGGACGGGCGATCCCGTCCGCGGTCGACCCCGAACGCTGGGAGCCAGATCTCTTGGCGACTTACCAGCGTGCGCGCGTGCTCAACGGTCTGCGCCACAACAAGCCGCGCGTCTGGGAGATGCGCGCCCTGACCGATTGCCTGGATCGTCTCGTGCCCGAGGGCCGCAAGCCCGAACCCGGTACGGATCGCACCTGGCTCGATGTCCTGCCCTGCACCGGAATCCTGACCGAGCGCATCGCGCGCGAGCGGCGCGGCTTCCGGTTCGACGTGATCGAGCGCACTCCGGATGTGGCGCGCTTCGTGTCGCGCAGGGTCAAGCCCAACGCCGGTGTCTACCTGTGGGGTGACGCCGACGGGCAGTCGCCCCCCGATGCCAGCTACGACGTGGTGTCCTGCTTCTACCGACTCGAGGACCTGGCCAGCGAGGAGCGCCGAAGCGTGATGAGTGCAATGGCACGCTGGGTCCGACCGGGCGGGAAGGTGATCCTGGGATTCGTGAACAAGCGCTCCTACCACGACCTGACGGAGCGCATGCGCGCCCGGCGCGGCGGGCCCGGCGGCGTCGAGTACGTGCTGGCCCCGGACCCCAACATCGGGCCGTTCGAGAGCCTCTCCATCGCCCACGTGCGCGACCTGGCGCGGGCTTCGGGTTTGCAGGAGACCGGCGCCCTGGGCGTCCAGGCCGTACCCCAGACCGATGAGCTCGAGTTCCGGGCCCGGAACTTCTCGCCCCGCGGCCGGGGCCTCGTGCGCTTCGCGGGAAAGGCTCTGCGCCTGCTCGAGCACCTGCCCGGTGCCCAGGCACGGCTCGGTCGTTTCCAGTTCCTGCGCCTGGAAGCGGGCCCGCGCTCCAGCTGAGCGGCGGAGTTCGAGGTCCCAAAGGCAGCGCCGGGACCGTATACCAGGCCTGGCAGACCGCGCGCCGCCCCCCTGACCTGGAGTCCGTACATGCCTGTTCGCAGCGACAAGATCACCTTCCGGGGACACGCGGGCGGAGAACTCGCAGGTCGCCTGGAGCTCCCGAGCGGAAAGCCGCGCGCCTACGCCCTCTTCGCCCACTGCTTCACGTGCTCGAAGGACCTGCCGGCGACCGTCTTCATCAGCCGCGCCCTCGCACAGCGCGGGATCGCCGTGCTGCGCTTCGACTTCACGGGGCTGGGAGGCAGCGGCGGCGAGTTCGAGAACACGAACTTCTCGTCGAACGTCCAGGACGTGGTGGCCGCCGCGAAGCACCTGCAGAGCATCGGAGCCGGCGCCGCGGGCCCGCAGATGTTGATCGGGCACAGTCTGGGCGGCGCAGCGGTACTCGCAGCCGCCAGCCACCTGCCAGACGTGCGAGCGATCGCGACCATCGGCGCACCCAGCCAACCCGATCAGGTGCGAAAGCTTCTGGCCGACAATCAGGGCCATGCCCGCCCGGATGGTTCCATCGCCGTGCAGCTCGGCGGGCGCCCCTTCCATATAAAGAAGCAGTTCCTGGACGACCTCGACCAGCAGGACCTGGACACGGATCTGGCCGGGCTGCGGCGCGCCCTGCTGATCTTCCACTCGCCCGTGGACAAGATCGTCGGGATCGACAACGCCGAGCGCATCTATCAGGCAGCTCGCGGCACCAAGAGCTTCGTCTCCCTGGAGGACGCGGATCACCTGCTGAGCGATCGCAAGGACAGCGAGTACGTGGGTGAGGTGCTCAGCGCGTGGGCCTCGCGCTACCTCATGGACAACAGCGAGGTCGAGGACGCGACCCCGCGGCCCAAGGGCGAGGTGCTGGTGCGCGAGACCGGCATGCCCTACACCCAGGATGTGCTCGCCGGACGGCACGAGTTGACCGCTGACGAGCCCCTGTCGGTGGGCGGCCAGGACCTCGGGCCGGACCCCTACGGCTATCTGCTCGGATCCCTCGGCGCGTGTACGTCGATGACGGTGCGCATGTACGCGGACCGCAAGGGCTGGCCCGTTGACGGGATCTCGGTGCGCCTGAGGCACTCGAAGGTGCACGCCAAGGACTGTGAGGAGTGCGAGAGCACCACCGGGCAAGTGGACCGTATCGAGCGCGTGCTCGAGATCGATGGCCCGCTACTCAGTGACGAGCAACGCGCACGCCTGCTGGAGATCGCGGACCGCTGCCCCGTTCACAGGACCCTGGAGAGCGAGACGCTGATTCCCACGCGCCTCGCGTGAGAGCTCACGATCCGCGCCGCCCGCCGGCCTGGGGACGAAGCACGGGCTCATCGGCGTCCATGCGTACGGCGATGGAGCGGCCGTGAGAACGCTCGGCAAAGGCCGCCCAGCTGCGCTGTGCGCGTGGCGAAGCGTCGACGAGCACCGAGTCGAAGGCCACCCGCCGGAAGCGGTTCTCGTAGACCAGCAGATCGAAGAGTAGCTCCAGGTTCCAGTGCTCACCGCCCGTGGGCGCACCGTCGGTCAGCACCACGATCGCGTCCACCCTATCGTCGTCCAGTGCCAGGCGAGCCGCCTCGAAGAAGCTCCCGGGGCCGGTCTCCTTGCAGCGCTCGAAGTAACGCAGCGCATCGACCACCACATTCCGGCGCTTGACGACCAGCTGCTCGCGCCACGGATGGGGCTCGCGCGTGTAGGGAATGACGTTGAACTCCGTTCCCGGCGGCAGGGCCTCGAGCGCGCTGCGAAGCTCGCGATCCAGGACGTCCTTCGGTGTGCGTCCGTCGGCCCGCGCGTGCCAGAGTGAACCGGAGAAGTCGACCAGGAAACAGACGCGGTCGGAGAGTATCGGCAGCCCCGCGAAGGCCGCCGTCTCGCCTGCTCGCGACTCCTGCTCGACCGCACCCGCAGGTTCCCAGTCCAGAGCCAGCTTGCCCGTGAATTCCCCCCAGGCGCGCGCATCGTCCCGATACTTGCGTCCGGTCAGGCGCTGCAACGCGGCCACGATGTCAGCCCGCAGGCGCGGACGCGGCTCCGACCCCAGCGCCTGCGCCAGGGCCTGCACTCCCGCGCGGCTCCCGTTGCGCTCGATGCACGCCAGCGCCTGGGAACGCACCCCGGGGGCCGCGTCCGCCAGTCCGCCAATGCATGCGGGGAGCAAACCATCGGTGTCGAGGCTCTCCGAGACCGCGAGCGCGGCACAGCGCACCTGTGGAGCGCGATCCGCGCCCAGGCCCTCGAGCTCGACGCGCGCCAGGTCCGGAGCCAGCTCCGCAAGCGTGGCCAGAGCGCCGGCCCGCAGACCCGGATCGAGATTCTTGCGCAAGCACATCTGCACGCGGCGGGTGATGCTCCCGTCGAACTCGAAGAGCAGACCCTGTCGAGCGAGCCGTTCCAGGGACCAGAGCAGCATGCATGTGACGCGCGCGTCGCGCACGTCGATGCGCCGCGCCAGCACGCTCCCGTCCACGCGCTCGGGACGACGGCCGAAGGACTCGGACACGCGCAAGCGCACGATCTCGTGCCGCGAACCGAGGCCTTCCTTGCCCAGCAGGATGCCGCGAGGGTCCGCCCATCCGGTCACCTTGAGCTGGGCCTCATCCCCCACCTGGGGATCCGGATCGCGCAGGGCGGCGACCACGAGGTCCCAGCTCTCGCGGGTATCGAGCAGCGCGAGCTTCGTCACCGCACGCCGACGTTTCTCCGGGTGACGGTCGCGCAGGTCGCGTTTGAGGTCGCGCAGCTTGCTGCGCGCCTCGGCCAGGGTCACGCCCTCGGCCTCGGTGGGAATGGAAGGGACGCGGTTGGGTGCCGCAGCGCTGGCGGCGAGCGAGAGGACCAGGATGAGATGCAGGGACATGATGGCGGCGTCGTTGGAGACCGGAGCGACCCGGGCCCAAGAGAGACCGCCCCCGACCGACCAGGTTGCAGACCGCTTGCCAACGGCGTCACCCGGGGAGCGCCACCCGCCCCCTGCTCACCAACCGCTGCGTGCGCCCGAGATCGGCGCGTGCTCGCGGTAGAGCCCCCGCAACCGCTGGGCGTAGGTCAAGTCCGCCTCGGCCGGGTTGCTGGTGTAGCGCGCCGGATTGTTGCGGATGATGCGCGCCAGGGTGCGCGGGTCGCCGCGGCTGGTGATGACCCATTGCTCGTACTCCGAGAACACCAGAGCTCCACCCTCACGGTCAGCCGAGAGCCCGAGGCAATCCGCGTTGGCACGGAGGGTCTCCACCGCCCGTCGCAGGTGGATCGCTTTCTGCAGGGTCTCCTGGGCCAGGTACTCGTCCTCCGAGAGGCTGCCATCCAGAACGCGATCCCAGATGCCGCGATAGGCGTCCGCCGCGGATGCGTTGAACATCTCCACCAGGAACCAGACCAGACTGTCGATCGGATCTTCGTGCCCGGCTCGCGACGTCCCCGCACGGAAGAGCCGCGGGCGGGACCAGAAGCGTTCGCCGCGCGCATGCGGATGCCGGTTCTCACCCTCCGCCGGCCCCTTGTAACGCGCTCCGCCCTCGAATCCGCGCGCGATGGTATCGGCCACCTCGGGACACACGACGATCGCCTGGCGCACGGTCTCCGGTATCGAGGCAGACACCCGGGAGAGCGAGCGGTGCAGGCCCGAATCGAACACGGAGCGTGGCACCTCGACGCGAAGCCCCTCCGGAGTCGTGCGCGCGTAGACGAGATTCTGCTCACCATCCGGATAGACCCACCGTTCGCGCCTGTACCCGAACATGTCGCACGGGCGGTCGATCGACTCTTGCTCGACGCGAGCCAGCAGCACGTTCCACGCGGGCTCCGCACGCGGAAGGACGTGCAACACCCAGGGGCGCGCCGTGAGCTCGGAGAGCGAGAAACGCGCCGCCGCCACGGGCCCGCCGTGGGCCAAACCCAGGTTGATCTTGGCTGCCGCCCCGTCCGTGACCATGCGCGGCTCCACCCGCGCACCGATCCCGTCTTCAATCCACAGGCCCCAGCGGTCGACGACCTGGCCCTCGAAGCGCAACTCCAGGAACCCGCCCTCGATCGCGGAGGCCACCTGCAGCCCCAGCCCCGCCACCGCAAAGGTCGAGGGGGTCGTCACACCGGCCGCGCGGCAGCCCGCGAGACCGGCCAGGATCCACAGGAATGATCTCGCGCGCCGCATGCCCCACAAGCTACGCGACATGAGCACGGGCGCCGCCTTGATTCTCCCGGCGCGCGGCCGGCGCGGCTGCGCCCGGAGCGTTCGGTGCGAGATGACCCGGAAGAGTTTTCCGGATCCGCGGGTGAGCACGTTGTCGGGCGTCCTCGACGCCCGCTGAATCTCGCCGCGCCGTTCCACGCAGCGGGATAGGGTTCGTTGTAACCGCTTCCCATGTGGTTTTTCTCCCGCACCGAGGATCGTAAACATGCCTCAACCGTCACCGAAATCCATACCGCTCGATCAGGCCCAGCACGGAACCGAGAGTTCCCTGCCCGCGGGCGTCTCCGTCCCTTCCAATCTGCCCGCCGACTACCAGCGCGTGCTCTCCTGCGAAGCGCTCGAGTTCGTGGCGCTGCTCGAGCGCACCTTCAGGAATCGGCGCAGTAGCGTGCTCGAACGTCGCCAGGATGTGCAGCTGCGGCTGGACATCGGCCAGCGTCCCGATTTTCTGGCCGAGACGGCAGAGGTACGCAACGCCGACTGGATGGTCGCGCCGTGCCCAAAGGATCTCCTCGATCGCCGGGTAGAGATCACCGGACCGGTCAGTCGCAAGATGATCATCAACGCCCTCAACTCCGGGGCGCAGGTCTTCATGGCCGACTTCGAGGATGCCAGTTCCCCCACCTGGGAGAACATGCTCGACGGTCAGGTCAACCTGATCGACGCCACCCGTGGCGTGATCGAGTACACCGACCCGAAGACCGAGAAGCACTACCAGCTGGGCGATCGGACGGCGACCCTGATGGTGCGCCCGCGCGGCTGGCACCTGGACGAGAAGCACGTGCTGGTCGACGGACGGCCGGTCTCGGCATCGATCTTCGACTTCGCCCTGTTCCTCTTCCACAACGCGAACGCGCTGCTGGAGCGTGGCAGCGGACCCTACTTCTACCTGCCCAAGCTCGAGAGCCACCTGGAAGCTCGCCTGTGGAACGACGTCTTCGTCGCCGCGCAAGAGGCTCTGCAGATCCCGCTCGGGACGATCCGCGCCACGGTTCTGATCGAGACCATCCTGGCGGCGTTCGAGATGGACGAGATCCTGTACGAGCTGCGCGACCACAGCGCTGGCCTCAACTGCGGACGCTGGGACTACATCTTCAGCTTCATCAAGAAGTTCCGCGCACACCCGGAGTTCGTCATGCCCGACCGCGGCTCGGTCGGCATGGACCGTCACTTCCTGGCTTCCTACAGCAAGCTGCTGATCCAGACCTGCCACCGACGTGGCGCCCACGCGATGGGCGGCATGGCCGCACAGATCCCGATCAAGGGCGATGCGCAGGCCAACGATGCGGCCCTGGCGAAGGTGCGTGAGGACAAGCAGCGCGAAGCCGTCGCCGGCCACGATGGCACCTGGGTCGCGCACCCGGCGTTGATCCCGACCGCGCGCGAGGAGTTCGACAAGGTCCTCACAGGCGCCAATCAGATCCACACGGAGCGCGCGGACAGGCACGCCTGCATCAGCGCACCCGACCTGCTGTCGGTTCCGCTGGGATCGATCACCGAGGCCGGCCTGCGACAGAACCTGTCGATCGGCGTCATGTACCTGGAGTCATGGCTGCACGGCAACGGCTGCGTTCCGCTCTTCGGCCTGATGGAGGACGCGGCCACGGCCGAAATCTCCCGTACCCAGCTCTGGCAGTGGGTGCACCACAACGCGCGTCTGCGCGACGGCCGTTTCGTGAACGCCGCGCTCGTGCGCGAGTGCCTGCACGAAGAGCTGGCCAAGATCGAGACCCTGGTCGGACCCGAACGATTCCAGAAGGGGCTCTTCGAGCGCGCCGGGACACTGTTCGAGCAGCTGATCACCCAGGACCACCTCGAGGATTTCCTCACGGTCCACGCATACACAAACCTTTAGACGCGAACCCACCGGACACATGAGTCCGGTGTTCATCACCACCGAGAGACAACTGGAGAAGAAGATGGCAACGCCCTACCTACCCGAATGGAGTAACGGCACCCCCGGTACAGCGCATCGCTGGGATGGCATCCTGCGCGATTACAGCCCGCAGGACGTGGCCAAGCTGCGCGGCTCGCTGCCGATCGAACACACCCTTGCGAAGAAGGGTGCGGAGCGTCTCTGGGCGTTGATGAACACGCGCGAGTACGTGCATGCCCTCGGTGCCCTGACCGGGAACCAGGCCATGCAGATGGTGCGTGCCGGCTTGCAGGCCATCTACCTCTCCGGCTGGCAGGTCGCCGCCGACGCCAATGTGGCAGGCCAGATGTACCCGGACCAGAGCTTGTACCCCGCCAACAGCGTCCCGCTGGTGGTGAAGCGTATCAACCAGTGCCTGCAGCGTGCTGACCAGATTTCCCACGCCGAGGGCGAGGACTCGATCCACTGGTTCGCGCCGATCATCGCGGATGCCGAGGCTGGATTCGGCGGCCCGTTGAACGCCTTCGAGCTCATGAAGGGCATGATCGAAGCGGGCGCCGCCGGGGTCCACTTCGAGGATCAGCTGGCCTCCGAGAAGAAATGCGGTCACCTGGGCGGCAAGGTCCTGGTGCCGACATCCAGCTTCATCCGCACGCTCAATGCGGCCCGACTCGCGGCCGATGTATCGGGCACCGCGACGGTCCTTATCGCTCGCACGGACGCCAACGCGGCCGGATTGATCACGAGCGACATCGACGAGCGCGACCAGGAGTTCATGACGGGTGAGCGCACCCCCGAGGGCTTCTTCCACACCAAGCCGGGCCTGAAGCAGGCCATCTCGCGTGGCCTCTCCTACGCGCCCTACGCGGACCTGATCTGGTGCGAAACGTCGACACCCGATCTGGCCGAGGCCAAGCGCTTCTCGGAGACCATCCACGCCCAGTTCCCGGGCAAGCGCCTGGCGTACAACTGCTCGCCGTCGTTCAACTGGAAGGCCAAGCTCGACGACGCCACGATCGCCAAGTTCCAGCGCGAGCTGGGCGCCATGGGCTACTGCTTCCAGTTCGTGACGCTGGCCGGATTCCACTCCCTGAACCACAGCATGTTCGAGCTCGCTCGCGGCTACAGGGACCGCGGCATGTCGGCCTACTCCGAGCTGCAGCAGGCCGAGTTCGCGAACGAAGCCAACGGCTACACCGCCACGCGCCACCAGCGCGAGGTCGGAACGGGCTACTTCGATCTGGTCTCCCATGCCGTCTCGGGCGGCAAGTCCTCGACGACCGCCCTGGCCGGATCCACCGAAGCGGAGCAGTTCAAGGCCCGCAAGTAGGACCCGCGTCCTGATAAGACACGAGCAGCCGCGGCAATTGCCGCGGCTGCTCGCATTTGTGGTCAATGACCGCGCTTGGCTAGCCTGGGCTAGCCCTTGGTCGTGCCCGTCATGGCGTCGGTCGCCTTGCTGTGCTTGTTGCCCGACGCGCCGGTCTTGTGTCCCGGGTCGACCCACGAGCGCACGACCTCCTTCGAGCCGAAGACCTTCTTCGTGACGCGCGAGTACACGTCGAACATGCGTGCCTCGATGCTGCCCGCGCGCTCGCGGTAGGAGCCGTCCCGCAGGCGCATGCGTGCGCGCTTCTCCCAGACGCCGATGCGGCCGCGCGCCAGCCCGTAGGACAGCGTGACGTAGTGCTGGTACATCTTGCGCGCCTCGGCCACGGTCGGCGGGATATTGCCCTTCCAGGTCTCCTGCAGGTGATACTCGCCGATCGAGCCCCATTCGCGCAGGCTATTGGGTCCCTCGTAGCCCAGGTCGATGGCCTGACCCCACATGGCGGTGCCGGGGATCGGCCGGTACGGCCACACGGTCGGGCGCGCGTCCGGGCAAGCGTTGTGCAGGCGCCGGCACTGGTCGATGGTCGCCATCATCGACTCCTCGCTCTCACCGGGATAGCCGATGATGTAGGTGATCGAGCCCTGGATCCCGCGCTTGTCCATCTCGATGCCCGCGGCGATGTTGTCGTCGCCTTTGATGGGCTTGCCGATCTTGCGCATCATGTCGTCGCTGCCGGCCTCGGCACCGATCTCGGCGATGTACATGCCGGCCTTGGCGAGCAGGTCCAGGGTCTCCTTCTTGTAGGAGAGGATCGAGTGCGTCTCCATGAAGGCGTTCCACTCGAAACGCAGGCCGCGTTCGATCTTGCCCTCGCAGAACTCGCGCACGCGCTTCTCCATGACGCCGAAGTTCGCGTCGTGGAAGCGCACCACGTCGAAGTTCCAGCGCTTCTGTAGATCCTCGAGGTCGTCGAGCATGCGATCCGCCGGCATGGACTTCCAGCGACGGCCGGTGATCTCCGGTGAACAGCAGAAGGTGCACGGCTCCGGGCAACCGTAACTCGAGTAGTAGGTGATGCCAAAGTAGGGCTTGCGTGCCCCCATGCTCTCCGGCGTGGGCATGCGCAGCACGTCACCAGGGCTCGCCGCGCGCAGCTGGTGCTGGCGGTAGGGCTCGATGTCGAGCATGTGCCAGGGCATGTTGAGCAGCTTGTCCCAGCCGACGACAGCGCGTCGCGGTGTGACGATCACCTGACCGTCGCGCAACAGGGACAGGCCCTCGATATCGTC
Organism: Planctomycetota bacterium; assembly: GCA_047618565.1. Taxonomy (GTDB): domain Bacteria; phylum Planctomycetota; class UBA1135; order UBA1135; genus JBLHKW01. The sequence goes on from JBLHKW010000089.1 coordinate 16,966, forward strand.
CAGGGGCTCGCCCGCGTCGATGGCCTGCACCACGTCCCGGAAGGTCAGCTCACCCTGGCCATGGATCACGGCGTCGTACAATCCTGTTTCGAGCTGCAGGTCCGGTCGCACCGATGCGAACCAGCCACCGATGACGGCCGGCAGGTTCGGGAAGCGCGCCTTGACCTTCTGGCTCGCGAGCCAGCCGTCGACGACCATGAAGCCCAGGATGCCGGTCGTTGCGTAGAGCATGGCGCCCTCGCAAGCCGCGACCAGGCGCTCGTGCCCCTCTACGCCGTCGTACAGGGAGCCGTCGATGATCTCGATCTCGTACCCGTCCTGGAGCGGAAAGGCGGAGATCGCGAGCATCTCGAGCGGCAGTATGTCCTTGCTCGACGGCAGACCGAGGGTCTCGTCGACCTGCTTGGGCTGGTAGAGGACGATCTTCTTCTTGCGCTGGATCATGGGGCGCCGCGGGTGGCTGCGTGGACGGGCTGGCAGGCGTATGGGGGACTTCTGAACGAATGCGGCTCCGAGTCTACCAGGGATCGATCCCGGGCGTGGGAATCGGCGCCGCCTCCCATTGTCGACCAGGGACCCCTGCTGTCGTGACCGCGCCCGCCATTTTCTGGCCAGATTCGCCCTGGAGAGCTCGTCACTCGATCTTGCCGTCGACCGACAGCAGGATCGCGATGGGCCTGGTGGGCTCGAAATGCGCGAACGCGATCACCGCGATCATGGTCAGGGGCACGCACAGGAACATCCCCACGATGCCCCAGACCGCCCCCCACAGGGCCAGGGCCAGCAGGATCGCCAGCGGGCTCAGATTGAGGGCATTTCCGAGCACGCGCGGCTCGAGCAGGTTGCCGATCACAAATTGGGTCGCTCCGAGACCGATCAGGACCGTCAAGAACGGCCCCCAGCTGACGAACTGAACCGCCGCGAGGAGCGTAGGGAAGAGGACCGCGACCAGGGACCCCAGGGTCGGGATGTAGTTCAAGAGGAAGATGACGAGCGCCCAGAACTCGGCGTAGTCCACGCCGACGGCGCGCATGATCCCGTAGCTCACCACCCCCGTCAGCAGACTGATCAAGGTCTTCATCCACAGGTAGGTCTGGATGCGCTCCACGGCCCTACCGATCAGCTCGTGGGTTCCGCGCTGCTCCTCTGTTCCCGGGAACAGCGCGCGCAGCTTGTTTTCGAAGTGCTTCTGCTCGAGCAGCAGGAACAGCACGTAGAGCAGGATCAGTCCGGCCTGGGCCGCGATACCGCTCAGGGCAGCCACGAGTCGCGAGACCAGAGACGCCAGGTCGATGCCCCCGACCGCGGCGCTGAAGCGCTTCTCCATTTCCCCCTTGTCGAGCCAGTGCGCCAGCCCGCCGACCCGCTCCACGACCATGTCGCACAGCTCGATCAAGTTGCGCTCGTAGGTTGGCGCCGCAGTCTGGACCAGCGCGATGTTGCTACCGACGAACTGAACCAGGTAGGCGCCGACGACCACGATGGCCGCCATCGCACAGACGGTGCTCAGCCAGTCCGGCATGCGGCGTCCCCCGACAGCGATACGCCCGATGCGCTGCGCGAACCCATGGATCACGAAGGTGATCATGGCCGCCGCCGCGAGGGGCACGAGCAGGTCCTCGCCCACCACGAGCCCGGTGATCCCGAGGGCCAGGATGACGCAGGCCAGGGCCAGGCGTACGAGCCGCTGGTGCCGTCGGATCTCGATGGAATCGGGCATCGGTTTCAGGGAGCACGGGCATCCGGGACGCGCGCGCGCTGCCAGTGCCAGGTTATGCGATCACGCGGGCCGCGGGCGACACCAATCCGCCGCCTGGATCAGCGCGTGGATGAGGTTCTCGCTCGAAGCGCGCCCCTGGCCCGCGATGTCGAAGGCCGTGCCATGTACAGGACTCACGCGCAGGTACGGCAGCCCCGCGAGCACGGTCAATCCGCGCTCCTGGCCGATCAGCTTCAGGGCGATGAAGGCCTGGTCGTGATAGAGCGCGAGAACACCGTCGTACAGGCCGTCGCGCGCCTGAACGAAGACCGCGTCGGGCGAAACCGGCCCGGTCACATCGAGCCCGTCCTCACGCGCACGCTCGACCGCCGGCACGAGCAGGTCGCCCTCCTCGCAACCGAGCAAGCCATGCTCCCCCGCGTGCGGGTTGAGGCCCGCCAGCGCCAGCCGCGGGTTGCGAATGCCCAGCCCGTCGAGGCTCTCCGCCAGCAAGGCCAGGTGGTCGACCACCCTGTCCGGCTCGATCGACGCGATCGCCTGCACGAGTGGCATGTGGCGGGTGAGCAGCATGACGCGCAAATTCCCGACGACGGCCAGCATGCCCGTGCGCTCCACCCCAGCCCAACGCGACAGCAACTCGGTCTGCCCCTCGACCCGCTCTCCCGCGGCGTGCAGCGCCTCCTTGTTCACCGGCGCCGTCACGAGCGCCGCGACCTCGCCCCTGGACGCGAGCCCGTGACCGATACGCAGGGCATCGAGCGCCGCTGCACCGCAGCTGGCTTGCACCTTGCCCATCTCCCAGGACCCGGGAGCCTCGCAGTCCACCCACGAGTGCTGCCCCGCGCCCAGCCCGTCCACCGGCCGCACCGCTCCCGGCCCGATCCCGACCAGCCGCATGCGCGCCCGCACCCGCTCATCGCGGAAGGCAGCGCCCACGACCTCGGGCCCGATCCCGGCGGGATCCCCGGCGGTGAGTGCGATGTTCGGTAGTTCGTCCATGTGGGGCGGAGAGGTCAGGTGCTGCGAGACGAGGCGCCTCGCCCACAACCTCTCCCGGAGTGTAAGCCACGAAGGCTTACGGGTCACCGGGGCAGCAGCGCCTTGCTATAGTCGCCGAATGGCCCCCTCGTCCACCCTGGGAGACTGCCGCCTGCGGGCAGCCTTCCTGTGCGCCGCCCTGCTGGTCTCGATCGGGCCCGCGTGCAGCCCGCGCCCTGACCTGTCGGCGCCGCCGAACATACTGCTCGTCAGCATCGATACCCTGCGCGCGGACCACCTCCCGATTTATGGGTACGAGCGTCCGACCGCCCCGCGACTGTCGCGGCTGGCTGAGACCGGTGTCGTGTTCGAGAACGCGACCGCGGCCTCGTCCTGGACCCTGCCGTCGCACCTCTCGATGCTGACGGGCCTGAGCGTGAGCGCGCATGGGATCTGCGACGACCGTCTATGGACGCGCCAGGATTCCGAGGGCCAGCCCATCCCGGCCCCCCTGCGCGGGACATTCGTGTCCGAGCGCCTGCGCGACGCGGGCTACCGTTGCGCTGGCTTCTACAGCTGGAAGTACCTGGACGACCAGTTCGGATTCGGGCCCGGCTTCGAGACCTGGGAACGCCTGGGGCACACGTTCTACTCGCACCCGGTGGTCGCACCGGAGTTCGAACGCCTGCGCAAGGCCGGAGACCAGGACGGGATGCGCGCCCTCGCCAAGCGCTACCCGGAGCTGTTCGACGACAGCGCGCCCTCCTCGCCGGAGGTCATCGAGCGCACCCTCGACTGGCTGCGCCAACATGAGACCGGCGCGAGCGATGTGCCCTTCTTCCTGTTCGTGCACCTCTTCGACGTACACGATCCCTACGTCCCGCCCGAGCCCTTCCGCGACCTGTTCGATCCTGAGTACGACGGCCCGATCACCGGCCGCCGCATCACCGCGCCCGACTCCCCCATGCGCGGCGACATGGATGCGCGCGACCTCGAGCACCTGATCGCGCTCTACGACGGCGAGATCGCCTGGGTCGATTCGGAGATCGGACGCCTGCTCGACGGCCTCGAGCAGCTAGACCTGGATCGCAGCACCCTGACCGTGATCACGTCGGACCACGGTGAGGAGTTCTTCGAGCACGGGCACAAGACCCACCGCCGCCAGGTCCATCGCGAGAGCGTGCACGTGCCGATGATCCTGAACTGGCCCGGCGTACTGCCCCGAAGCGTGCGCGTGCCGCACCCAGTCGGGTTGATCGACATCGCCCCGACCCTGTGCTCCGCCGCGGGCCTCGACAGCACGACCGGAATGGAGGGCACCGACCTGCTCCGCCTGGCCATGGGCGAACAGCCGGACGGCGACCTCACACGGGTGTCCGAGCTGCTGGTCTTCGACCCGCGCACCGGCCCGGCCCCGGAACAGCACCTGGGACTGGCCTTCGGAAGCGAGTACGCATTGCGGGTCATCGAACCGGACGGCCAGGTCCAATGGACCGCCTTCGACCTGGCCCAGGAGCCCCTGGGCCGCGGGCCCGGACGGCAGCTGGATGCCGAGGGTCCGGAGGTGCGCGGCCTGGAGCAGCGCGTGGAGCGGCTACGGAAACACCTCACGCATCTCAGAGTCGGACTCGCCGAGCGCGGCGAGGAGTTGCCGCCCCTCACCGAAGACGACCTGCGCCAGCTGGCGGCGATGGGCTACGCGGGACAGGACGAGGCGCAGACAGGCGCGTCACAGGGAACGCACCTGTGTATCGACGGCTGCGTCTGGCGTTACTGAACCACCTCTAAACGGCAGTGGGTCAAGTCTTGGTTTCAGTTGTTTCTGGGGCTCCTCCTCCGGTCCTGCGAATCGAGGGTGGGGTCAGCTCGAAGCCATTCACCTCTTCGGGCTCGATGTCCCATTTTGCTGCTACGGACGCCAGCCTCCCAATCAGGTTTCGGCATGCGACGCCGGCTTGG
>JBLHKW010000090.1:0-21500 GCA_047618565.1 Planctomycetota bacterium
TTCCGAACGCGACCACCTGGCTGGCCTCGCCAGCGGGGACCTCGAAGTGCACCGGCTCGGTCGCCTTGGAGGTCGCGTCCAGGCTCACATGCTCGCCGAGCAGGGCGCGCACGCGCTCGAGCACGCGTTCCGAAGGCTCGACCGAGCGCACCATCAGCTCCGCCTGGGCCGCTGGCGCGACAACGTTGGACGCCACGCCGCCGCCGATCGTGCCCAGGTTGAGGGTGCCGGGACCGAGGTCCACATCGTGGCCCCAATCGGATTCCAGGAGCCGGGCACAGACCGTCACGAGCTCGTGGATGGCCGACGGGCCGACGCGCTGGGAGCTGTGGCCCGCGACGCCGCAGGCCTTCAGGTGCCCCTTGACGATGCCCTTGTGCGCGCTCACGAACGTGTTGTCCGTCGGCTCTCCGATGATCACAAAGCGCCCGGGCCAGGGGGACGGTCGGTGGATGTTTGCGAAGGCGGCGCCGTCGCTGTCCTCCTCCTCGCCGACGGTCAGCAGGAACCCGATGCGATCCTCACCGCGCGCCAGCAGCTGCTCCGCCGCGGACAGCATGGCCGCCACCTGTCCCTTGGCGTCGCAGGCCCCGCGGCCGTGCATGTGCGTGCGGTCCATGCGCGACGGAAAGAAGGGCGGCACCGTGTCGAGATGCGTGCAGAACACCACATCGGGCTCGCCGGCTCGCGCCAGCAGGTTGAAACGGCCGGGCCCGACCGTCTGACGCTCGACCGAGAACCCGCGCCGTTCGAGCGCGCGTTGCAGGGCGTCTCCGTAGTCGCCCTCTTCGCCCGTAACGGAGGGAATCTCGATCCAGTCCGCGAGTTCACGGAACAAGCCATCGAGTAGCTTCGGTGCCATGGGATGGTTCGCTGGCCTCAGGGCAGGATTTCGAAACCGGTCGGACCCGTCGTGTCGTCGGGATTGCCGAAGACCACGCCCACGAAGTCAAAACGACTGCCGATGAAGCGCGTCAGCAGGTCCGAACTGAGGTGGATCGTCGCCTGCGCGCGGCCGTCGGCGTCGATCACGCCGAGCGAGCCGGGAAAGAGCGGCGCGCCAGGGGTCGCCGCGGTGAAGCGCACCAGGCGGTCCAGGTTCAGGGGGATCATGCCCCCGTGGAACATCGACCCCGGCGTCGTGCCGGAGTATCCCGCCAGGATCTGGTAGGTCCGGCCGGCCTTGGCCGCGCCGACGTTGAGCACCAGCTCCACGTCGGCGCCATCGGCGGCGGACACGCGCGTCAAGCCCGCGTGAATGGGTGTGACCGGATCGAAGTGGAGCGTCAGCGGCGGATGCAGAACGACCTGCCGCGCAGCGCCCGTATCGACCAGAACGCGCCAGACGCCGCGGCCCGTCTGAATGCCTGCGCGCATGGTGATCGTGTGGCTACCGTCACCGTGGTCCACGATGCCCTGCAACGTCGCCGGCTGCGCGCCGCCGATTCCGCGCAGCTCCAGGGTCTGGCCGCCCAGGGCCAGGGGGTTGCCATCGATGTCGCGCAGGCGTACGCGCACATCGACGGTCGTCACGCCATCCGCGACCAGGCGTGAGGAAGTCGGGCTGACTTCGGTCAGCAGCTCATCCACCTCGCCGACCTTTGTCAGACGCCAGACGTCGTAACGCTCCTGCAGAACGATCACGGGGTCGGGGTCGGCACCGCCACCGATGAAGCGCCGGCCCAGGTAGTACGAGCCATTGGCGCACCCCGTGTTGAAGCTGCACGTACCGTCCAGGTCTCCGATGCGCGCCAGCACGATGAAGGCCGTGTGGGCCGACTTCGTGAAACCAGGGGGCGGAGCACCACAGGAGGCCGGGGCCCCCGAGCTGCAGGAGCAGCGCCCATCGCCACCGAGGGCGCGCGCGGCTTCCATGCCCGCCATGACGCGCTGGCCGAGGTCGCCGCTGGCGGCCAGCAACGCCGTCTCGGCAGCCGTGACGACTTCCACGCCGGCAAGCACGTTGCCCTGGATCGCGTAGACCATACTGCCCTGCTCGCCCGTCACGCCGAAGCGCGCGAATCCGGCCTGACCGCCCGTGAACGTGGCCGCACCGTGTTGCAGGCTGACGATGCCGTACTGGCGCGTGTTGTGCCCCGGATCCGAGCCCTGCAGGAGGTCCAGGATCTCGTCCGGCGTGCGGTCGAGCATCAACCCGTTGAAGATGCGACGGCGATTGTTGCCGCTGGTATCGAGGAAAGACTGCGCGGCGCCAACGCCCTTGCCGACCGCGATCACAGCGATGCCCTTGCGCAGGGCAAAGTTGGACAGACAGGTCGCGCTGGCGACACAGACCTCGCCGGTGGCACGATCCACGACAACGATCGACCAGGTTGCCGCAGCGGAGCCGCAGAGCAGACCACCCGCGACGAGCGCGCGTCCGAGGAGTGAACGAAGATTGATGCGTTTCATGTCGTAAGCGCTCTTGGCCAGGGTCTTCGCCAGCATCCGTGGGGCGTCCGCGGGGGTGGACGCGCTCACTGGCGAGTGCGCTCAATTGTATCCCAGACCTGGCGGATCGCGGTCATCTCACCGCCCGCGGCCTGCGCTGGACCGCTCCCCCTTCCGTTGGGCCGCCTGACGGCTAACTGGCGGGCGCCTGCTTGATCTCGATCAGCGGCGCGCCCTTGGCGACGGTCTGGGCCGCCCCCACGGAGATACGCGCCACGGTCCCGCTCCAGGGTGCCGTGATCTCGTTCTGCATCTTCATGGCCTCGAGGATCAGCAGTGCGTCCCCGGCCGCGACCGTCTGCCCGGGTTCGACCAGCACCTCAACCACGACGCCGGGCATCAGGCTCTTGATGACTCCACCGCCCACGGCGCTGCCTGCCTCGACCTCGTGCTGAGCACGCTCGCGCTCGTCCTCGATGTCGCAGGCGTAGTGGTGTCCGGCCAGCGTGACGCCGACCTCAGAGCCATTGCCCTCGACCGACATGGCAAAGCTCATGCCGTCGTGCAGGACGATGACCTGACCGTCCGCGTCGACCTCTTCGTAGCTGACGTCGAAGGCCTCACCGTCGACCTGCACCTGAAGCTTGCCGAGACGCTCGACCAGCTGGACCTCGTGGTCGTGTTCACCGATCTTGACGAAGTACTTCACGCGTCATCACCTCTGCTCCCGAAACGCTCGCCGGCCAGACGACTGAACTCGCTCGTACCGCGCCGGCTGCGCAGCAACCAGCCTGATGTGCCCTCGGCCGCCGGAGTGAGCCCACGCCGCACCGCCTGCTGGTGCCGGAAGATGGCTGCCGTGGCAGCGACCAGGGGCTCCCAGCGGCGCGCGGGCGCGAGCGTCAGCGACTCGAGGAAATGGGTGTCGTATTCGCCCCTGCGGAAGTCTTCGTGCTGGAGCACCTGCAGCGCTGCCGGCGCACTGGTGAGCACGCCGCCGACGTTGAGCTCTTCGAGCGCGCGCACCATGCGCGCGATGGCCTGGTCGCGATCGGCGCCCCAGACGATCAGCTTGGCCAGCATCGGATCGTAGGTCGTCCCGACTTCGAGGCCCGTGTGCATGGCCGAATCCAGGCGCACCCAGGCGCCACCGGGCACACGCAGGTTCTTCAATACGCCCGTCGACGGCAGGAAGCCGTTCTGGGAATCCTCCGCGTTGATGCGCACCTCGATGGCATGCCCACGCATGTCGATATCGGAGAGCTCGTAGCCGAGGGGCTCGCCGGCGGCGATACGCAGCTGTTCGCGCACCAGATCCACACCGGTCACCATCTCGGTCACCGGGTGCTCGACCTGCAGGCGCGTGTTCATCTCCAGGAAGAAGAACTCCCCGCCCGAGTAGAGGAACTCGACGGTGCCGGCGCCCTCGTAATCCACAGCGCGCGCCGCAGCCAGGGCCGCCTCCCCCATGCGCTGGCGCAGGTCGTCGTCCACGACCGGCGACGGGCACTCCTCGATCAGCTTCTGGTGTCGACGCTGCACGGAGCACTCACGCTCGCCGAAGTGCACGCCATTGCCGTGCTGGTCGAACAAGACCTGCACCTCGATGTGCCGCGGCCGTTCGAGATACCGTTCGAGATACAGGCGTCCGTCACCGAAGGCAGCCTGAGCCTCGCCCGTAACGACCCTGAACGCCCCCGCGACCTTCTCGATCTCATGGACGATGCGAATGCCCTTGCCACCCCCGCCAGCCGCAGCCTTCAGGGCCACGGGCAGGCCGATTTCTGCCGCCTGTTTCGCCGCATCCTCGGGACTCTCCACCGGATCGACCGCACCGGGCACGATCGGCACGCCGGCGGCCGTCATGGCCCGGCGACATTCGACCTTGTCACCCATGGTCGCGATGGCGTCGGGCGGGGGACCGATCCAGACCAGTCCCGCATCGACCACGCGCCGCGCGAACTCCGCGTTCTCGGACAGGAAGCCATACCCGGGGTGGATCGCCTGGCAGCCCGATTCGAGCGCGGCCGCCAGGATACGCTCCTGAGACAGGTACGTATCGGCCGGCGGACCGCCGCCCAGGCCGACGGCCACGTGCGCCATGCGCGTATGCAGCGCTCGGCGGTCGAGATCCGAGTAGATGGCGACACACTCGATGCCCATCTCGCGCGCGCTGCGAATGATCCGCAGGGCGATCTCGCCCCGGTTAGCGATCAGTATTCGGGTGAACATTGAGCAGCAGCCTATAATGGCAGGTTCCCGTGCTTGCGTACCGGCCGATCCTCGTGCTTCGTGGCCAGCAGCCCGAGCGCACGGATCAGGTAGGGCCGCGTGCGCGACTCCTCGATCACGTCATCGATGAAGCCCCGTGCAGCCGCGCGGTACGGGTTGCCGAAGGTCTCCTCGTACTCCTCCGCGCGCTCCGCCTCCACGGCCGCGGGATCGTCCGCGCCCGCGATCTCGCGCCGGTGGATGATCTTGGCCGCACCCGCGGCTCCCATCACGGCCACCATCGAACCGGGCCATGCGATGTTGACGTCGGCACGGATGTGTTTCGACGCCATGACGTCGTAGGCGCCGCCAAAGGCCTTGCGCGTGATGACGGTCAGCTTGGGCACGGTCGCTTCACAGAAGGCGTAGAGCATCTTGGCCCCGTGGCGGATGATGCCGTGGTGCTCCTGGTCCGTGCCCGGCAGGAAGCCCGGCACGTCTTCGAAGGTCACCAGCGGAATGTTGAAGGCGTCGCAGAAGCGGATGAAGCGCGCTCCCTTCGTGGAGGCATCGATGTCGAGACAGCCGGCGAGGACGTTTGGCTGGTTGGCCACGATCCCGACCACACGCCCTCCCATGCGCGCGAAACCCACCATCAGGTTGCGGGCCCACCCGGCGTGCACCTCGAACCAGGAATCCCGGTCGACGACGCGCTCGATGATGAGGCCCATGTCGTAGGGCTTCATGGGGTCGCTGGGGACGATCGAGGCCAGCTCCTCGTCCATGCGATCCGGCGGATCGTCACTGGGCACGAAGGGCGGATCCTCGGCGTTGTTCAGAGGCAGGTAGGACAGCAGGGTGCGGATCTGGTTCAGGCTGGCCTTGTCACTGGGCGCGGTGAAATGCGCCACGCCGGAGACCTCGTTGTGCACTGCGGCGCCCCCGAGGTCGTCCGACGTCACCACCTCGTGCGTCACGGTCTTGACCACGTCGGGCCCGGTGATGTGCATGTACGAGTGGCCCTCCACCATCAGGATGAAGTCGGTGATCGCGGGGCTATACACGGCGCCGCCGGCGCACGGCCCGAGGATGGCAGATATCTGCGGAATGACTCCCGACGCGCGCGTGTTGCGCCAGAAGATCTCGGCGTAGCCGCCCATGCTCGAGACGCCCTCCTGGATGCGTGCGCCGCCCGAGTCGTTGAGCCCGATCACGGGCGCACCGACCTTCATGGCCATGTCCATGATCTTGCAGATCTTCTCCGCGTGGGTCTCCGACAGGGATCCGCCGAGCACGGTGAAGTCCTGACTGAAGAGGAACATCTTGCGTCCGCCGACGGTGGCGTAGCCGGTCACGACGCCGTCACCCAGGATCTTCTGCTTCTCCATTCCGAAGTCGGTACAGCGGTGCGTGACGAAGCGGTCCAGCTCGACGAAGGAGCCCTCGTCGACCAGGAAGTCGATGCGTTCGCGGGCAGTCAGCTTGCCCTTCTTGTGCTGCGTATCGATGCGCTCCTGTCCCCCGCCGAGCAGGGTATCCTCGCGCAGGCGGTGCAGACGTTCCAGGGGGGTCTCGGTGGACATGCGGGAGGCTGGTGAGGGGGGAATGAAGTTGGGGGTGCGCGCACCACAGGGTCGGGACGCGCTCGAATCAGGCAGGATCCTCGACCAGTTCCATGAGCACGCCATGGGTGGCCTTGGGATGTACGAATGCGATGCGCGTTCCGTGGGAGCCGGCGCGCGGCTCGCGGTCGATCATGCGCACGCCGCTCTGCTCGAGGCTGGCGATGGCCGCGGCCACGTCGTCCACGCGCCAGGCCAGGTGATGCAGACCGCCACCGCGCTTCTCCAGGAAGCCCGAGACCGGCGAATCCTCGGAGGCGGGCTCGACCAGCTCGATGCGCTGCTCGCCGGCGCGCAGCACGAGCACGTTGACTTTCTGATCAGGCACGAACTCGGGAAGGGCCGTGGCCATGCCCAGGATGTCCACGTAGAGCTTGGCGGACTCCTCGAGACTGCGCACGACGATGGCGACGTGGTGCAGGCCGCGCACGACGCCACGCAATACCTCGGGTACGTTTTCGGATTCCATCACATGACCTCCGGCGGGCGGTACTTCCCGAATTCCGTTTCCAGCGTCGCGCACACCTCGCCCAGGGTCACGTAGACCTCCACGGCGGCCAGCATCGGCTCGAGCAGATTGCCCGTGCCGCGCGCGCACTCGGCCAGTGCAGCCAGGGCCGCCTCGACCTGGGCCGGATCGCGCTCGGCGCGCACGCGCTTCAGGTCGGCCAGGACCTCGTCCCGTGCGCTGGCGTCCGGACGGAAGATCTCCGGCGCGCCCTCCTCGACCACGTACTTGTTGACCCCGATGATCGTGCGCTGATCGCGCTCCACGCTGCGCTGCCATTCGAGTGCGCTGCGGTGGATCTCTCGCTGGACGAAGCCCGCGTCGATGGCCGCCACAGCGCCGCCCTTCTCGTCCACCTGCTTCATCAGCTCCAGTGCGCGTTCCTCGAGCTGATCGGTCAGCTCCTCGATGTAGGGCGCGCCGCCGAGCGGATCGATCACATCCGCCACACCGGACTCGTTCGCGAGGATTTGCTGGGTGCGCAGGGCGATGCGCGCGGAGCCCTCGCTCGGCAGTCCCAGGGCCTCGTCTCGGGAGTTCGTGTGCAGGGACTGCGTCCCGCCCAGGACGGCCGCCAGGGCCTGGATCGTGACGCGCACGACGTTGTTCTCGGGTTGCTGGCTGGTGAGCATCGAACCGGCCGTCTGCGTGTGGAAACGCAGCATCCAGCTCTTGGGGTTCTTGGAGCCAAACTCATCGCGCACGATGCGCGCCCACATGCGGCGTGCCGCGCGGAACTTCGCGACCTCCTCGAACAGGTGGTTGTGAGCATTGAAGAAGAACGACAGGCGCGGTGCAAACTGATCGACCTCGAGTCCGGCGTCACAGGCTGCGCGCATGTAGGCGCGCCCATTCGAGAGCGTGAACGCAAGCTCCTGGATCGCCGTCGAGCCCGCCTCGCGGATGTGGTAGCCCGAAATCGAGATGGTGTTCCAGAGCGGCACGTGGTCGCGGCAGAACGCCATCAGGTCAGTGGTCAGCCGCATCGACGGCTCGACCGGGAAGCGAAAGTTTCCGCGCGCGGCGTACTCCTTGAGAATGTCGTTCTGGACCGTCCCGCGCAGCTTGGCCGGGTCCTCGCCGCGTTTCTTCGCCAGTGCCACATAGCAGCACAGCAGGTAGGGCGCGGTCGCATTGATCGTCATCGAGGTCGAGACCTCGGTCAGCGGGATGTCGGCGAAGAGCCGCTCGACGTCCGCCAGGCTGTTGACCGGCACGCCGACGTTACCGACCTCGGGCTCGGCCAGGGGGTGGTCCGAGTCGTAGCCGATCTGGGTCGGCAGATCGAAGGCCGTCGAGAGGCCCGTCTGCCCGCTCTCGAGCAGCATCTTGAAACGTCGGTTCGTCTCGCGCGCGCTCGAGAAGCCCGCGTACTGGCGCATGGTCCAGAAGCGCCCGCGGTACATGGACGCGCGCACGCCGCGGGTGTACGGGAACTCTCCCGGGTAGCCGCCGTCGGGGGCATCCCCGTAGAGCGGGTCCTGGGCGATCCCGGACGGAGTCTCGAAGGAGGGCTCGCGCTCGGGATGGCGCTCGACGGCGTCGGCGTAGGGCCCGGCCAGCCAGGCGGCGCGCCCGCCGTCGGGACCAGCATCCGCGGCCGGAACTGAAGAAGGATCTGAGGGAGAGTGCATTGGAGGGGCAGGGCGGCGCGACACCGGCGTGGATCGCAGGCGAAATACTTTAATGAGGCAGGGCGCAGCCCGCAATCCGCGACAGGGAACTCGATGGCATCCAATTTCCCCCGAAAACTGCGGCGAATCCTCCTGGAATGGGCGCCATGGAACAGCGTAGTGCTCCGTGAGCCCCCCCCTGCCCCCCCCCAAGCGTCATGTCCAACAAGCAACTCGGCATCGCGGCCCTGGCCGCCATCGTCCTGACACTCCTCGGATTCCTGGCTTTCAAGGATTCGGTTTCGCCCACCCTGGTCGCCCCGCTCGCGGCCCTGCCCGGGCCCGCTCACAGCACGACGGACGACCTGCTCGGCGAGCCGGATAGCGCCACGGCCATGCTGGAAGGGGTCGCCCCCATCCCGGAGAACGAATCCGGGGCGGCGCGCTCGTCGGCCTCCGATGAGCTGACCTACGCCCCGACGGATGGCCGCTGGATCGTCGGGCAGGTCATTTTCCCGGACGGCGTCGAGGCAGGCGACGACCTGCAGGTGTTCGCGCTGGCCCGTGAGGTCGGGTACTCGAGCTTTGTGGGCCAGACTGGCGCGCACGACCTTGCGCCCGACGATCCGTCCGAAGCCATGCCCGACGCCACGAAAGGCGAGAGCGACGCAGGCGTCATCCGTTCCCAGGCACCGGTCGATGCCGACGGCAACTTCCGGATCGCCGTGGACGAAGGCGAGGACACCTACCTCATGCTACGCGGCAGGTACCTCTACCTCCCGGCCACCAGGCACGTGGCCATCGACGACCGTGCAACGATCAAACTGGAGGCAGTGGCCGGCGCGTGCGTCGCCTTCCACGCTCTCACGCCCGACGGCTCACCGCTCGGCGACGCCAAGTTCAAGTTCGATACCACGCTCGAGGGCAGCGACTTCAACCCGCTCGCGCTGACGAACGGCAAGCAACTGCGCCTGGCCGTGCGCGGCGCCCTGCACGGCGAACCGCTCGAGGTGCGCGCGATCCCCGTGGGCGCGAACTACGATTTGCTACTGCTACCCGAATCCTGGGCCGTTCAGAAGCGTTCGATCGAGGGCCTCGTCGCTCTCGAGACGCGGCGCATCGAGCTGCCCCTCACCCGCGGTGGGCGCATCTCCGGCGTCGTCGTCGACCTGGCAGGCGCGCCGATCGCGGAGGCCAAGGTCTCCGCGTCACTGCCCGGGGTGGCCTTCGGATTCGGCGGCCAGGCAGTGCGCTCGACGACCACGGCCACCGACGGCACCTTCACACTCGATGCGGTCTGCGCGCTCCCGGTGAGCCTGCGCGCGGTCCACGAAGAGCATCTCGACAGCAAGAACCTGCGCATCGAGACCGGCGAGGGCGAGCACATCCAGGGCATCAGCCTGACGCTGGAAGACGGCGCGACCCTCACGGGCAGCATCAGCCACCCGGACGGCACGCGCGCTGCGGGCGTCAATGTAAAGGCCAGTTTCGATCAGGCGTTCCTTGCGGGCGCCTCGGCCTTCAACGCGCTGCGCGGTGCGAGTGGGCATGCCGAGACGGATAGCAACGGCCAGTTCACCATCACCGGCCTCGGCGGCGGCCCGTTCGTGGTCGCCTGCGAGACCGACGGACCCGCGGGCACGCAATGGACCGCGCAGCGGGACAACGTGGCCGCTGGTGCGGACCATGTCGACCTGGTACTGCACCCGCCGATCGGACTCTGGGGGCGCGTCACCACGAGCGATGGCAGCCCGCTCGAGTCCTTCGAGATCAAGGCCTCGCGCCAGGTCGAGAGCGCCATGGGAAGCCTTGCTCTCGACACCAAGGACACGAGCGTGAGCGAGGCTGAAGACGGGGCTTTCTTCCTCGAGAACATGCTCGAGGGCTCCTGGCACGTGTCCGCCATCGCCGAGGGATACCGCAGCCTGGAGCCGACCATGATCGAGCTTCCGGCGGATACGGAGCATGAGCCGCTGGTGGTGGTCGTCACACGGACGGCCACGTTCGCCGGCCATGTCGTTGGCCCCGACGGCGAGCGGGTCGCAGGCGCGACCGTCGCGGTCGATACGGGCAAGCCCAACTGGATGGCCCAGATTTCGCGCTCCCTGACGCTCCCCAAGGCCATCTCCGAGGAGGACGGCAGCTTCATCCTGGAGGGCGTGCCGCCCGGCGCCGTGGCCCTGTTCGCGTCGGCCGAGGGCTTCGCGCGCGGCGCGTCGGTCAGCATGGACGTCGCCCCCGGCGAGCGCGTCGACGACCTGGAGCTGCGCATGATCCTCGGTGGCCGACTGACCGGCGAGGTCTACGACGAGAAGGGTGAACTCGCGCCCGGGATGATGGTCATGGCCAACAGCATGAGCATGAACCAGAACATCACCAGTACGGATGCGAACGGCCACTTCGAGCTCAACGGGATGGACCCGGGCAGCTACCAGGTCATCGCCATGGACCGCAGCGCCGACATGAGTGGGATGGACGACGGCAACATGAGCGGCCTCATGAACTCCATGAAGATCAGCCAGGCCGACATCAAGGACGGCGAGGAGACCCACATCACGATCGGAGCGCCGCCCGCCAACCCGGTCAATATCCACGGTCGGGTCACCCACGGCGGCGAGCCGTTCGGCAACGCGATGGTCACGTTCTACCCGTCGGGCGAGAAGCTCTACGAGCACCTCAAGTTCACGGACGTCGATGCCCAGGGCGAGTACGAGATCGTGGTCGACGGACCGGGCGATTACGTCGCCATCGTGCAGCGCATCGGCAGCGCACCGGGACAGCAGCAGAATATCGAGTTCTCGCGCGATATCCCGGAGACCGCCGACTACCGGCTGAACTTCGAGCTTCCCCTGGGACGCATATCCGGGCTCGTGCTCGGACCCGACCGCCAACCCAGGGCCGGTGCGCGCATCACGCTCTCGCCCGCCGGCGGCATCCGGAGCGACGCCCTGCTCGGCGGACAGTACGCGGAGATCCAGACCGGCGCTGATGGGAAATACGACCTGCCCGCCCTGCGACCCGGCACCTACACGGTCTCCGCCGGGGGCGCGGCCTTCTTCAACGCGGGCGGAATTGCCAGCCTCGGTCGCATGACCCAGGAGGTCAAGGTACGCGAGGAGCAGTGGCTAGAGCATGTGGACTTCGCCCTGGCCGCACCCGGCTCGATCGAGGTGACGGTGACCGATGCGACGGGCGCCGCCGTGGGCGGTGCCTACATCTTCGTGCGCAATGCCGAAGGGCAGATCACGGAGCCCTTCTCCCTGGCGCAGACCGGCGGCAGCGGCCGCTTCGAGCAGCAGGGACTCGCCCCCGGCGAGTACACCGTCACCGCACGCAAGGCAGGGCTCGTGAGCATGGAGAGCGAGCCGATACGGGTGGCCGCCGACACGCGCTCGAAGCTGACCACGCGCGTCGAAGAGGGCTCGATTCTCTGGTTGCGGATCCGCGACAAGGAGGGCCCCAAGCGAGCCAGTATCCGCGTCGTCGACTCGACCGGCCGCGAGTGGGGTGGCATGTTCGGCATGGAAGACCTGCAGGTGCTGTACCTCGACGGCGGCTTCTCCCCCACCGAGCACCGCATCGGTCCGTTACCTCCCGGCAAATACCGTGTGTATGCGGAGAGCGATGGCCTTTCTGCCTCCAAGCCGGTTACGTTGCGGGGGAACGAGGAGCGCAAGCTCACGGTGCGCCTGAAATAGGCCTCGCCGAGCTGTCCGCAGGGCACGCGCCCCCTCGCCTTCCCGCCTACTCGAGCCCGGAGGCTCCGATGAGCGCACAGCGCCTGCTCCCCGTAATTTCGATTCTCATCGTCGCCATCCTGGGTGGACTGTGGTTCGCGTTCTCGGGAGAAACCAGCGATGGGAGCCTCCCGTCCGCCATTACCGCGGGCGTCGAGCTGCCCCCGCCCGACGCCGCGACCGACCAGCCCGTCGAGACGATCGATCCGGGCGCGACCCCCGATGAGGTGCCGCGCAGCGATCTCTCGAACGATGTAGCCGCGACGAGCGACGATCAGCGTTCCATCAGCTTCGACGTCAGCGATGCAAGCTGGATCGACGTCGACGTGCACTCTCCGGACGGCCGCATCGATGACGATTCGCTGCATGTCCTGACCCTCGCCGCCGGTCCGGACGACGAAGACCAGCTGGACAGCCTGTGCACCCGGCTCGCCCGCGAACGCATCTGGGCCGAGCAGCGCGAGCGGCTCGAAAAGCAATCCGAGGTGGCATGGAGTCGGCGGCCGGTCGAAAACGCAGGCGTACGCGTGCCGATCCCTCCGGACGCCACGCGAGCCGGCTTCCTCGTGGATGGACGATTCCTGTTCCTCGAGCGCCCCCTCCAGCTCCCCGTCACGGACGACACCCGGCGCGTGACACTGGAGACCACGCTCGGAGCCCACGTGCAGCTCGACTGGAGCCTGCCCGCGGGCGCCGCGGAGCGCGAGGTATCGATCGAAGCGATCGAGGGCGAGCTGACCCTGAAGGGCAGCTGGATGTTCCGGCGCGGCGCGCGGACCGCCCCCGTCGCCTACGAGCTCGATCTCGCCGACGGACCCTCCTTCGACCTGCGCGCGGTCCCGGCCGACTCGCTCCTGAATCTGTCGGGCGAGATCGACGGGCTGGCTCCCTTCAAGGAACTCGGTCTGCGCTTCGAGGCGCGCGAGCAGCGTACCGTGCAGGTGCGCTTCGCCCTGGGCGGCGAGATCAGTGGTCGCGTCCTCGATTCCGCTGGAAACCCTATCGACGGGGCAGAGGTCGGAATCGCCAGCGGAGGTGCGCTCGCCATGATGACCGGCACATCGGGACCGACCGTCGAGACGGACGGCGAGGGCCGCTTTCTGCTGCGCGGGACCCCCACCGGTAGCGTCGATCTGGAAGTCGAGGCCACGGGCTGGCTGGCGACGACCACCGAGGACCTGGAGCTCGCGGAGGGCCAGACCCTGGGGAACGTCGACATCGTCCTGGAAGCGGGCGCGCAGATCGCCGGACGCGTGCTCTTCCCGGACGGACAGCCCGCCGCGGAAGCACAGATCCAGGTGCGCGGCGGAGGCACGCAGCGCGGGCCGTGGCGGGGTCGGTCGGAGCCGATCGAGTCCACGACCGATGCTGCCGGACGATTCACGATCCGCGGCCTCGGCGAAGGGCCCGTGGACCTGATCGCCAGCTTCGGGCGCGAGCCCGAGGGACGGTCAGCATGGCGCATGCTGGAGATCGAACCCGAGGGCGACGAGGCCTCGAAAGACGGAGCGCGGCAAGAGCCGCCCGTGACCGGCTGGCGCGCCAGTGCGCTGGGGATCGAAACCGGGTCGGACAACGTGGAACTCGTGCTCGTCGAGCTCGCCGCGGTACGCGGAACGGTGCACGATGATCGTGGTCAACCGATCACGGACTTCCAGGTCAGCGCCCAGCCCAACAGCCAGTCCGCGACGCCCTGGGCGCGAACGAAGCAGGTAGGAACGTCGGTCGAGGACAGCCCCGACGGCAGCTTCGAAATCTGGGGTCTGGATGGTGGCGACTGGAGCGTCAGCGTCCGGGCCGATGGCTTTGCGGACGGCGATGGGTCGCAGGTGAACGTCAACGTACCCCACTCGGGAGCGCCACTCGAGCTCGTCCTCTCCCGCGCGGGAACCCTGACCGGGATCGTGCTGGATCCGCTCGGACAACCTGTGCGTGCCCAGGTCATCGCCAGCGACGGTGAGAATGCTGCGTGGTGGAGCGGTGGCGGGGAGCGCACGGAGAGCGAACCGGACGGCACCTTCGAGCTCGAGGGCGTCCCCCTCGGAACCCTCGCGTTGCGCGCCGAATCCGAGGACTGGGCTGCGAGCGAGCCGATCACCGTGGACGTCAGCGCCGCACAGACGGTCACGGACCTGACCCTGGTCCTGCGCAACGGTGGAATGGTCACGGGCGAGGTGTTCGACGCCGAGGGCCAGCCCTCCGCGGGTCGCCAGGTGAGCATCTCCGAGAACGGCATGGGCGGCGGCATGATGGGCGACGGCCCCACCACGACCACCGACAGCGCCGGGTATTTTGCCCTCGAGCATGTCACGCCCGGCACCTGGATCGTCTCGGCCGGACCGAGCGATACCGAGATGCTCAAGATCATGTCCGAGGCCAAGGACCAGAGCGGGTTCATGGAGATGTTCTCGGAGACGGACACGACATCCGTGGAGGTCGTCGACGGTGAAGAGACACACGTCACTCTCGGCGGGGATCCGATCGCGCCCGTGCGCCTGGTCGGGCGGGTCACCCGGGCCGACGAGCCCGTCCCCGAGGCCCAGGTGGTCGCGCTCGCGGAAGGTGGTTCCCTCATGAAGGGCATGAAGATGACGACCAGCGAGAACGACGGCGCCTTCGAGGTGACCGTCGACCGGCCGGGTGCCTACATCATGACGGTCCAGAATGGCGGCCGCGGTAGCCAGGTGCGCTTCATGATCGATGTGCCCGAGACCGAGGAGTTTGCCGTCGACCTGAACCTGCCCTCGGGCCGGATCCAGGGCACCGTCTACACGTCCGATGGCACGCCCGCCGCGCGCATCCAGCTGCGACTCAGCTCCGACGCCGAGGCGCAGTTCATCGATGGCACCAGCGGGGTGCAGACCGATGAGCAGGGCCAGTTCGAGTTCACAGGCCTCTGGGCCGGCACCTACACCGTCCGCGCTGGCGCCGTCGCCGGCATGTTCGGTTCCGGCGGCGAAGCCCGCTACGCCACTAGCATTCTGAGCAACATCGACGTGGACACCGACGCGACCACGAGTGGCGTGGACCTGACGCTGGCCAGCGCCAGCAAGGTTCAGGGCACCGTGCGCGATCAGGACGGAGCCACGGTCAGCGGTGCGTCGATCTTCGTGCGCGACGAACAGGGGCGCCTGCTCTCCCCCATCTCCGGCACCGTCACGAACGCCGCGGGCGACTTCGAGTACGAGGGCGTCTCGCCCGGCATGGTGACCGTCAGCGCGCGCACGAAGGTCGCCGCATCCCGCGCGAGCGCTCCCCTGCGGGTCGACCCGGACAGCACGTCGGAAGTCGATCTCATCCTCGAGAGCGGAACGACGCTGATCGTCGAGGTCGTCGACGGGGAAGGCGAAGCGTTGCGCGCTACAGTACGCGTCTTCGACGAGAACGATTTCGAGGTCGGAAACATGATGACCGTGGCCAGCTTCCAGGAGATGTTCACCGACGGCTTCTCCACCCGCGAGACCCGCGTCGGCCCCCTGACCCCGGGCAAGTACCGCGTCGAGGCCACCGACGCCCAGGGCCGCCGCGCCCGCAAGCCTGTGACATTGAAGGGTCAGGAATCGCGCAAGGTGAAGCTGCGACTCAAAGACTGACCCGCCTGGCGCTCTGACTCGCGGCGCCGGATTTCAGACGGTCCTCTCGTGGCAACGTGGACACGGGTCGGCCGGCGCCTGGGCCCGCCTTGCTCGTGTTCGCCATGTTCGCCTGCAGCCAGGTCTCGAGAGCGCGCATGGCTTTCGGCAAACGCGCCTCGATGCTGAGCCGCGCGTCGTCTCGGGCGCGTTCGCGAACACCAGCTACAACCCTCCGACTCAACGGCACCGAAGACGCGCAGCTTGCCAGCCAAGAGCTGGCGCAGCACGGCTTGCTCAGGTGTCTTCGCCAGGTGCGGAGGCCTACCGACAACCCGTCATACTGGCAGATGCCCGTCGGATTTTGCACTGGCTCGGTACATCCGCCTTTGCGCCAGCTACTCGATGGTCCGGTTGGCCTGCAGCCAGGTCTCGAGCGCGCTCATGTCTTTCGGAATGGGCGCGTCGAAGGTGAGGCGTTCGCCGCTGGTCGGGTGGGTGAACTCGAGGGTCTGGGCGTGGAGCGCCTGGCGTGACATGGCCGGGGCCTCGGGGGATAGCGGGTGCTTGATGCCGCCGCGTGGGCCGTATTGCCGATCGCCGACGATGGGTAGGCCGGTCCAGAAGAGGTGCACGCGGATCTGGTGCGTGCGACCGGTCTTGGGCATGCACTTGAGGCTCACGAAACCGCGGAAGCGTTCGATGACCTCGTAGTAGGTGGACGCGGCGCGGCCGTCGGGTGCCTTGCTGTCCTCCGCGAGCGCTTCCGGGTCGGTCGGGCCGGCGGGGTCGCCCGCGGGCAGCGCGCGGTAGCGGTCGAAGTGGCCTTGCAGCGGGGCGATGCGCAGCTCGATCCACTCGGAATCGAAGCGCGGGTCGCCGTGGGCGAGGGCGCGATAGGTCTTCTGGACCGTGCGCTCCTTGAACTGTGCCTTCAGGTTCTCGAGGGCGTCCTCGGTACGGCCGAGGACCATGACGCCGGTGGTCAAGCGGTCCAGGCGGTGGACGATGCCGGGTCGATCTGCGCCCTGCACGGAGGGCAGGGGCCCGAACATCTCGACCGCCAGGTCCGCCACGGTGCCGCCGAGGCCGCGCTGGGTGCGATGTGTGATCACGCCTGCCTGCTTGTCGATGACGATGATGTCGTCATCGCTGTACAGGACGTTCAGCTCCTCGGAGTCCGGGCGCCGGGTCGGCTCCTTGGGCGGCTGGAACTCGATCTCGATCAGCGCGCCGCTGGCCACGGTCGCGTTGCGGCGCAGCTCCGGCTCGCCGTTCACGAGTACGTGGCCATCCGCCACCAAGGCCTGGAGGCGCGTGCGCGACAGGGCGGGGACCAGCTGAGCGAGCACGCGGTCGACCCGCTCGCCCGCGAGTTCCGCGGGCACGGTGTGCTTTTGAACTTCGAGGGATGCCATCGCAGGTGATTCAGGGTCGTCCCGGAGTCGCTCCGGGGCCGGGATCGGCCGGGTCCGCGGGGATTATGCACCGCGAGGACCCATTCAGCTCCCTTCAAGTCACCCTTTCGGATTGGTACAAGGAGAGGGAACCCCCATTTCCCCACGCGAACAAGCATGCAAGCTGCCCCCATGAACGTCCTCCTGGCGGACGACGAGTCCAAGACCCTCGACCTGATGGGCGCAGCCCTGCAAGCCCTGGGCTTCGAGGTCTCCCTGGCGCGCACCCCGCGTGAGGCGATCCAGATCCTGGGCGAGCAGCCCATCGACGCGGTGGTCACCGACGTCGTCTTCGACGGCAACGCCGCCGGCGAGGAGATCCTGCTGGCCTGCAAGGATCTACGCCCCCAGGCGATCGTGATCCTGATGACGGGCTATCCCGCCATCGAGGGCGCGGTCTCGGCGATGCGCGAGGGCGCGTTCGACTACCTGCAGAAGCCCGTGGAGCCGAAACGCCTGGCGGACAGCCTGCGCCGCGGAATGCGCGAATCGCGCCTGCATTCGGAGAGCCTCGAGTTTCAGGACCTGGTGGACATCCTCTCCGACATGGTTGCGGCCACCATCGAAAGGGTGGATCCGTACACCGCCGGCCACGGGGAGCGCACGCGGCGCTATTGCCGCCAGATCGCCCAGGACCTGGGCCTGGACCCGTTCGTGACGGAGCGGCTGGAGCTGGCCGCCATCGCACACGACTACGGCAAGATCTACCTCGACGACCTGACGTTCCTCACGAAGAACGGTCCGCTGACGCCCGGTGAATACCGCGAGGTCCAGCGCCATCCCGAGCTGGGCGCCGAGAAGCTCGGCAACAACCAGCACCTGCGCGAGGTCTGCCTCTACGTGGCCGAGCACCACGAACGCTGGGACGGAACCGGCTACCCGCTGCGCCGCAAGGCGGAGGAAATCTCGGCCCCGGGTCGGATTCTGGGCGTGGTGGAGGTTTTTGATTCGCTCTCGACCAAACGCTCCTACAAGGACCCGTGGGACCTGACCAAGACCATGGACTTCTTCGAGGCCCAGGCGGGCCGGGCCTTCGATCCGGAGGTCGTGGACGTGTTCACGAAGCTCATGGAGACCCACGGCGAGGAATGGATCGCGGCCCCCAAGCGCGACCAGCTGGCGGCCGGTTTGTCGGTCTAGCGCCCCTCCCGATCCCGCCAGGCCGCTCTGAGCCTGATCCTGCCCCTGGGCGTGCCCCCCCCGGGGGCCCTGTCCCGGTGGTCCGTCGGGCAGCACTGGCTTGCGCCCCTGAGGACCGCAGGTATCCTCTTTCGCCCCCAAGAAGTCGGAAACGAGCCCCCCGTGGGTGACTAATCCGGTTATCCACCCGACCTGGCCCTCGACAAGGCGCACCGTGATCGCACCCATCCTTCTATCCCTGTTTCTGTTCTCCAGTCCGAACACCGCCTCCGTGGCCTCGACCGCGGACAGCACCGCTCCGCCGGGACTGCGCACGATCAAGGGTGGCAACACCTACGTCGGCAGCACCGAGGACGACGTCCTGGCGCTGCTCAAGCAGAACAAGGACTACCTGCGGACCTTCGATGCGGAGCGCCCTCAGAACAGGGAGCGCATCGGCGACTTCGGCTACATGGTGACCGAGGTCACCAACGAGCAGTACGAGGCCTTCGTGACCGCGACCGGCGCCCAGGCGCCGCGCAGCTGGGCCGATGCCGCCATCGACGCGGCGCGCCGTGAGTTCCTCCAGAGCGAGGGCGCCATGCGCGTCGCCGCACGGGAGTCCGGCAAGCCCTACAACCGCACGGAGTTCGACATCGACCGCTGGTGGGCCGCCAACTACGCGACCGCAACCTGGGAGATGCCGAAAGAGGACGCGCTGCGGCCGGTGGGCTACATCAACCACAGCGACGCGCTCGCCTACTGTGCCTGGGCTGGTCTGCGCCTCCCCACCGAAGCGGAGTTCCAGCGCGCCGTGCGCGGCGACAAGAAGAACGCCTACCCGTGGGGTGAGGATTGGAACGGCGAAGCAGCCGCCACCAGCGAGATGGGTGGGCTCAAGAAGGGCGTCGTCGTCGGCAGCCTGGCCGCCGGCGTCAGCTCGGATGGCCTGCACGACCTGCTCGGCAACGTGTGGGAGTGGACCGACAGTCCCTACTCGCCGTTCAAGGGCTTCAAGAAAGCCACCTACAAGCTCGGAAAGGGCAAGCGCCAGGAGAAGCTGCAGGTCGAGCAGCACGAATGGGACGCGAACATGCGCGTGACCGTCGGCGGCTCGTTCCAGTCGCCGCCCCTGGCCGCACGCGCCACCACGCGTCGCCAAACCGACCGTAGCCAGCGCACCAATGCCCTGGGATTCCGCTGCGCGTCGACCCCGCGCGTCGGAATCGACATCGCGCGCTCCATCCTGGATCTTACCGCGAGGCGCTCGGAGGCGCGCGAGCAAGGCAGCGAGTACGTGCCCGAGACCGCCCTCGTGAGCGACCGCTGGAAGACCCGCCCGACCCAGGGCCAGGACGTCCCCGCGGGCTACGAGGTCATCAGCGGCTACGAGTACTTCATGTGGATGCCCATCAAGAAACTTGCCTTCGCCGACGAAGGCAAGCTCGCGCGGGCTTCGCGCTCCGAGCCGGTGCAGCTGGGATTCTTCTCAACCTCCGTGCCGATGCTCGAGCCGGAACTCCCGGCGGGAACCTACTTCATCTCCTTCCGCGGTGAGGGCGATGCCATCGTCGAGGAGGACGAAGACGGCAACGAGGCGCTGCCGGATCCCGAGCTCGAGGGCCTCGACAATCGTACGGCGAATTTCCTCTTCTACGATGCAACGACCACCCAGCTGGCCCTGACCATCGAGGTCAGTGCGACGAACGCGACGGGCATCAAGGGCCTGCGCTTCGACAAGGCCAAGAAAGGCGAGGCGGGTAGCCTCGCGTTCAAGCCCGCCAACTCATGGACGACGCCGACCGACGGCAGCGACCCGGTCTCCGTCGTCGAGAAGCACCTGCTCCTCACGGCGCACGTCCCCAGCAGCGTCCCCAAGCGCAACCTGGTCTTCGCCCTGCAGATGAAGCCTGACCAGGAAACGGCCAAGGCTAGCGGCTGGCGCGAGCAGTAATCACCACCGCAGTTGGCGGTGGTTCGGCGTCATTTGCCGTCCACCGCCAGCAGGTGACGCTGGGTGCGGAAGTAGAGCACGCCCTCGGATAGCGCCGGCGTGCTCATGCACGTATCCCCGAGGTCGTTGACGGTCACGCGCTCGAACTCCGGTCCCGCTGCGACCACGTGCACCTCCCCGTCCTCTGCCGAGAGGTAGATCAGGCCATCGGTCGCAACGGCCGAGCCGGAAAAGCCGGCGCTGCCACTGCCGAGGCGTTCGCGGTACAGCATGTCGCCGGTCGCGGCATCGAAGGAGGCCAGGATCCCGCCGTCACTGCAGGCGTAGACCTGGCCATCGTAGACGAGCGGCGTCTGCATGTAGATTCCGCGCCGCGGATGCATCCAGACCAGGGCCTCGGACTCCTCGGGGTCCATCGAGATGTCGCCGCGCGCGCTCGGGCTGATGGCGTAGATGGGTGCCAGGCGACCGTGGGCGCTCGTCAGGAAGATCATCCCGTCCGCGATCACCGGCGTCGGTACGGGCACGTCGCCGCCCCCCACCAGCTTCCACAACGGATCGCCGGTCTTCAGGTCGTACCCACCGACGTGCTTGTAGCCGTTCGCGATCACCTGGGACGTACCGCCCTCCGGCGCAGCGAACACGGTCGGTGAAGACCAGGTCGAGTCCTCATCCCGTTCGGTGACCCAGAGGTCCGTCCCGTCGGCGGCATCGAGCGCCATCAAGAACGACTGGTCCTGGACGTCGCACTGCACGAGCACCACACCCTCGTGCAGCACCGGCGAACTCGCGAAGCCCCACTCGTATTGCGGCTGCCCCGGCGCGCCGGCGTTGAGCACGCCCAGGTCGCGCTTCCAGAGCAGCTTACCCTCGTGGTCGCAGCAGTACAGCCCCTCGGACCCGAAGAACGCGACCACGCGCCCGGCATCACAGGTGGGGCTGGAGCTGGCGTGACTGGCCTTGGGGTGGCGCTTGATCTTCGGCACACCCTCGTGCAACACGTTGTTCCACAGGAGCTCACCGCTGCCCTTGTCGAAGCACAGCAGCATGAAGGCCTGCGGACCCTCGTCCTCGACCGAGTCTCCGCTGCCGTAGCCCTCGGATCCGTACAGGCTCGAGAGTTGCGCCTCGCCCTGCTTGGGGACGGCGGTCGTCAGGAATAGCTTGTCGCCCCAGATGACCGGCGAGGAATGCCCGAGCCCGGGCACCGCGACGCGCCATGCGACGCCCTCGTCTTCGGTCACGCTCCATTCGAGCGGCGCACCGTGTCCCTCCACGATACCGGTCGCGCCCGGCCCGCGGAAAGACGGCCAGTG
>JBLHKW010000091.1:0-21438 GCA_047618565.1 Planctomycetota bacterium
CGTTGGTACGCGGGTTCCTTGAGGACCATCACTTCGTGGTCTCGTGGTCTCGTGGTCCGCGGATGGGGATCAGGGGGCGCGCGACTTCGAGAGACTCAAGCCCGACCTGGTCGTGCTGGACCTCATGCTTCCCGGCCGCGACGGATTGACGCTGTGCAAGGAGTTCCGCGCGGCGGGCAACACCGGGATTCTGATCCTCGCCGCCAAGGGTGACGAGAGCGACCGCATCGTGGGCCTGGAACTAGGAGCGGATGACTATCTGGCCAAGCCGTTCAGCCTGTCGGAGCTCCTGGCGCGTATCCGTTCAGTTCTTCGCCGTTATCGAATGAGCTCGGCCGACGATACGGACACCGTGCGGGAGATCGGTCCCTTCACGATCGATACCGAGCGTCGAAGTCTCGAGCGCGAGAATCAGACCATCATCCTGACGCGCACGGAGTTTGACCTGCTCGAACGAGTCACCCGCTGGCCCGGGCACGTCTTCACCCGTGAGGACCTGCTCGATGCG
Source organism: Planctomycetota bacterium (assembly GCA_047618565.1). Lineage (GTDB taxonomy): Bacteria > Planctomycetota > UBA1135 > UBA1135 > JBLHKW01. Next base: position 509 of record JBLHKW010000091.1, read on the forward strand.
GTCCGTGGTGGCGAAACCGAGGCGTTCGACCGAGCGGTGGATCGGCACATCAGCAACCTGCGCGCAAAGATCGAGCTGGACGCAAAGGATCCCAAGTTCGTGTTGACCGTCTGGGGCGTTGGCTACCGCTGGGGAGCACAATGATCGGCGGCACTCTCTTTCGGCGCCTCTTCATCCGGATTGCGATCGGGCTGGGTCTCGCAGCACTCGTCTTCACAGCGCTCGTGCACGTGTTCCAGTCGCGGGTCGTCGACCGCGTGTGGCGAGAGGAGCTGCAGCAGGAGGCCGAGTGGATGGTGAGGCACACGGCAGCGAGCGCAGGCGTGATGATGGCCACGGCGTGGAGGGCCATGCACAGTGCGGTGCGTATCACGTTCTACGATATCGAGAGCGAGATGCTGGCGGATAGTCACCCCGAGCGCGCGCCGATCGACCTGGTGTCGCTTGGAGTGGGTGCGGGGACCCAAGGCCAGTTGATGGCGACTGCGCAGCTCGCGGGTGGCGGGATCCTGGTCATGAGCCGTCCCTATGTGCCCGCCTTTTTATCCGGTATGTGGTGGGAGCTTGGCGGCGCGATACTCCTGATCCTGGGACCCATGGTGTTGCTGCTGTATCCGCCAGTGCGCTCGATCGGACTGAGTCTGCGCGAGATGGGCGGCATGGCGCGCGAGGTCTCGGCGGGGCGCTTCGGCATGACTCTGCCCGTATCGCGCAGCGATGAACTGGGGACGCTGGTGCAAGCGTTCAACCAGATGTCCGAGAGGCTGGCTGAAGCCGAGCGGCTCAACTCACGCCTGTTGCACGATGTCTCGCATGAGCTGCGATCCCCCCTGGGCCGGATCCAGGTGCTCGCCGACATGATCGAGCAGCGGCCCGCTGAGCGCGCGGCGTGCATCCGTGGCATCGAACTGGACGTCGCGTTGCTCGACCGGCTGGTGGGCGACCTGCTGCTAGCCGCGCGGCGGGGTCGGTCGCGCGCTACGAGAGCTTCTCCATGCATCACTGGACGGCGGAGATCCTGAGTCGGCTCGAGCTCGACGCGCGTTCGAGAGGCATCGACTGGGCGGCCCATCTTCCGGAGATGGACTGCGAGCTACGCGGGGATCCGCAGCACCTTGTACAGGCGCTTGCCAACGTGGTGGACAACGCGATCCATACGCTCGACGGTCGCGCCGACGCGCGCATCGAGGTCACGGTCACATTCGACGAGCGGCGCTGGACGCTGGTCGTGTTCGACAACGGCCCGGGCATTCCCGCCGAGCACCTGGAGCACGTCTTCCGCCGTTTCTATCGCGTCGACGAGCATCGTGACCGCGACCTCGGCGGAGTCGGGCTTGGCCTGAGCCTGGTGCGCGCGATCGTCGAGGCGCACGGCGGCGGCGTGTCGCTCGAGAGCCAGGTGGACAGCGGCACGACCGTGACCATGGCCGTCGACGGATCCTCGACCGAGGTATAGGGATAGCGCCGCATTTTGTCGACGGCAGTCAGGCCATCCACCTCGAGCCGGGGTCGTGAGCCGTGCGGACAGCCCCTACTTCTCCACGGGCAGGTAGGGGTCGTTGCCCCACTCAGCCCAGGAGGCGTCGTAGTTCGTGATCTTCTCGAATCCGAGCAGTCGCATTGTCAGGTACGTCACCGACGACCTTCCGCCGGATTGTCAATAGGCGTGGACGCGCTTGTCGCGCGTCACTCCCTGATCCGCGTAGAGCGCGCGCAGATAGTCCGGCGACCTGAAGACCGCCACCTCGTCGTCCGAGTAGTTGCGCGTCCATTCGATATGGACGGCTGCGGGCATGCGGCCAGCCTCGAACTCGCGCGACGAGCGCGCGTCGAGCAGGACCACGTCCGGGTCTTCGAGATCCTCGAGGATCAGGTTCTTGGTAGACATTCCCCGGGGCGACGCACTCGCCGCGTACTCGACGGGCGTCACGGCTGTCGGATCTCCGGCGGTCCCGCGTCCATCCGCTTGCCACTTCGCGAAGCCGCCGTCGAGCACCGATACGCTGGCGTGACCGCGGACCTCGAGCGACCAGAACACGCGCGCAGCAGCAGTGCTCTTGCCGCCGTCGTAAAGCACCACGTGCGTCGCCGCGCTGATTCCCTGGGCCCCGAGGATTGTGGCGATCTGCTCGGTCGATCCGAGACTTCCGCGCGCTGCGGGATCGTAGGTGGCCGAGGTCGGGATGTTGACGGCGCCCGCTATGTGGCCGGCATCGAATTCCTCGGTCGGGCGCACGTCGACTACGGTGACCCCATCGTCGCTCGCGTGCTTCGCGACCCAGTCCGTGCTCACGAGCAGGTGAGCACTTACAAAGCCCTTCTGCGTTGCGGAGGTCGAAGTCTGGGCCGCCAGGCCCGTGGGGGAGAACAGTCCGCCCGTCAGGGCGGACGCACAGAGCAGTCTCGAAAGCTTGTACCGGAGCATGAAACCCTTCTTTGGTGACGGTCAGTTCGGTGCACAGCCTAGTGCAACGCCATGGAGCGTTGTCACCGCCGGGGGCCGTGCGGTCCGTGAGGGTTCGCGGCGCCCATCCTCGAGGCGTTCTGGTCCCTCAATCCCACGGTTGAACGTAGGGCTCGGGCTCGATGTCGGCGATGAGCGTCGAGCGTTCGTGCTCGAGGTCCTCGCCGACGTTCTGCACGAGGCCGCGCAGTCGATCCATGCCGGGCAGGTCGCTCAGGATGCGGATGCCGTTGAACTTCTCGCGCAGGAGCGCGACCTGAAGTGCGGCGACGTTTTGTTGCGACTCGTCCTGGGCTGCCGCGTGCCAGCAGAGTGCGACGATCGACGTCAGGTGCTCGATCGATTTGCCCAGGCGTTGCAACGGAATCTGGGCGCGAGTCAGTTCGAGCTGGAACCAGATGCTGATGCCGAGGTTCGTCCAGCGCATGGAGCGCAGCTTGCGCTCGGCCCAGCGCGCCGGCTTGCGCAGGCTGCGGGGCAGCTTGCGGTAGCGCGGCAGCATGGCGGTCGGAACGAGGCGCGCAGGCATGCACGCGATGTCGCGTGCGGCGTTGCTGGCGATCCAGCCCACCAGTGACCAGAACGACGGGTTGCTCAGCAGGCGCACCGTGGCGACGGCCACGCGGCCCGGGTACTTCAGCGTCGTGCTCGGAGCGATGCGCAGCAGCAGCTGGTCCTTGGGTAGGCGCTCGCCGTTGCTGTCCTCGTTGATCGAGCGGATCACGCCGAGCATACCGCCCATGTAGCGGTCCGTGAACTTACCGGTCACGTCCTTGACCATGCCCATCAGGATCAGGTCATCCTCGCCCTCGACGATGCCGAATACGTGCACGTTGGCGCGCGCGTCGCTGGTGCGGGTGCCGATGTGAAACGTGCGACCGCCGAGGACGTGTTCGCAGGCGACCTGGGATTCCAGGGCAGTCGAGGACGCGGCCGACTTGGTGAGGTCGCGCAGTCCGGCCAGGTCGACGCCGTCCGCGTCCTGTTGCAGGGCCAGGTGCGACAGGGCGCGCGATTGAAGTGCGCCTCCGAGGACCTTGCCCAGGTTCAGGCGCGGCAGCTCGTGCCGGATGACCCGTCCACCGACGCCATCACGCAGGCGCGCAAAATGGGTCGCATCCGCCGCCAGCATGCGCTGATAGCCGGCGGACATGGCGGCCAGCATGCAGCGCCCCATGCGCAGGCAGTAGAAGAGCACCTCGACACCGTCGGCCTGGATCTGCTGTCCGCGCGGGATCGGGAAGTTTTCGAAGTCGAGCCGCGAGTTGTGGTTCGCGACGAACGCGGACACGCCGGTCGAGGTACAGCGGAAGCTGTGGTCCTGTCCCTCGCCGCGTACCAGATCGCGATCGGGTAGCTCTATAATGAACAGGCCGACCTGCTTGCCGTCCTTGCCGATGCGCGCGACGAGTCCGGCCAGGGAGCCGTAGGTGGCATTCGTGATGTACAGCTTGGCGCGTGGCCCGTCCGCGTTCAGGCGCCAGCAGTCGTTCTCTTCGTCGAGCTCCACGTAGGCCTGGACCTTCTTCGCATTGACGCCGACGCCGACCTCGGTCAGCGCGAACGCCATCAGCCGGCCCTCGGACAGCATCGGCAGGTAGCTCTTCTTTTGCTCGTCGGTTCCGTAGCCGAGCAGCGATCCCGCGCCGATGGTGAGCTCGCCCGAGATCTCGACCGCGAGTGCACCGAGTCCGTTCGCCGCCAGGGTCTCCTCGGTCAGCGCCAGCTCACCGTAGGTGCCCGCAGCTCCATCGAACTCGCCGGGTACCGTGAAGCCGTAAGCCTTGTTCTTCGCCACCGCCGCGCGCAGCTCGCTCGAGAGTTTCGCGTCCGCGGTGAACGCCTCGCCGCGCGCCAGGCAATCCAGCGCGGCCTCGACCACCGCCTTGCCCGCTGGCGACAGGTCGTTGCCGAGCTTGGCGCCCGACCCGAGTTCCGCCGGATCCGGCTGCGGTCCAAAGATCAGTCGCTGGACCAGGCTCGTGCGCACGGTCCCGAGGCGCGCCTGGGCGGCGAGGGCCGAGTCGTCGAGCGCCGCGACGTCCCGTGCTTGCTCCGCATCCCCGGCAGCTTCGAGGGCCTGCGCGGCCGTCGAGCCGGCGCTCGCAGGGTCGGTCATGGTGGGTTCGGTGGCGTTGGTCATCGCTTCTGTTCAGTGCGTGCGTGGTGGGCTGGCGGAGCTGGCCGAGGGCGGCTGGAGGGGGACCCCAATAGCGTGAGGCCGGGGCGCCGCATTCCAAGGGTCAACCACGACGTTTTCGGCATCCAGCAGCCCAGATCTTGTATCGTTCGCAGTCCGTCCGGGGCTCGCTACGAACTTTCTCGGGCTCTGCTGCCAGCCCTGACCCCGGATTGACCAACAAACGAATAAATGAATGCTCACGACAAGGTAACCGCGCCATTCAGCCTTACGTTCGTCGCGGCCACGGTAAGTACTGGCACAGTGCTCTTCTTTACCATCCGGACTTTTTTGGCCCCAGATACAGCGATGGGATTCTTGCTTGCTCTATTGGGCACCTGGACCGCTCTCGTGCTGATCGGGCTTTGTCTCAGGCAGGCAATCCGTAAGGCATCCCAATAGGCGAATGTACCGAGCCAGAGCAAAATCCGACTGGCATCTGCCTCAACGGCAGGCAACACCGGTCGGACCCTTGCTCTGGCGCGACACGTTCGTCTGTTGTGCTACTTCTTCGCGCTCGTTGTGTTCCAGCTGTGCTCGCACTCACGGCAGCGGCGGTCTGGCTGGTCGGGCCCGACCAGGCATCCGCCCAGAACGACCTGGCCGCGCTTGACCTGCTTGATGAGCTCCATTCCGGGCATCCCGTACACGATGGGAATCGTCTTCCGCGATCCGCAGGCCGGACAGCTGACCCTCTTTGCGAAGCCGAACATTCTCCCAGGTTACTGTCGGTGACGATGCGGAGGTAAATACGGAGTCAGTACAACCTTCGCCGCTGGCGCTGACCAGCTTGTTGCTCTGGCTCGGCACATCCTTCACGCGTCCATGCGCGACACCCTCCTAGCGTCGGACGAACCACGCCCCCGGATGCACCGTGACGGTGTCCCCCAGGTTTGCGTTGTTCCCAAAGGAACGTCTTTGAAGTGCGGTTCCTCCGCTCGTATCAACCCAGGTGAAGGCACGGTAGGGATCACTGCGGATGCTGGGAGGCCCGATGGCGTCGATGAGTGAGAGGCCTTCGTACTGCCCGCCGACGTGCAGTGTTCCGCCGATATTGGTCACTTCAACCTGGTGCAGGTGGTAGAACGCCGAACCGGAGGCAGTCGGTGGATACGAGCCTCTCTTCACGTCCGCGCCGGCTTGCACAGCGGCTACGAGCTCTGCCAGGCTACCGGAGATTGGCACTCCAGACGCGTCATGCTCGTAGATCAGTTCCCATGGCGTCGCCAAGCCGTAGAGGGGAATGCCGGCAGACTGCCGTCCGGAAGTGGCCGAAGATGTAGTCACTTGCACTGCCGCCGCGCCGATGGATGCTGCAAGGAATACGGTGGGGATCAGCGAATTCCATTTCATTGAAGGCATGGTGAGTCTCTCTCTGTTGGTCTAATCGCGCCGGATCGCGCCGGAATTCGTGACTTCATACCACCGGGATGATTCCCGGAGTTGCGTGCGGCGAATCTACCGAGATACGTTCGCGTACCCGAGAATGCCGTAAGCTGAGCAGACCCATGGTATCGGTAAGAATCGTCGTGACGGAGGCCGAGGAGGTCCTCTCTGACGTGGTGTTCGCCACGGAGTCGAGCAAGCGGCTCACGGCCCGCCGTGTTGCGAGATTACTCGCCAGGACGATGCCCGGGTTTGGCCGGCGGAAGGGTCGGCTCTCCATCTTCGACGGCATGGAGATCCTCCCGGCGGTGGAGAAGAGTGGGGCTGCATGGCTGGCGTGGAGGCTACGCGCCGAAGGTGACGCACCGTCAGGTTTCGAGCCGCCGCTGTCCGGCGGCACGGGCAAGGCCAACTCCCGAGACAACCCTCTCTCCGACCGTAGCCGCGGGGTATGGCAACGGGCCGAAATCTCGGAGCTGTCGGATCAACCCACGAAGGCGCGTCGCAGGAAGCGGTAGCCGAACAGGCGAACGTACCGAGTCAGAGCAAATTCCGACGCCTGTTGCGCGTTCGTCGTGGCAGATGCCCGTCGGATTTTGCACTGGCTCGGTACGTTCGGTCGAGGGGTACAATGGGCCTCGGACATGTGGAAGATCACAGCGATAGCCTTCACGATTGCGTTTCTGGTCGGAGGGCTGCTGATCGAGGTTCTGCGGCTGGTTGTCGATCGGCGCCGGCGGGTGAACGATGGCCTGGGGGGATCCCAGGACATGGCCATGGCGGGCACCATCGCGAGGATCGTGTGTGGTGTCCTGGCGGTTGTGGCGTGGGTGGGCTGGATTCTTACTCGGTAGCTTGGGGAGGGTACTGGCTCGGCGAACATCTTGGAGTCCTGGGGTGGAATCCGGGTCCGTGGGGGTCGTTTCGGATCGGGCGGTCGCTATCCTGGCCGGTGCTCGCCGTCGCCAGCCCAAGTCCCGCTGAATCCGAACCTGATCGCAGTCATGAACCAACGAACCACTTGCACGTTGCTTTCCGTAACCCTGGCGTGCGCGCTCGGCATGGCGAGCTGTGTGAACGTCGACCCGGACACGGGCGAGACGATCCCGCGCGGGAACCAGGCGCTCGATTTTGACGAGGTCAAGGACAACGCGGAGCGGCTGATGGAAGGCATGACCAAGACCCAGGTGCAGGTGCTGCTCGGTTCGCCCGCGGAGAAGAGCAGTAGTGGCAACGTGTGGGTCTACCTGCCCGAGCGGCCTGCAGTGGTCGTTCCGGGGCGCGCGCTGCAACTCAAGTTCGAGGGCGGACGGTTGGTCGAGCACGGATTCCGGGCGATCGTGCTGGGCGCCAAGCTCTGAGTCACGGCGGGCGCCTCCGCTGGCGTCTGGCGAGTCGTGTGGCGATCGAGGTCGCGTCCAACCGACCTGGCGCGGCCCGGGGCCTGTCGCCGTAGCGCCTGATATTCGACGAAACTCGCCCTCAAGGCTTCGGAGTCGCATGTACCATCCGCGCATGCGCCTCACACATCATGTTCTGTCCGCGGTTCTCGTGGGCAATCTGGTCGCCTGCATCTCCGATCCAGTTACCGGCGGCCACAAGGGCTCGGTCCTGAGCATGTCGGCGGAACAGGAGCGAGAGCTCGGCCGCCGATTGGCACCGGATGTCGTCAATCAGTTCTCATCGGTTGTGCCGAACGCGCATGCTAACCAGGTGCTCGGCGATCTTGTGGCCAGCATGGTGAACCTGAGCCCGCGCCGGAGCGAGCTGGAGTTCGAGTTCGTGATCCTGAACTCCTCGATCCCGAACGCCATGGCCTTGCCGGGTGGGCATGTTTACATCACCCGTGGCCTGCTCGAGCAGCTGCACTCCGAGGCCGAGTTCATCGGGATCATGGGGCACGAGTTCGGGCACGTGGATCACCGCCACGCGGCGCGCGTGCCCTGGAGCTCGGCGATCCTGGCCGTGCCGGCGATCCCGTTCCGCATCCTGTACAACTGGGTGCCCATCGGGCGCCGGATTACCGGTGCGGCAACGAACGTCATCGCGGCACCATCGCAGCTGGTCGGCCTGATGTTCAGTCGCAAGCAGGAGCTCGAGGCCGATCAGCGCGGCTTGTACTTCGCGGCGCAGATGGGCTACGACCCGCGCGAGTTCATGCAGGTCTTCGAGGTCTTCGAGCGACTGGAGGAGGCCGGTGGCGGGGGCAGTGATTTCACGATCTTACGCACTCACCCCCACAACCCGGACCGTGTCGAGGCCATCGATGCAGCCCTGAAGAATGATTACCCGGATCTGGATGGCCAGGAATTCCGCGGCACGAGCCCCGAGGTGGCCGGCGTGCTCGCTGGATTTCGGGACCGCGCTCCGGCGTTCGCGCTCTACGACCAGGCCAACAGTCTGCTGAGCGAAGACAGCGACGACGCAAGTCACAAGCAGGCGGATGGCATGTTGACCGATGCGATCGCCCTGGTTCCGGACGAACCCCTGTTCTGGATCCTGCGCGGCGAACTGGCGCTCGAGGCAGCGGACACCGTGACTTCCCTCGATGCGTTTCAGCGTGCGTACGATGCCTACGAGCGCGGATCCCCGGGGGAGGGGCACTGGAAGCCCTCCTTCTACCTTGGAATGCTCGCCCTCAAGGCACAGGACCTGTCGCGCGCGATGGCCATGCTCGAGGAATCGCTCGTGCGCAACACGGCCCACGCAGCGACTCATTACCTGATCGGCGTGATACACGAAGGCATCGGTGAGCGTTCGCGAGCGCTCGAAGCCTATCGGCGCGCAATCGAGCTGGCGCCGAAGGGCTCCGAGGTCCGGGATGCAGCAGAGGAACGGGTCGACGAGCTGGATTAGCGGGGTCGTTGCGGGGCGAAGCGGTCGAAGCGGAGCAGGGCGTGCTTCTTGCTGTCGTCCACGGTCAAGAACAGCGTGCAACCCGCTTCCGCGCCGGGCGTGACGGCCAGACCTTCGTAGTTGCGGTCGCCTGGGCCCCTGTAGGATTGGCCGATGTGGAAGTCGCGGATGTTCGCGCCGTCCGCTTCTCGTGACGCCAGCTCGGTAATGCTCAACAGGCTGCCGTCGCGCACATCGTGCCAGGCCAGGAGTCGGTTGGTAGAGCGGTCGAACTCGAGCGCAACGACCTTCGAGGTAGCATCTGGCCCCATGCCGGCGGTGACTCGATACTCGCCAATGTGATCGACGGCGCCGGTCTCGCGGTCGAGGTCAAAAGCGTGGATACCGCCGCCGTTTTGATGCCCGACGAACATGAGTCCGCCCATTCCGTTACGGCTCACGCGCGCAACGCCGCTGGCATCGACAAAGCCCGACCGGGTCAGGAACTCATCGGGAATGAACGTGATCCCCTCCGCGCCATTGCGCCCTTCCAGGGGCAGGAAGGGGCTGGTGTCGTAGACGCGGTTCACGACCAGCTCGCCGTAGACCGACACGTCCAGCTCGTGAATCTGCTCCTCGCCCTCGGCGATCACGTAGACGACGGGTTCCTCGAAGTTCGCAAAGGTCAGGCCTTCGCTGTCTCCCAGGCCGGTCCATTCGCCGAGCACTTCTCCCTGCGAGGCGAGCTGTAGGGCACCGTCGCCACCTTCCTCGAGCACCCACAGCTTGCTCTCCGCACCCGGTCCGTTGCGACAGACCCAGAGCGTGCGGCTGTACGGATTCCAGACCGCCCCGCTCAGGTCCTTGCGGAACCCGTCGCATAGCTCCGACAGGTTGATGGCGTCCTGCTCGGACTCCGCGGGCCAGTCGGCCGGGCCGCGCTCGCTCGAGCGCGCGCCGCACGCGGCGAGGAGAGACCCGCACAGCGCAGCGATCAATCTGGGGCGCGTCATCAGCACGGGCATCCTGTGTCGGAGTGAGGCATCCGCAGCCATGTTACGAGAATGGCACGGCGGGGAGATCCCCGTCGTGCCAATCTCAAGTCGATCGATCTGCGCGCGCGTGATCGTACGCGCATGTCGAATCAGTTGCCGAGCTCTTGGGCCTTGGCCAGCAGGTCGCCGGGGACGCGCGCAGCGGCGGGGCCGACGGACTCGGACCACAGGACCTCGCCGTCCTTGCCGACGAGCACGGTGGCGCGATCGGTGATGCCCTTGTCGTCGAGCATGCAGCCGTACGCGGTAGCCATGGCGCCCTTGGGGTGGAAATCAGCCATCAACGGGAAGTCGATCCCGTCGAAGGAGGCAGCCCAGGCTTTGTGGCAGAACTTGGAATCGATGGAGACACCCAGGACCTGGGTGTTCGCGGCCTCAAACTTTGCGCCGAGCGCGTTGAGACCGGGAATTTCGATGCTTCAGGTCGGCGTGAAGTCGAGCGGGTAGAAGACGATCAATACGTTCTTCTTGCCCTTGTAGCTGGACAGCGTGATCTTCTCGTCGAGATGACTGTCCAGTTCGAAGTCGGGCGCCTGCGCTCCGGTTTCGATGATGGCCATGAGAATGTTCTCGGGGTTAGGGTTCGGCGGATCGCCGGGGACAATTGGGTCGCCATCTTGCCGTCGTACGCCCATAAATAAAGCCGCCAGTCGCCAGGTTCGACTACCTATGAAAAAACACAGCACCGCATGGCTCGTGACCGCACTTCTGGCCGCTTCCTGCTCGGATTCGGGCCATCAGGCCGCGCATGGGTCGCGGGCCGGCGGCAGCGCCCAGGTCCCGCCGGTGGGCGAGCTGGTCGCCGAAGCGTCGCGCAGCGGCTGGAGCAGCGACGCGGCCTGGCCCGGCTTCACGCTCGTGGCGCCCCTTAAATCCCGGTGGGTTCAACTGGTGGACATGTCCGGTACCGCTGTGCACGCCTGGGAGACCGGCGGGACGCCCGGTGTCGCCGTGTACCTGACGGAGCGCGGCACCTTGCTGCGTTGCATCGAGGTCGAGGACCACAAGCTGTTCACCGGCGGGGGACAGGGCGGCCGCGTGCAGGAGCTGGACTGGGACAGCAGCGTGTTGTGGGAATTTGAATGGGATTCGGAGAGCGGCCTGCAGCACCATGACATCGAGGAGATGCCGAACGGCAACATCCTCATCATCGCGTGGGATCGCAAGACGCGCGCCGAGGCTCTGGCGCGCGGGCGTGATCCCGAGCTGCTGGAGGGCGAGGAGTTCTGGCCCGGCGCGGTGTACGAGATCGAGCCCACCAGGCCGGTCGGGGGCACGCTGGTCTGGTCATGGCACGCGTGGGATCACCTGGTGCAGAGCTTCGACGAGAGCGCACCGGAGTTCGGCGACCCGGCCGCACATCCTGAACGCATCGACATCAATGGTGATCGGGACCCGGAGCCGCCGAGCGATGCGCAGCTTGCGCGGGAAGCGGAACAGATGGCGGCGCTCGGATACGCGGGCGACGACGATGACGATGGAGATTCCGTCGCGGACGGCGATGCGGACGGTGATGAGGAGGAGGAAGATCCGGTAAAGGCCGCGCTCGAGAAGCGCACGAAGAACGCCGACTGGATGCACACCAACGGTATCGACTACAACCCGCAGCTGAATCAGATCGTGCTCAGCCTGCGCCGTTTCGATGAGATCTGGATCATCGATCACTCGACCACGCACGCGCAAGCGGCGACCTCGAGTGGCGGCCGTTCCGGGCGCGGTGGCGACCTGCTCTATCGTTGGGGCAATCCCTACGCCTACGGCATGGGCGAGTGGAAGGACCGGCAGCTATTCGGTCAGCACAACGTGCAGTGGATACCGGACGGAAACCTGGGCCAGGGCAACCTGATCGTCTTCAACAACGGCGCGCATCGTTTCCCGGAGCCCGAGGGCCAGGACGAGGACGACGCACCCGAGATCGACGAGTGGTCGAGCGTCGACGAGTGGTGGCCGGCGCGCGACGCCGAGGGCCACTATGCTCGGCCGGACGGCGAGCCCTTCGGCCCGTCAGCACCGACCTGGAGGTACGAGGCGAAGACGCCCACGGACTTCTTCTCGAGCTTCATCTCGGGTGTCCAGCGCCTACCGAACGGCAACACCCTGGTCTGCGCTGGCGCGCCCGGCCACGTCTTCGAGGTCACGCCGGACGAGCGCATCGTATGGGACTGGAAGAACCCCTACGGCCTCGATCCGGGTGCCGACGAGCCGGAAGAGGACGGCGGCGCCGATCCCTGTGCGCTGTTCCGTGCGGAGCGCTTTGCTGCGGATCACCCGTCCATCGTTGCCCTGCGCGAGCGGGGCGCGCCGATTCCGCTCGATGCGGGCATGGGTCCCGCGACAAACCAGCGCGTCGACGAGGAGCAGGACGCGGACCCGTCGGACGGATGAGGCCGCGCTGCGCTCAGAGGACGAACAGAATGTCCGCGTGGCGTCGCAGACCGTCGAAGACCGAGAGTCGGTGATCGTCGTCACGCACCTCGACCGTGAGCTGCATCGAACAGTAGCGCATGTTCTTGCTGCGATTGGACAGGGTTAGCACGTACTTGTCCTCAAGTATCACCGTAACCGCGCCGCGCAGACGCTCCTCGTTGGCGCCGATGATCTGGTAGTCCCAGGGGCATGGGTACTGGATGTCCGGAGTGTCCATTGGCCTCATGCTCGCTGTCGGGGAGCCCGACAACAACCTCAGACCACGGGAATCGTCCCGCAGCCCGACTTGACCCGAACCCACTCTCCGCGTAGCCTCCCGCGCCATGCACACCTACCTGGCACACATCACCGCGACGGACATCGGACTCGGCACGGGCCTCTTCCTGGCGGGTGCCCTGTGCGGCATCTGGCTGGCCATCCGGTTCGGACGCACGGTCCGTAGCTGACCGTTAGCCCCCGGGGCTGCAGAGGCAACGCGCGATGGGTCGCCCTGGTATGCGGCGCATCTGGCCTGCCGGGCAGTCCGTTGATCCAGCGCTCCGGATGCCAGGGCGGCAACCGGAGCCGGGCCCGTTCCCGGCGCTCCTACGCAGATGATACGCGCGGGCTCCGTAGGTGGGCGCAGTCCACGGATCCATGGCGATACGGTGCGGGTTAGAATGTTGGGATGATCCACCTTGTTAATGCACTGGCGGTACAGGTGCAGGATGCCGCTTCAGCCGTCGAGGAGACGTCTGCGACCGACGCGGCTGTCGACTGGCTCGAGTTGCTCGGTCGCATGCACCCCGCGCTGGTCCACCTGCCGATCGGCATGGTGTGCGCGGTGGCGCTGATCGAGCTGTTCGGGTTCGGCGAGATGCCGCGGCGCTACGTGATCATGCGGCGTGCTGCCCTGGTGGTTGCGATGCTCTCGGCGTGCACGACGGCGACCAGTGGATGGTTCCTGGGACAGCCCGGGGACTACGACGCGGACATTCTCTACTGGCATCGCTGGTTGAGCATCGCGGTGGCGGTGATGTTGGTGCTGGCGACGCTCGCGGACCTTTTCAGCTGGCACGGGTTCTTCAGACGGCTGGCGGTGCTTCTGGCCGTTGGGTTGGTCGTGGTCACCGGGCACCAGGGCGGGTCGCTTACCCACGGACCGAACTACCTGACCCACGACGCGCCGGCGTGGATGCAGCAGGCAGTCGACGCCATCTCACCGCAGACCTACCTGGGGACGCCGGACGCCGGGCCCGAGGATGCGGCCGATGAGGCTGATGAGGCCGGACCTTCGGATGCGGAGCAAGACGCGGAGCCGGAACCGGAGTCCACTTCGGACGAGGCGGGGGCGAGCGAGGCGCGGGTCGTGTTCGATCTGCTCGCCGTGAATTGCTATCGCTGTCACGGTCCGAAGAAGCGCAAGGCGGGCCTGCGGCTCGATCAGCGCGAGGGGTTGCTGTCGGTCATCGCTGCGGGTGCGGCGCCGGATAGCGAGCTCTTCCGGCGTTTGAGCCTGCCCACGGGGCATGGCGACGAGATGCCTCCCAGTGGTCCGCCGATGGAGGAGGAGGATCAGGCGCGCGTGCGGCGCTGGCTCAACAGTGGCGCGTCCTTCGCGGGGCTGGAGCTGTCGGGTGATGCGCCTCAACCGGCGGATGTGGGCGATGCGGTCGAGGCCGACGCTACCGGCGGCTGACGGCGCAGGAACTGTGTCACCTTCCCGTTCGGGGGAGGTCTTGTTTGCAGGGATGGGGGGCCTCGCATGGATGCGGGGCACATCACTGATCATGCAAACAGGGAGATCGACACATGAAGTATCTGATGGCGGGCGCGTTGGCGCTGAGCTTGACCACGACCGGCTTTGCCTACCGTGGAGCGTGTATCCCGGACGGTAGTTGCGGGACGTTTTCCATCGACTTGCCGGACCTGAACTCGCCGGGTTTTCCGACCAGTGCCCAGTGGAGCGGCGAGCTGGCGGAGATTCTCGACGCGGACGGGTTCAGCGGCGATGACAGCATGGGCTACGCGGAAATCGTCAACGGCGCGGCCGTCGGGGAACTCTGCAACGAGGACGGCAATATCGTCGGGCCCAATGGAAACGTCGTCGAGGGCGGGCTCAAGGGTGGCTGCGTTGAGGTCTACGTGAAGGTGCCGTTCGACTACATCAGCGTGATCCAGGTGTGTAGCAGCATCGGGAGCAGCATTGGTGGTGGCGGGGTGACCGGCACCTTTGGAAGCAGTCGCTGCCAGACGGTGGAGCTGCACTCGCAGTCCAGCTGGAGCAGTCCGTCGCACGAGGTCTGTCCGTGCTAGAAGGACGGCGCGCGGACGCGGTCGTGGCGGCGGCCCTGGCCCTGGTGGTCGGGGTCGCCGCGGTCCTGTTGAGGAACGCTGCGCCGGCGGTCGCAGCGGGCACCATGGCCGATCCGGCGGCGTCGGCGGCTGGGTCGATAGCTCGTGGGAGAGTTGCGCTGCCGGTGGACGTCGCACAGGGGCGCGCGAGTGTGTCCGCTGACGGGCGGGGCGTGCACGAGACGGAGGGGGACGTGAGGGGCTCGGGAGCCGCGCAGCAATACGGTTCCATCGAAGGCGTCGTCCATGATGCGCTCGGCTATCCGGACGCGCACCAGGTGTGGGTGTTCCGGCACCGAGATCCGGATGTGCGCGAGCGCCGGGCCCGCAGTGGCATGCACGGGAACTTCGAGCTGCGGGACGTCGAGGCCGGAAGCTGGGAGGCCCTCTACTGCCACGTTCATCCGTCGGTGCAGGTTCCGATGCTGACGGTCATGACGAAGCTGGAGGTGTCGCAGGGCGAGGTGAGCTGGGTCGAACTCGGCGCTCCTGATGGTACGCGCAGCTTGTACGGCGAGTACGTGGTTCGGGTGGACGACGCCAGCCACGAGGTGGCCGGGGGAGAGCGCGTCGTGCAGACCATGGAACAGGATCTGGACCTCGAGTTGCGGCCGGCGTCCGGTGCAGGCGCTGTGACCAGCACGGGGCGCGCGCGGGTTGTCAGCTTTCCGGGTGGGTTCCGGGCGGAGCTTGCTGCGCGCGACGCGGGTGAAGACGACGGCCGACCAGCGCTGCGCAAGGGCGCGTTCTTCTTCGGCGGGCTTGAACCCGGGCACTACGTTCTGCGTATCGTGCCGACCGGGAATGAGCGTGTGAAGGCCACGTTCGATGGGGGAGACGTGCGCGAGATCGAACTCGGCATCGAGCGCGCGATCGACCTGGTGCTGGGGGACGTGGTGCTCGCACCCGAGGTCTTCTCGATGGTGGACGACTTCGTGCATCCGGCGCTCGAGCGGGAGGCCGCGCGTTGACGGGGCCCGGTTTCTACTGATCGTCGCCGGAGTCGCGGTCGCCCCAGGCCTCATCCAGAATGGCGCGCGCCCGTTCGAGGGCGGCTGCGGGCACGTAGATGTTCTGGCCGCGCAGCATGTCGTGCGCGGCGCGGCCGAGTTCGGCCACGTCGAAGTCCGGGCCCTGGCTAAGGCACGGGATACCGGCTTCGGTCAGCAGGTTACGGGCGAGCTCGCCCTCGATGCCGTTCACGCCCTCGAGCAATAGAGTGGGCGTGTTGTCCTGCTGTTTCATGGGCGCACGACTCGGATCGTGTCGCCCACGTGGATGCTGCCGGCCTTCGCGATGGTGCACAGGACGCCCCGGCCGCGGCGGGCCCGACGCCCGGCGCGGGCTACTTTTTTGGCGGCGTTCGCGCTGAAGCGTTCCACGAAGCGCCCGCAGGGGCGATGCGCGACCTCGCTGACCTCGAGCGTGGCGCTTCCGATCTCGAGCCTGGTGCCTGTCGGCAGGTTCTTCTCGGTCAGATCGAGGTCAACCTGCAGGTTGTCGCCGGAGAGCAGCCCGTGGTCGTCGTCCCTGGCCAGGGATCGCAGGACATGGATGTTGATCAGGCTAACCTGCGTGCCGTCGCTGCCCTCGGGATCGTCGATCCAGCGATCGCCGAGGATGCCCTCGCCCGGCTTGAGCTCGATCGTATCCGGCGTGGTGCGCTCCTTGGGAGCCCCGTTGCGCGGACGAACGACCAGACGCTCGACACTACCGGTGTCACGGGGTGACCTGGGTAGAGCGATCCACCAGCCATCGAAGCGAAAGGAAAGGTCGAGCAAGATGACGAGTGTGGGCTCAGTCGCCGCCGACGTAACCGAGACCCTTGAGGGCGTCTATGGTGTCCTCGTCGCCGCTCTTCTCGGCTTCGGTGTTGATCTTGTCGACCAGCGCGAGGAGCTTCGGGTCGTCCTTGAAGCGTTTCTGGATGCCGTCGTCCAGGAGGAGGATTGCGGGCGCGAACTCGCGCGCGCCGACCATTGCTTGCGCAACCAGGTTGTAGTCCTTCGCGGTCACCTTGCCGCCCTGGGCGTCGGCCAGGGCGATCATCGAGTCCTTGGCGTCGTTTGCATTCGTGTGGGCGAGCGCTTCGCAGCGCGCGACGGCGAGACCCAGGTATTCGGGGCTAGTGGTGTCGACACCGGTCATGGCCTCGTTGAACGACGTCACGGCCGCGGCGTAGTCGCCGGACTGGAACGCTTCGTACGCGGCGGCCTTGGGATCGGCTCCTCCGCAGGCAGTCAGGGTCGCGGAGAGGGCCAGGATCAGGGCAATCGGGGTACGCATGGCTCGGATGGGTCGGGTAGCGGGTCGCGCGGACGGGATGTCAGGAAACAGGTACGGTAGAACCCTCTACGGGGCGCGCTGGCGCCTGTGGGAAGGTTCGGCCCGAAAGTGTACAGCGTTCATGGGCCCCAGGGGGCGTGCGCCACTCAGGGGGTTCCCGTAGCCGGTTGAATCTTCCCCTCGAGCCCGTGACCCCGGACCCCGGCGTGTCTACAGGAGCGTTCTTCCGCACACAACCCACGAGGCCTGGCATCCCCCTCCAAGGAGACCCCGATGGATTCTTCCCACTTCTTCCGGCACGCAATGCTGCTTCCGGCTCTCGCCGGTCTGATGGCCTCGACGGCCTCGGCCCAGTTCGTTCTCGGCACAGATCAGGGCCTTGGCATGGACGATGCCGAGATCACGCCGGACGGACGCTTCGCCGTTGTGCGCGAGAACCTGGGCATGGCCGGATCTCGGATCTACGACATGGCGACCGGTCAGCTCGTGGCCCGTTACAACTGCGCGATCAGTGGCACCGTTTACGCGATGGGTGCCCAGGACGCGGTCGTCGTCACGAACGACCGAGCCGTCGTGCTCGGCTACTGCACGATCATTCTCGACCTCACCAATCCGGGCACCGCCATCGCGACCTTCGTCACGGGATCCGACACGCGTGACCTGGCGCTGACACCGGACGGCAGCCGGGTCGCGATCCGCGGTGGTCGCGGTGGTCCCGGCATGACCGACCCGGGGGGCTTGTTCATCGCGGACGTGCAGACCGGTGCGGTGCTCGTGAACACGCCCGGTTTGCCGACCAGTGCGTTCCAGATGTTCGACGTGGACAGCGTGGTGGCCTCCGATGACTACGCAGCGTTCGTATCCCTCGTGAGCACGCCGACCGGTCCGCAGACACGGGTAACGATCTTCGACATCTTCACACCTCCGAGCGGGATGCCGACCATCGTCTACGAGACGACCTTGGCCGGCATCGACGTCGACCAGGCCGGTAATCCGCACGACATCGCGATCACACCCGACGGCCGGCACGTGGCCGTTCGATCGGGACAGTCGGTCGGGCTGTACGAGCTGAATGGCATCCAGACCCGGCGCGTCTGGCACAAGCGTCTGTTCGGAGAGCCCGGACCGTTCGGCAACTCCGCCATGGACTCGATCGAGGTCACGAACGACTGGATCGCCACGATCAGCCGCGACTCCAATGGCGGGTTCGCGGCGCAGGTGGACCTGTTCGACATGCAGGGCAATCAGCGCTTCGACGACATACCCGGTGACCCCCATGACCTGGCTTTCATGCCCGGCGCCGAGCAGTTTCTCGTGCGCACGAGCTCGGGCCTGTTCCTGTACGACCTGACCAGCGTTCCGGCCGGGCCGCGCGTGCCCTTCGCCGCGAGCCAGGCGATGCTCTCGACCCATACGAGCTTCGGGGCCGGACTCGACTCCCTGGTGGTGGTCGATGGCACGGCGGTCACGCTCACGCGCATGGGGACTTCCACGGACGTGGACATCTGGGATGTCGGCGCAGCTTCACTGGCGTTCCGAGCGGGTGGGGTCCTGCCCGGGTTGCCGGTGGACCTGGATATCTCGCCCAACGGGCGGCTGGTCGCCGTGAGCGGCCTCGTCAATGCTCAGGTCTATGACCTCTCGACCGGCGATCTTCTGCTCGAACACACCGCGAGTACGGGCGCCGGGAACTTCCCCTGGTGTGACGGTGTCGCCCTGAACGACGACTCGCTGGTCGCGTTCGGGTACTCGGGTCCGCAGAGCGGTTGGGTCACGATCATCGACCTGTTCTCGGCCCAGGTCCCGTACTGTCCTGCGAGCCCGAACTCGGTGGGCGATGGTGCGACGATGTATGCCACGGGATCGCCGAGTGCCGGTTCAAACGATCTCGAACTGATCGCGCGCGACCTGCCGCCGAACCGGGGAGCGCAGTTCGTCTACGGCGCGGCGCAAGTCAACCTCCCGTTCGGGGATGGACAGTTGTGTGTCGGGGGCCAGGCGTACCGCTTCCCTTATCAGCAGATCGACGCACAGGGTGTCGCGCGCCGCACGGTGGACAACACCGGGGTCCTGCGGATCGGTGGCGCGATCATGGCTGGCACGACCTGGAATTTTCAGCTCCTCTACCGCGACCCGGCCGGGTCCGGTGGGACCGGGGGGGCGGGCTTCAACACGAGCGACGGCATTCAAATCGCGTTCGATTCGTGACGACCTGCGGCCGGTGCGTGCCCCTTGTGGGTAACGGACCGCTCGCCAGTTATTCGCCCGCTCCAGGAGCCGCCTCCCCGGACTTCAATCCGGGTGGGGCGGCTCGCTGAACAGGTGCGCCCTCAGGGCGGCGGGGGCATGCCGAAGATCATTTCCCATTCGGCATCATCGACGAAGTACCTGGCGCGGGTGATCCACTCCGGCGAGGCCTCGCGCAGGACGCGCGCCGGTCCAAGGAAGCGGATGAGCTGCTCCCACCACGATCCCGCGCCCGCGGTCTCGCCTTTTATGATGCGTATCACCCCGAGCACCTCCCCCGGTTGCAGGTAGAACGGGCATTCGAGGCTCATGTGGTCCTTGAGCAACTTGCGCTCATCCGGATCCGGGACCAGGTCCGCGTCGCTCGATCGCAGGAAGTGTTCGTAGGCAGTGAGTCCCTCGTTCGCCAGCGACATGACCAGCTGGTGTCGCAGGGAGCGCACCTCCTCGGCCAGTCGCGTGCACTCGAGGCGCAGGTCGGAGCAGGGATCATGCATGATATCGGCGCTTTGCGGTTCGAGGCTCTCGGGCGGCACGGAGGCCTGCGGACCGCGCGCGTCGAGGGAGTGTCGCGCGAGCGGTCGATCGAGCATTGCGTCCGGTGCCGGCGCAGCGACCCCGGGCTCGATGGGGGAGCTCAGGGGGCGTATCCCGTCGCCCCCTGCATGGGAGGTCCGCGGCCCGGAATGAGCCGCGAGCCAGGCGAGGGTGCTCGTGATCAGAAGACCGAGAACGAGGTTCCTTCTCTTCATAGGGGGGGGCTGGGCTTGGGGTCAGGGTGCGATGACAACGTTGGACCCCGGCGCGACCCATACCGTCCCGCCACCTGGCAAATTTACGCGGGCACTGACCGACGTGGGGCCGCTGGTCACATGCAGGGTGAGGGTCGAGCCCGATCCCGACATGTTGATCGTGCCGCCGGTGCACGTGACATCCGCGATCACGGTGTTTCCGAGGGACACATGGTCATTGGCGTCGATCCCGGTAATCGTGCACGTCACGTTGCCATCGACCCGCACGTTCGTTGCCGTGTCGGCATTCCCGTTCGCGGGCGTAACCGTGATGCACTTGCTGCCCGACGTGTTCTGGTTCGCGACCTCCGTGTCGTTGTTCGAGTGCTTCTCACCCGGTTTGACCTTCTCTGAAGCCAGCGCGGGAACAGGACTGCTCTGGGCGCCGCTGCCTGCGCCGGAGCTGGTGCCGCCACCGTTCGAGGCGGCGAGCGTCGGCGAGAGCGTGGCGCTGATGGCGAGCACGGCGATGATGCACAGGTATTTCATGACTTTCGGTCTCCTGAAGGGGTCGTGGATTCATGCAGCTGGCGCCGCGTTCACCCCTCTGGGATCGCAGTACTCCGCTCCCGGTCGCACCCGAATCCAAGAATCTGTGCCCGACGCCGGGCATGTTGCGGAGCACGCCGTATGGTCTCCGCATGGAGCCCGTCGATTACTCCGAGCCGCGCCCGCCCGCGGACGGCACCGAGGCCTTTCTGGTCAAGCTGGCCGAGCTGCTGCACACCTACGGCACGGCCGCGGACCGGCTCGAGGAGGCGATGGTCTCCTGCGCCCGGGTGCTGCGCGTGCGCGCCCAGTTCCTCGCGGGGGCCACATCGATCTTCGTCGCGTTCGGCGACGGCCCGGACCAGCGCACCTATCTCGTGCGCGTGGATCCAGGCGAGGTCGACCTCTGCAAGCTCGGTGGCGTGTTCGACGTGCGC
>JBLHKW010000092.1:0-21193 GCA_047618565.1 Planctomycetota bacterium
CCGACACGAACACGAACACGAGCACGGACACCGACACGAACACGAACACGAGCACGGACACGGACACGAGCACGGACACGGACACGATCACCCACACCAGCCAGCCCCCAACCTAATTCTCCACGCAGCAGTCCAGCTCGCCCTGTTTCACCCTGACCCGCACGATCTGTTCCGGATCCACGTCTCCTTCGAGCATCAAGCGCGAGAGCAACGGCTCGACGCTGCGTTGCAGTACCCGTCGTACCTGACGTGCGCCGTACTCCGGCGAGTAGCCGTGTTGCGCTACCCAGCGTGCGACGGCTGGGGTGAAGGCTACCTTCATTCCGCGTTTGCGGGCGCGTAGGGCCAGGTCGAAGAGCTTGTGCTGGGCGATGGCTTCGACGGCTTTGGGGGTGAGTTCTTTGAAGACGATGGTCTCGTCGATGCGGCCGCGAAACTCGGGGGAGAAGCGTTGCTCGAGGGCTTGCAGGGTGATGCCGCTGGTGGTTTCGTGGTCGAGGGCGCGGTTGGCGCCGAAGCCGACGGCGCGGCCGGCTTGCTCCATCTCGGTGGCGCCGACGTTGGAGGTCATGACGACGATCGTGCGTTCGAAGCAGACCTGATTGCCCTTGCCGTCGGTGAGCGTGCCTTCTTCGAGGATCGAGAGCAGGAGGTTGTGCATGCGCGGGTGCGCCTTCTCGATCTCGTCGAACAGGACCACGGACTCGGGGTTCTGGGCCACGGCTACGGTCAGCTGGCCGCCGTCGTCGTGTCCCACGTAGCCCGGGGGCGAGCCGATGAGCTTCGAGTACTCGTGGGCCAGGGATAATTCCGCGCAGTCGATCCGGATCAGCGGGCGCTTGCCGGGATAGGGGTCTCCGTAGATGGCCTTCGAGAGGGCGCGCGCGAGCTCGGTCTTGCCGGTGCCCGTGCGACCCGAGAACAGGAACGAGGCCAGGGGGCGGTGCGGACTGGAGAGGCCGACGGCGCTCTTGCGCAGGGTCTCGACCACGCGTTCGACGGCGTGGTCCTGTCCGGCTATGTCCTTCTTGATGCGGCGCTCCAGGCCAGCGACGGTCGAACGGATGTTCGCGAGCAGTTCGTCCCTCGAGTTGCCCACGGCGGTCTGCGTGTCATCGGCCTGCTCAGGCTCCACGCTGGGCTCGTCCTCGGGCTCGACCGCGAGCTGAACCTCGTGGATGTCGAGCTTCGGGTTGACGTCCACGCACAGCTCGTAGAGCAGGTGCTCGACCATCAGCGGGTCATCCGGGAAGAGCGTATTGAGGGAGCTCTCGAGGTCCTCACGGAACTCGGGCATGCAGGTTTCGATGACCATGCGCCGGTAGCTGGCCCTGTTGAAACCGGGGCGGCTGGCGACCTGCAGGATCTCGGACTCCGGGATCAGGATCTGGACGAACGAGTCCGCCAGATCGAAATACCGGTAGACGCTCTTGCTCTGGCTGGGGTTGACCACGCGTGAAGCTCGGGAGTGGGGAATGTCCGCGAACGAGCGACCCTTCGGAATCGACCGGTGCCCAACTTGACCGAAGCCGGGTTTCTGGCTGAAACACGCTGGATTTAGGGGGCTAGCTTGCGTCGGAGCCTCCATTCACCCGACGTTGGGGCAGTGGCTGACCGTTTCAGGCCGGACCTGGCCCGATTCGGGGCTAAGATCCCAGCTGCCGCCCCCGGCATCCGACGCAACAGACCGCCCATGACCCAGCAAGACGTCCAGTTTCTAGCCCTTCTTGTCCACCGCGGCCACCTCGAGCGCGGTGACGCAGAACGCCTCCTGCCGGCTCTCAAGGCCGGTGATGACCTGGACGAGCTGTTGATCGACGATCTGGGTTGGTCGGAAAAAAAGACCCGCGGCATGCGCCGCACGCGAGCCGGGGAGGAGCCCGAGATTCCGGGCTACGAGATCCTGGGTCGGCTGGGTGTGGGGGGGACCGCCGAGGTCTTCCGCGCGCGGGACAAGAAAACCGGTCGGCCGGTGGCCCTGAAGATCCTGAACGCCCGCGGCGCTGCGAGCGAGTCGATGCTCAAGGACTTCGTGTGCGAGGCCAAGATGCTCAAGGAGATGGACCACCCGAACCTGGTCAAGGGCATGGGCGTCGCGAAGAGCGGGAACACCTATTTCTGTCGCCTCGAGTTGATCCAGGGGCAGACACTTCTCGAGCACCTGGACGAGGGCCAGGTCTTCGAGGAGCAAATGGCCCTGCGCATCGTCCTGGAGACCGCCGAGGCGCTGAAGTACATGGCCGCCCAGAACCTGGTGCATCGGGACATCAAGGCCGGCAACATCATGCTGACCCAGAACGGGCAGGTGAAGGTGATCGACCTCGGGTTCTGCGCGGAGCAGAACTCCTGCAATGCGGAGGACAGCGCGGTCGGTACCGTCGCATACCTGTCGCCGGAGCAGGCCCAGGGCGGCGCCAGTGCCGACTTCCGTAGCGACATCTACAGCCTTGGAGTGACCCTGTTCCACATGGTCGTCGGTCGCTTGCCGTTCGAGGGATCCGATGACCGTGAGGTGCTCGCGAAACAGGTCATGGAGTCCCTGTCATCGCCCGAACTCAAGGGGCGCGGTCTCTCGCCGCACCTGCACTACTTCATCGAGAAGATGATGGCCAAGGATGTCAAGCTCCGCTACCAGTCCTGGGACGAGCTGACGAACAACATCCGCGAGCAGCTCGATGGCCGCGATTCACTGGATTACGCCCGCACTGCGCGCCAGAAGGTGCGTCGAACCGTACCGCGCCGCCGTTGAGTAGCGTGCAGGCGGATCCCGGTCTCGAGGGCGTCGTTCCGTTCCGGTTCGCCTGCCACCGCTGCGGCCATTGCTGCACCGCCGGGAGCGGCCATGTCTGGCTGCGCGAGGGTGAGCTGGACCGCATGGCACGCGCGCTCGACATGACGCCTGCTGCTTTCGGCGAGCGCTACGTGCGCCAGGTGCCCGACCCGCGCACGGGCGAGCTTCGAAGTGCCCTGCGCGAGCGCGCGGCGGCGGGGCCGGGGTCGTCGGGTGATGCGGGCGGTGCCTGCGCGTTGCTCGAGGGGCAGAAGCACTGCACGGTCTACACGGATCGCCCGCAGCACTGCCGCGAGTTTCCGTACTGGCCGAGCGTTCTCGAGGACGAGCTTGGTTTTGAGGCCGCACGTGCCGTCTGCCCGGGGATCGCGGTCGAGCCGAGTGCCGTGGCTCGCGAGCGCGCTTTCGCGTTGCTCGAGGCCCTCTACGAAGAGCTCGAGGCCTTCGTTCAGAAGGTAAACCCCGTGTGCTTGAGGCGCGGCGTGTGCTGTAACTTCGAGCAGGCCGGGCACGAGCTCTTCAGCACGGCGCTGGAAGCGGACTACGCGGCCGCGCGTCATCCCCACGCAGATCCGCCTGCGGCAGCCGGCCGCTGTCCGTACCATGTTCAGGGCATGTGCACGGCGCGCGAGGGACGCCCGCTCGGATGCCGGACGTACTTCTGCGATTCGCGCTGGGAGTCGGTCCTGCAGGAGGCGCACGAGCACTTCCTCGGCCGGCTGCGGTCGATCGAAAGGGACACCGGCTATCCCGTGGCCTACGCGCGCTTTCCAGCGCTGCTCGAGGCGCGCGGGATAGGGCTGGCGGACGGCGCCGGCGCGAGCGATGCGGAGCCCGCGTCATGAGCCTGGCGCGCGCTGCCGCGCTGATGATCCTGCTCATCCTGGGCGGTTTCGTCTTCATGCGCACCAGCGCGGGGCTGTTGGAGTTCGGTGCATCCGGTGAGGTCGACTCGAGCCCGGCGCGGGCTCCGGGTGCGGGCGACGGCGCGCGGCGTGTCGCGCTCAATTCCCGAGCCCCGGAGGCCGTGGATCAGGCCTCGCTGGCGGGTCATACGCGCGCGCTCGAGCTGGCGCGGGACAACACGCAGGGAGTCGACGCCCTCGATGCTGGCGATCTCGACCTTGCCGTGACCCTCTTCGAGGGCTGCGTCGCGGGCGGGCCGGACGAGCCGATCTTCCAGCGCAACCTTGCCGAGGCGCTCGCGCGCCGCGCCGCGGTCGGCCGCACCGCAGGCGATGTCGAGCTGCGAGAGCGTTCCATGCTGGACCTGGTGCGTGCGATCGAGCTGGACCCGGCGCGCACGGACCTGACCGAGTTTCTCGCGCGCTGGCGCAAGAGCGCGGAGGCGGAGCACGACTTCTGGCGCAAGCAGACGGACCATTTCGAGTTCTCCTTCGATGGCACGCGCGACGAGTTGATGTGGGGCACGGCGCCGCTCGAGAACGAGCTCGAGGCCGCCTATCACGAGTTCGGCGAGCTCTTCGACCTCTATCCGGTCGAGGCCGGGCGCGCGCGTTTTCGGGTGGTGCTGTACCGACCCGAGACCTTTGGTTCCGTGACCGGCCTGGATGATTGGGCGGCCGGAGCCTTCGATGGCACCGTGCGTGTTCCGGTCGAGGATCTCAGTCGCGAGACCGAACGCCTGCGCTCCGTTCTGCGGCACGAGCTGATCCATGCATTCGTGCACGAGGTCGGTGGTGCGCGCGTGCCCGGCTGGTTGAACGAGGGCTTCGCGCAGCTGCAGGAGCCGCCGTTTCGTAACGAGCGATTGCCCCTGCTGAACAAGGCCAAGGCCACGCTGCGCGGTGCCGATCTGTTCAGTCTGGAGGAGCTGCGCGGCAGCCTGATCAGCTGGACGGACCGCGATGCGATCGAGCTTGCCTACGCTCAGTCGCTGGCGTTCGTTGCGTACGTGGAGCGCATGTACAGCGAGCGAGTGCTGATCGACATGATCGCGGGCTGCAAGCAGGGGCGTTCGCCCGAGGAGACCTTCGTTGCCGAGCTTGGCGTGGAGCTCGACGTTGTGCTCGAGGACTTTACCGGCGCCTACTGATGGCCACGCCTGCGGGTCGCTGCCCCTATTTGTCGCAAGCGACCACACCGTGTGAGGTCGCTTGCGTCGGGGTCGTGTGCTACCGCTCGTGACCCCGAGGTTGTTCGCGCCGTAACTGGCTGTCCGGCCGAACAGACGAGGGTTCTCAGAGAGTCATGTCCACCGTTTAGGCTCCTCCAGCGGCCGGATACGACGCAACCGGATCAGGATGAAGATCGCTTCCATGATCCATATCCCGAACAGGGCAGCGAATCCGAACTGTAACCAGAGGGGCACTGGGCTTTCCTTGCTTCAGGGCGGTGCGTTCACCGCCAGGGGGCTCTTCGGTCGAGATCTGTGCGCGCGTCCCGGTTTCTGTCCCTTTCCAGTCCGCAACTGACGCGTGCCCATCTCGTAAGTGCCACGAACGTAACGGGTTGTGCGGGCTGCTGGGCGTTATGTGGTAACCCGGCGAAAGCCCGTAGGTCTCCCTGTCGATGAGCCCGACTGCTACCTGCCCGACGGATGCCACGGGGCCCCTTCAATCGTTGCTCCGTGGTCTCCTGGGGGAGGGCGCACCTGGGCCTGCTGTGGGGCGCGTGCTGGCTCGCTACGGGCTGGCTCAGGCCAGTCGTTTTGGTGCGCAGCGCTGGTCGCAGGAAACGGGCCTTGACGCCTGTGTTGCGGCGAGAATGTCGTCGGCCTTCGAGCTCGGTCGACAGGTCGAGCGTTGCGAGGCCGGCACCCGCACGCGCCTGACGTGCGCGTCCGATGTGGCGCGCCTGATGCAGCCGGAGCTGCGCGGTCGGTTGCGCGAGAGTTTTTATGCGCTCGTACTCGACGCGTCGCAGCGACTGGTGGTTGTGGAGCGCGTGAGCGAGGGCACGCTGTCCAGCGCGCCGGTTCATCCGCGCGAGGTTTTTCTCCCCGCCATCCGCGCCGCCGGTGCGTCCCTGATCGTCGTGCACAATCATCCGTCGGGAGATCCCGAGCCGAGTACCGAGGACATCGAGGTCACGCGCCGCCTGATTCGCGCCGGCGCGCTTCTCGGCGTTCCGCTCGTCGATCACGTGGTGCTCGGCGAAGGCTGCTGGGTCTCCCTGAGGAAACGGATTCGCTTCGAGTGAGAGTTCAGTCCCGACGCCGGTGGGTGCAGTACTGGAGGGCGATTGCGGCGGCGGCCTCCGTGGCGGTTTCGATGCGCAGGATGTGGGGTCCGAGCCACGCGGGTTGTACCGGCGGGAGCGAACTGACGAAGGCCTCGATCTCCTGCGGGGCAAAGCCGCCTTCCGGCCCGGCGAACAGGGTGATGGTGCGCGCGGGTTCACCGGCGCGGTTGGGCGGGGTCGCGACGCACCAATCGGCCAGGGTCAGGCCGGCGTCCGGATCGAGGAAGGTGCAGCGGTCGGATTGGCAGTCCACGAGCACCTCGGCCAGGGACCGCAGGGGTTCGATCTCGGGTTGCCACAATCTGCGGGACTGCTTGCACGCGGAGCGCGCGATGCGCATCAGGCGCTGTTCGAGGTTCGGTTTCGATGTGCGGGAGCGCACGGGCGTGCGTGCGGCAATGAACGGGACGAAGCGCGCCACCCCGATCTGGGTCAGCCGGTCGATGAGCCCATCGAGGTGGCTCCCGGTGGGCATGGAGAAGGCCAGGCGCACCTCGCGCGTGGCCGCGCCTGGGGCGCCTGGGGCGGGGTAGGACTCCGGTGGGCCGTCCTCGGCCACCTCGACGCTCGTACGCTGGACCTTCTCGATCCTGAGGGGCCAGGCCTTCCCGCGCCCGTCCAGACCGAGGATGGTGTCGCCGGGGCGCAGGCGCAGGACCGTGCTGGCGTGGCGCGCCTCCTCCGGGGTCAGCCGTGGGGGGCCCTCGCCGGGCGCCACTTCCAGGAAGAAGCGCCGCTTTACCTGGGTCTTCTGGGCCGGTCAGGTCATGGATCGGTTCTTGCACTCACCTGGCCCAGCCGCAAATTGCGGCGGGTGCCGGCGGCGAGTATCCTACGGGCCCCAGGCCCGGCGCGCTTCGGACGTTACTGCCAGGTCCCCAATGGATATATGGGGGAGGTCCGGTGCGGTGCGACCGCCGCCCTGAGCCCCGCCCCCCCCCGAATCCGCCGCCGCCCAAAAGTTCGCCCCCCCTCGTTTTGATCCATATGACAGACCGTTACTCGCTGCGTTTCGAGACGGGAGAGCGGAAAGGTGAGGTCGTTCCGATCGGCAGCGCCCGGTTCACCATCGGCCGACGCCCCGGGAACTCCCTCCAGATCGTCGAGAACTCCGTATCAGGGAAGCACGCCGAGTTCGTCGTCGACGCCCAGGGCGTGGTTCTGCGCGACCTCGGGAGCACCAACGGCACCCGGGTCGGCCACGAACGCGCCCTGGAGGTGCGAGTCGAGGGTGGGTCTCAGCTCTGGATCGGGAACGTCGGGATGACCCTTCTCGACGAGCAGGCCCCGGTCAGCCCTGCGCCGATGGCGAACGGGGCGAGTCCCGCGGACCCGGGCAACCCGCCCAGCCCCAGCGGCGAAAAGGGATTCGAGGTCTCCTCCGAAGACCTCGAGCGCGCTCGCAAGGGCTCTCGATCAGGCCTGTTGCTCGTCGTCGCCGTCGGTGCGCTGCTCGGCGCGGCTGGCTGGTACTTCCTGCGCGGCGCCGGCGCCGAGGGTCGACGGGTCACGGACCCGGTCGCCCAGATACCGAACAATCTGCTCCAGGCTGGATACTCCTTCGAGAGCGCGCTCTCGAAGGAGGGTGCCGGCCAGGCCAGTCCGTGGGTTTCCCGCGAGGGTCCGCCCGCGAGTTTTCTCGAGAGCCCGGCGGCAGCCGTCTCCGGCTCCGTCGGTCTGCGCGCCGAGCTGGGATCCGGTGAGTGGGCCGCGCACGCATCGCAGGAGGTGCGCGTGGTCCCTGGTCGCGTGCTGCGTGTCGGCGCCGTGCTCTCCAGCGCAGGTGGCGCCAGCGCCCGGGTCGGGATCGAACTGGCCGCGGCCACGAACGACGACGACGAGGCCGGAGCCACGGCGGGCATGTTGATGGTCTGGTCGGATGCGGTCGTGGACGAGGTCGAGCGCACGATCGTCCTGGAGGCTTCCGTTCCGACCGGGTACCGCCGGGCGCGCGTCGTGCTTCTGGGGCGTGCCGATGCCGACACGGTTGACGCCAGCGCGGAGGCGGACGACGCGTGGCTGGTCATGAACAGCGGGGGCACGCCGACGGCGACCTTCGACGAATTCAAGTTCTACGCGCTCGGGGACCCGGCCACCGTGGCGGCTCTGTACCGCGTCGATCACCTGTTGGTGTCCGGTCTGCGCGCCCGTGCGATCGGATCGGAGATGGGGATAGGGACCTGGGAGACGGTCGAACAGGAGGGCGGGCTGGAGCTTCGTCCAGCCGGGCTCGACGGTCCCATGACCCTGTTCCTGCGGGCCGAGGAGGACGCGACGGCGGGTGGTGTCGCGACGATCGGAACGGATGGCTACGTGCGCCATGGCGTCGACTTCGAGCGCACCGAGGTCAGCGACCTGCTGCTCGGAAGCGGCCTGGAGCTCGTGCGCTTCCGGTTCGATCCGCCCGTGAACATCAAGGGCCGTTCCGTGGGGACAGCCTTCGCGATCAGCTGTGATCTGCAGCGTCCGTCCGCGATCGTCCTGCAGTTGAAGTTCGGGGCTGAACTGGCCGCGGCAGCCAACCTTGCCCACGATGCCGAGCAGGCCGAGGCGGATGGCCAGCTCGGGCTCTGTATCACCAAGTGGCAGGAGCTGCTCGATTCGTACCCCTTCGACGAGCGCCGCGTGGCGCGCGCCGAGGAGACCCGGGGGCGCCTCGTGCTGGCCGGGCTTGCGGAGGTGCGCAGCCTCTCGGCTCAGGTCGAGCGCGCGCGCTTCTTCCGGCTGATCGATCTGTATCGCGAGTGCTTGCGGGACTCGACCGATCTGGCGCAGCGCTTCGTGGGCAGCGAGGTCGAACCCGAAGCGCGTCGATTGGCCTCCGAGCTGGGGGCCGAGATCGCGCTGCTCGAGGTGGATCTCGACCGGGATGAGAAGGCGCGCCTCGAGGGCGTGTTGCGGACACTGGATCTGGAAGGCGCCGAGCTGCTCGCAGCGCAGGTGCGCAGCTACCTGGCGGAGCAGTTTGGACAGACGTCGGGCGCGGCGCCAGGCAGCGCGGATGGGGGAGGACAGTAATGGCACGTACAGTTACCGGAATCGACGTGGGCTCGCACACGAGCCTTGCGCTGCGCGGAGCGTTCAAGAAGAACACGTTTCACGCGACCGGATTCGCTGCTGGCCAGCACCGTGGTGGCGACACCGCCGCGGCCTGGGGCGCGTTGAAGCCGGGCTTCAAGCCCACGGCCGCACGCATCGGGATCAGTGGACGCGGCGTCAACGTGCGCTACACGCGCGTGCCTCAGGTGCCCGACTGGCAGCTGCGGAACCTGATGCGCTTCGAGGTCGCGGAGATCGGCGACCAGTCCGGGGCTGAGGTTGCCTCGGACTTCAATCTGTTGCCGCAGATTCCGGAGATCGAGGGTGAGGACGTCGTGCTGCTGGCCATGGCGCGCGAGTCCATGCTCGAGGAGCACGACGCCGGGTTGCGTTCGATCGGCGGCGCACTGGATGCGTTCAGCCCGTCTGCGATCGGCCTGTACAACGCCTGGCTCCGGTTTGGCGTGATCGAGGAGGACACGGTCCTGGTCGCGAACGTCGGACACGAGAATATCGATGTCGTCATCTGCCGCGGCCCGGATCTGCTCTTCGCGCGCAACCTGAGCGGCGGCTCGCGCCTCTTCCAGGATGCGATCGCGCAGAACCTCGGGTGCAGCGACGGGCAGGCAGAGAAGCTCAAGGTCGACATGACCACCCTGCGCCCCGGCGCAAAACACCCGACGCCCAACCACGAGCGCGCCAGTCGTGCCGTCCTGGGCGCGGCCGGGCAGCTGCTCTCGTTGTTGCAGTCGACGGTGTTGTTCTGCAAGAGCCAGGTCAAGATCACGAGTCTGCGCATCGACCGCGTGCTGCTTTGCGGTGGGGGTGCGGCGCTCGATGGACTGCCGGAGTATCTCGCTGGTGGCATGGGCGTCCCGGTCGATCTCTTCGATCCGTTCTCGATCGTGGACACCTCCGGCCTCTCGCCCGAGGAGCTCGAGTCTCTCGATGAATACAAGCTGGAGTCGGTCGTGGCGCTCGGTCTCGCGACCATGGCGTCGGATACCGATTCCTACTCGCTCGAGATCCTGCCCGCGGCCCTGGCGAAGTCGCGCCAGTTCTGGGGCGGCACGTTCTGGCTGATCGCCTCCGCGGTCCTGGCGCTGACCTACCTGGGCTACTCGGCCGTCGTCGAGAAGGGCAAGCTGGACGACATCCGCGCGCGCAATGCCTCGATCTCGAGCCAGTTGCGGCGCGCGGTGGCGGTACACAACGAGGCCACGGCCCTGGCGGCCGAGAGCGAGACACTGTCGGAACTGGCCCACGAGCTCGAAGGCGTCGTGGGCTCCGGGGAACAGCTGGCGCGCGTGCTCTCGATCCTGGGCCGCGACCTGCCCGCGGACTTTTGGGTGCAACGGCTGAGTAGCGCCTGGAGTGCGGATGAGGAGTTGCGGGTAATCCGCGCTGACGAGCGTCCGATCCTCTCGATCAAGGGCCGCACGCGCGAGGGGACCGATTCGCCGGCCGTGCTGTATCAGGCCTTCACACAGGCGCTCTCCGCGGGCATGCCGGGGGCGCGCATCAACCCATCGTTGACCCCCACCGGCGACGGTTTCTCGGTCGATCTGACCCTGTTCGGTCCACCGTCGGAAGACCCAGTGGCGGGCGATGACGCAGGCTCCGAAGCGGACGCGGAAGGTTGACCATGAACCTCGATGACATCTGGCAGGAAAACAAGCGCTTCATCGCCTCCGTCGCAGCCGGGCTGATGGTCTTCTTGATCGGCACGGTGATGGTCGATCGGCTCTACGGCAGCGAGCTGCGCAGCGCGCGCACCCAGCTGCGCTCGAACGAGCGCAGCCTGCGTACGGAACGCCTGGGTTCCGAAGCGCTGGCGCAGGCGCGCGAGGTCAACGATGCGTTGCACGAGGCGCTGACCCAGCTCTCCGATGCCGCCGCATTCGAGACGCGCGACCACTTCAAGTTGACGGGTGGTGAGGGCTCGCCCAGCGGCAAGTACTTCGCGCTCGTGGATCGGGTGCGTGACGGTCTCCTGACCCTGGCCAGT
This sequence comes from Planctomycetota bacterium, assembly GCA_047618565.1. GTDB lineage: Bacteria > Planctomycetota > UBA1135 > UBA1135 > JBLHKW01. The sequence goes on from JBLHKW010000092.1 coordinate 11,043, forward strand.
CGCAATCGCTTGCGCTTGCCCGCGGACCTGGGCTTGCAGATGCTGCAGACGACCCGGGTCGAGGTGATCGAGCGTCATGCCGAGGCTCTGGACGTGATCGACCGGGTGGTTCGCCTGTGCGTCGAGGTGGGGGTCGAGCGTATCGACAGCATTCAGGTGCGCCTGGACCCGGCATTCGACTCGCGCCACGGTCTGGGGCAGGTCGAGCGCACGCGCGTGACATTCAAGATCACGTCGGCCGCGCAGCCCGTGGTCGAGCTGCTCGCCAGAACCCAGAACCCGGGTTCCGGACAGGCGCTTTCGATCGAGAATGTGGACCTGATCGGGTCCCGTTCCAAGCAGGATGAGGTGCGCGCAGAGGTGACGTTCCTGGTCGTGCGACTCCACCAGCGCGAGAGCGCGGACGAGGAAATCTGATGCGCTGCCCGAGGTCCGGTGTCTGCGGTTCGAATCACGCGAAACAGCGTTTCGGAGGAATCTAGGGGTGCAAACGCGCAAGGAACACGCTGTCCTGCTGGGGACGGTCATCGTGCTGGGGCTGCTCGTGCAGGGCAAGCTCGGCAAGACGGCCCTGCGAGGCACTCGCAGTACCGCAGCGGCCCCGCAGCTCGACCGGCTAGCGGTACCGGATCTGTCCGCCTGCCTGCCCGATGGCGCGGGCAGGGCGAAACTCGGGCGCGATCTCTTCAGCGCGCCGCGGGATACGGCACCGTTGCCCTACCTGGCCCTGCAGCTACCGCCCCTCGAGCAGCTTGCCGGGCTGGCACCGCCCACGGCTTTCGGGCCTGGCTCGGCCTTCTTCGGCAAGTTCCTGCGACGGCCGCTGGACGTGGAACGGGTCGAGGGCCTCTTCGAGCTCGAGGACGGCGATGAGCTCCAATCGGAAGCGGAGCGGCTCTCCGAGTCGGCGGCCGACCAGACGCGCTCGGAGCGCGCCGACGCGCTGCGCGGTCAGGGCTACACCTCGTCGACCGGGGACTCGTCGCGCGGCACATTGACCTCGGAGGAGCGCTCGGAGCGCACCGCCGCGTACAAGCGCCTCTACGACTGGATTCACGTGGGCAGTCTGCGTTTCGGTCACATCAAGAACCCCGACCGTTACGCCCTGGGCGAGCGGCACGAGGAGGCCGTGGCTTTTGCGGAGGTCGACCCGGCCACGGGCGAGGCCCGGTTCGGTGGACAGAACGCGATCGACTACGAGCGTGGCCGGGTCAGCGAGTTCGGTTTCGCCGACACGGAGACCAACGCGATCGAGATCGGGCGCCGCAGCTTCGGGCCGACGATCAGCCCTGGACAGCTCGATAGCGCGCTGGCGTTCGCTCAGCGCTGCGTGCGCGTGCGGCTCGAAGCGCCGCGGGCGCTTGAGGTAGGCGAGGAGATGTACCGGCTGGCGATCGAGGTCGCCGACGGGGATGCGCGTCCGGAGCTGGGGCTGGCGTGGTGCTTCGAGGTGGGCTTCCGCTTCGAGCAGGCCTTTGAGATCTACGAGCGGCTGCTCGCAGGCGGGTACGACAAGGACCCGCTGGTGCTTGCGCGGCGGGCGGATCTTCTGGCGCGCTTCCGCATGTTCGACCGGGCCGATGCGGGCTACCGCGAGGCTCTGCGCTGGGGCCGTGCGGATTGGATGGTGCTGTGGCGCTATGGACGTTTCCTGCTCGAGCGCGGGCGCACCGCGGAGGCGGTCGAGGCGCTCGCCAAGGCGTGCAAGTTCGAGCCCAGCACCGCCGAGACGAAGGCCCTGCGCGCCGCGCTGCGTGCGGACCACGGACGCGCGCGCTTCCAGGCTGGCGACCCGGGCCTCGCGCTGGACTGGTTCCAGCGTTCCGCCAACGCGGAGCTGGGATTCGGGCTGGCATCGGCCGGAATCCTGAGTGCGCAGCTGTACGCCGGTGGACGCTCCGACGACAGCCTGAACGGCGTGCTCGACAACGAGCTACAGGGCGCGAGCTTCGATCTCCTGCTGGCCATTGGATTGGCGCATCTCGACGCCCGCGATTGGACGTCCGCCAAGGCCAACCTCGAGCTCGCCGCCGAGGCGGACCCGTTCCGGGCTTACGAGGCGTGGCGTGCCCTGTCCTGGCTCGCGGAGCTGACAGGTCACCCGGAAGAGGCCTTCCAGTACATCGAACTCGCCTACGAGAACGCGCCCGACGACCTCTACACCCTTTACCAGCGTGGACGGCTGCTCGTGCACGCTGACGATCTGGAGCAGGCCGTCGAGAGCTTCGAGGGCGCCCTCGATCTGGAGCTCGACCTGGGGGACGGCCTGGTCGCCATCGCGGACGTGGCGCGCATCAGCGGCCAGCACGCGGCCGCAGAACGCTACTTCGAACGGTCGTTGGGCCTCGATCCGGATCGTCCACTGGTGCATTCGCTGCGCGGGTTCAACTACCTGCAGAATGGTGAGAGCGGCGCCGCGGAGGCCTCGTTCCGCGAGGCGTTGCGGCTGGAGGGTGGCCTGGCGTCAGCGGCCAACGGCCTGGCCTGGTGCCTCTACCTTTCCGGCGACTCGGGTGAGGCGACGACCCAGTTTGCGGACCTCGTGGCGCGCCGCCGCGCCGAGTCGGACGACGATGCAGCGAAGCTCTACGCGGAAGCCCAGATCCTTCGCATCGGCGAGCACGATGCGAAGGAGGTCTGGACCGATGGCTTCGAGCGTCGTGCCGGAGAACGGATCGGCAAGGGCTGGTTCAAGGAGGAGCCGCACGGCTTGCTCATCACCTTGACGGAGGGCGCCCTGGCCATCGACGGGCAGGCGCGCTCCGAAGGCCGGACGCGCGTCTACCAGGAGATCCCGGCCGGACAGTTCGTGTCCTTCGAGGCTCTGGTCACCATCGAATCCGGCACGCGCGCGCGCACGGGCCTGTTCCTCTCGCGCGAGCTACGGCGGCGCGGCGAGTGGGAGACCCAGGCGCTCGTCAGCATCTCCCGTGAGAAGGAGGGCGCCGTACAGGCTCGCAACATCGCCCAGGGCGAGCGCGACGCGCCGTACATGGATCTGTTCACGACCGAGTGGGGCACGGAGACGGCCATGCGCGTCAAGGTCGAGCTCATCGGCGAGGGCAGCGACGCACTCGCGACACTCTACGTCGACGGTCTGCCCGTCTCCGAGGGCATGCGCGTCCCCAGGCTGGGTAGCGCGACCGCAAACCTGCGCTTCGGAATCCTGGTCGACACGGAAGCGGGTCGATCGGCGAATATCCGCGTCGACGACGTCTCCGTCGTCCGGAGGTTGCGCTAGTGCTGCTCACGCGACCCGTCGCGCGCGCTGCTGGCCGTTCCGCCTTCACCCTCGTGGAGATGCTGGCGGTGCTGGTCATCATCACGATCCTGTTCACCTTCGTCATCAACAAGGTCATGCGCGGTGAGGACATCGTGCGCGTTGAGAACACGCGTCAGTTCATCCAGCAGCTCTCCGCGATCATCTCCGAGTACGAGCAGGAGCGCGGCGACTACCCGCCCTCGACGTTCCCGTCGAAGATGGAGACCAAGCCCAGCGGCGAGAACCAGGGCGCGGAGATGCTGTTCCTCTCGCTCTTCTCAAAGGACCGCAGCGCACGCGAGATCGACGAGAACCGCCTGGCCAACACCGATGGGGATCGTGCCAAGAACTCGCTCTCCAGCTTCACATCGACGGACGTGTTCGAGATCGTCGATGATTGGCAAAACCCGATTGCCTACACCCACCGTCGGGACTACGGGAAGTCACGCCCTTACGTCACCTTCGATGGGAACACCGGCGAACCCCACGATGCGCTGCTAAAAGGACGCGTCAGCCCGAAGACGGGCGATCCATTCAACAAGAGCACCTTTCAGCTCCTGTCCGCGGGCCCCGATGGGATCTTCGAGACCGAGGACGACATTGGCAACTTCAGTACAGACCCCTGAGCCCGCGCCGGGCCAGCCCCTTCGTGATCGACCGTTGAACACTCGCGCGAGCCGCAATCGTGCACCCCGCACGGCCACGGCGGGCCTTACGCTGATCGAGCTGATGGCGGTGGTGACGCTGCTGTCGTTCATCATCGGTATCGGGCTCGGCATGTTCGCAGGTCTCGATCCGGGGCGGCAGGTCGCAGCCAGCCTGGTGCAGAACACCCTGCGCAGTGCGCACAACTCTGCCATCGCGCGCAGCAGCTCCGCGCGCGTCCGCATCGATGCCGCGGCGGGCACGCTGTCAGCCGAGCAGATCAGCGTCATCGGTACCTGGCACTTCGAGGCCGAACCTGTGGTGGGGGCCTTCCAGCTCGACGGGGCGGCGCACGGAATGGACCGCGGCTACATCAGCGATGACGGCTACCAGGGACGTGCGCTGGCGATGCACGGACAGCCGGAAGGTGCACGCGTGGAGATTCCCGTGCACACGGATCCGGCGTACGACTTTGGAGCGGGCTTCGCACTGAATTTTGCCCTGCGGCTGGAGGGGGACCGCGCGGCCAAGCTGCTGGATGTGGGCCGCGTCCTGCTCGTCGGAGTCAGGCGCCAGGGCGTGCTCGAGGTGGCCTTCATGCACGAGGTCGAGGACGACCCTATGGCCAGGGGCGAGAGCATTGGCGAGGGCATTGGCGAGAGCATTGGCGAGGGAGTCGGTCGATCCGGCGGCAAGATCGTGCTGCGCACGCCCCCCGGCACGCTGCGCCCGGGCCGCTGGGCGCGCATCCGTGTGGCCTATGACCGGGCTCGCTTCACGGTCGCCGTGGACGGGGTCGAGGTCGCCAGCATGGACGAGAGCGCTCCCGTCTGGCGGGTCGAGCATGCGCTCGTCATCGGCGGCGGGCAGACGGCCTTTCCCGGCAGCCTGGACAGCCTGGTCGTCAGCGCCGTGAAGGTCGGGGACGCGGTGGTCTTGCCGGAGGGCGTGCGCCTGGCGTCGGGGACGCCGAGCGAGGTGCTGTTCGCATCGGGCGGTGCGCTCGACCCGCGCCGGCATGCTGCGCCCGTGGATGTGGTCCTGGAATTCGCCGATGGCCAGCGCCAGACGATCAAGGTCAACCTGTACGGGACGGTGGAATGATGGGCCCCACGAGGAACCGCTTCGCGCGCCGCGCTCCCGCGCTGCGCAGGCCCGCAAGCGGGGGCTTCGCCCTGCTCACGGTGCTGTTCGTCCTGCTCTTTCTGCTCGTCTTCTGTGCCCCGTTTCTTATGACGGCGCGCAACGCGGACCAGGCCAGCGCACAGCTCTCCGATCGCGCTCAGGCGCGCATCGCGGTGGAGTCTGCGGCACGGCATGCACGCGCCGTCCTTCAGGCCTCCCACATCGCGGTCGATGAGACGGTTTACTTCGACAGCCAGGAGGAGCTTGCGGTCGACAACCGCTTTCCGGACGCCTTCCTGGACGCACGCGATGCCCGGGGTGTGATGTGGGACGTGGCGGCCCTCGACCTGGCGGGCATGATCGACCTGAACAGCGCCAGCCCGCAGGTGATCGGCAATGTCCTGGGGCTGGTGACGCGACTCAGCTCGGTGACGGAGGCCGAGGCGACCGAGCTCGTGGTGGCCAGCACCGCGGGCTTCGAGTCCGAGGGCTTTCTGGTGATCGATGGCGAGGTCGTGCACTACCAGGCGAAGGACGCCAGCCGGTTCCTCGAGTGCACGCGCAGCGTCGGCGTGAAATGGAACAGGGACAACGTGCGGATTCCGAGCGGTCCCCTGGCCGCGGAGACGCACGGCGTCGGAACCACGGTTATCGATCAACGCGCCTTTGCGCCCGTGCACTGGCGCAGCGCTTCGCGCGACGGGCAGGCGCGCTTTCTGGACGCGGAGGAGCAGGTGCGCGAGTCCGCGCTCTTCGCCATGGCCGGCGAGCTGGGCGACGGAATGTTGGCCGGTTTGGCGGACCAGTGCTCCGTGTATTCTGGCGTCCGTGGCGGGAGCCCGTGGCAATGGCCCGTGCGACTGCGGCGGCCCCTGGCGGCGCGCGTGAGCCAGGAGATCGTGGTCGAGAGTCCGCGCTGGTTTGCGTCCGGGGCGACGGTTCAGGTCTCGGATGGAATCGGCAGCGAGGTCTTCTTCGTGCGCCACCGGAGCGACTCCGGGAAGCTCTTCCTGGACCGACCGGTCGCTCGTGATTACGACGCCTGGACCACTTCGGTGCGCGTGCTCGCGCGGCGTCCGGTCAATCTGAACACCGCGTCGCCCGAGGTGCTGAACACGCTCTTCGCCAACGTGCAATTGAAGGGCGTCAACTCGCGCGTGACGCGCGCCGAGGCGCGTTCCATGGCGGCCCTGGTCGTGGCCTCGCGCCCGATCACCGGCCACGAGGACTTCCTGCGCCGGGTGATCCTGCCCGCGGCGGGCATCGAGCCCCTGCCATCGGACGCAGCGGTGATTCCGGCGGTGTTCGAGGCCGACGGTCAGGCGGGCCTGATCGACGAGTCGGACGCGCTGGCGCTCTACGCCAACGGACTGAACGCCAACGACAGCATGCTGGCCTTTGGGACCATGCCCTACGGCTTCACCTCGCGTGACGTCTTCCGGCTGGACCTGCGCAGCTCGATCAATGCACCCACGGGGGTCGAACGCGTGGCCCTGACCGGCGAGCGGGTCGAGGTGGTCGTGCCTCAGAGTGAGCTGTTCTCTGTCTGGGCGCGCCAGGAAGATTTCGACGAGGCCCTGCGCCTGACGCGCCAGTCGCCGTGGTGGTTGAGCGGGCCGCGTGCGACCACCCAGCACGATGGCGTCCAGCCGCCATCACGCCTGAACGCGCACTTCGGGACACGTGGAGGTCGGCCCTTCGTTCCCGGCGATTCCACCGCGCTCGAGGCGGGCGGCGGGCAGGTCGCGGGCGGGGCAGAGTCGGAGGCCGACGCGATCCAGCACGTCTTCGCGTCCCGGGATGACGACGGCTGGCTGCAGCTCGCGCCCGCGCGCGTGGCCGAGTACGGCGACCGCTTGCGTCGCATGGAACACTTCGACCATGAGACGCGCGCGCTCGAGGGGCGCTACCTCCCGGACGAGACGCTCAACTACGAGACCGCGGACGAGATCGTCCAGTGGACCGGAACTACGTCGGCGGCGGACGGGCTGCTGCGACCGCTCTCATTCTCGGCCTGGATCCAGCCACAGTCCCTGGATGGCGGGATTCTGCTCGACGTGGGCGCGGCCGGTGACGAATCCGACCGCGTCTCCCTGGAGCTCGAAGAGGGCGACCTGGTGCTGCGCGTGTACGACGGTTTCGGCGACCACCGCGACACGGAGCTCAAGGAGGTGGGCGAGGTGCGCTACGCCGTGGCCGAACAGGGCCCGGATCCGGGCCTGCCTGCGGACACCTGGCACCACGTCCAGATCGACGTGCGCGGCAACCGGCCGGATCAGATGTCGATGGTCGTGAACGGCAGCACCCAGGGCGTTCGCACCCCGGGCATGACGCGCCTCAATGCGGCGCTCGACGAGAGCGCCCTGTTCGTTTCGGTCGAGTCGACCGAGGGCTTCCCGGACCAGGGCGTGCTGCGCGTCGGCAACGAGCTGGTCGAGTACGTGTCACGCAGCGGCGCAGGCTTCACGGCGCAGCATTACGCAAGCGGCGAGCTTGCGGGCTTCGGCGGACGTGGTGCGCGCTCCCGCTATCAGCTCGACGGTGACACTCTGAGCGCGCCGTCCGGTCCCTCACTCTTCCATGACGAGTCCGCGTCGCTTCCCGCGTATCACCAGAGCGGGGCATCGGTCTCGTTGTACGGCTACGCGCAGCCGCTCTCGAGTCCGCTGACGACCGCCGGGGTCACGCTGCCGGAGCTGGGCAGCTTCCGTGCGGCGCGTGTCGTCGGCACGATCGGCGGACCGGCTGACGGCGACACGATCGTCGTGGGGGCCAACCTGGAGCCCTTCACGGTGCAGGGCTTCGAGGCGGGCGGCCTGACACGGGTCGAAGGGCTCGTACTGGCGGACGCCGACTCGAGTGCTGGAGGCGTGCAGTACCTCGAGGCGTTCCCCGAGGGCGGGGGCTACGTTGCGCTGATTCAGGGGAAGTGGGGTCACCTCGGTCAGGCGGAGTCCAACGCGGGCGGCACGCTCGGCGGCGTCGAGGTGATCCGATACGGGAGTCGCGCGGGCCCGAACCTGACGAACCTGACCCGTGGGCACCTCACGGGCCTGACAAACGTCGGGGCACAGGACCCGAATTTCTCGGTGGGCGGTACGCGCGCGTACGTGCTCGACTGGAAGTCGAACTATCGCGACTCGGACAACCGTCCACTGTCCACCATCTACGAGGCCGGCGTGTTCGTCGTGCCCCTGTCCATTCCGGTCTCGGGCTGGTCCACGGCGACCCAACCGGACAGGTCGGACTTCGTTCAGATCACGGAGCGCGCCAATGCGGAGCTGACCGAGTGGGTCCGCTACGACGAGGTGGGCGTTAGTAGCACGGGGAGCGGCGCGCATCTCGTGCGCGACAGCGTGCAAGCCCTGTTCCAGACGTACACAGTGGTCACCGGTCGGCGCGGCCTGGGCGAGGTCGGCGCGGGCTCACCGGATCCGCCTCCCCCGGGCAACGATGACGACGGCGGTGGGGGACTTGGCGGAAGCAACGGCGCCACCGGAGGCGACGGCGGTTCCGAGCAGGCGCGCAGTGGCGCGCCCGCGCCTCCCGGGCCCGCTGCCGCATCGGTCGCGGTCCAGGGCGGCGGCGGCGCCAGCGGCCTCTGGCAGACCGAGCTGGGAGTCGACGAACTGACCGACTTTCCGCTTTCCCGTGCACTGGGAGCGGCGCTGCGCTTCAGGGGCGTGCTCGGTACTCACCCGCAGGCTCACCGTGCCGGCTCGGTGCTGGTGCCTGTATTCGAGATCAAGGACCGCGGAGCAAACCGCGGTCGCCCGGGGCGGTTCGACCGTGTCTTCATCGCTCCCCACGACGACCCCACGAGCATCGGCTTCACCGCCAGCGTCCATCGCGGGCACTGGCCCGCGGACGATTCGCCCAGGTACGGCTGGGCGTGGAACACCGGCGCCGCGGTCAACGCTCCCATCGAGCCGGGCCTCGAGACGGTCAACGAGGAGCTTGAAGTCGGCGAGTACACGATCAACGGGGTGATGTATCTCGCCTTCGAGGCGCCCCTACCCGTCCCGCTGGAGCCTACGGACCCGGATCCGGGCCGGCTCGAGATCCCCGATGACACGCGCTTGCTGTCGCGCATCTCCAAGTTCCCGTCGGGTGAGCGTCCGCGTCTTGTGGACACCGTCGGCGTCGGCACGAGCTTCCGGCCCAATGCTACTTCGGTCGTGCCCTCGGCGGTGATCGACGAGATCGTGTTCGGCACGCCGATCTTTGCCGAGAAGGCGAACGACCACTCGCTCCAGGGTGCGCAGCTGATCCTGACCCAGCCCTTCAACCCCAACTCCACCAACCTGGTGGTCGATCCTGGGCTGCTGCGCGTTCCGGGCGGGACCGTGCGGCGCGGCAGTCCCCTCGACGAGTTGCCCGAGGGTGGTGGGCTCCTGCGCATCGGCAACGAGATCCTGGCCTACGAGACGCGCGATGCGAGCACGGGCGACTTCTACCTGGGCTTCTCCGGCCGCGGGCTGCTCGGCTCGCAGCCACAGGCGCACGATGCGGGCGAGCTCGTGACGTGGCTCGAGTCCTGGCCCGTCTCGACCCTCGCGACCGCCATCACGGCCAGCGACAGCACGATCCCCGTGGCCGACCTGCAGACGTTCCCTTTCCAGGGCACGCTGCTGATCGACAACGAGTTGGTCCATTACACACGCAAGCGCGACGGGTCGCTCGAGATGCCGCGCGCGTCACAGCAGCCCGGCCTCATGGATGAGAAGGGCGACGGCCTGTTCCGCGGTCGATTCGGCACCGTGCCCAGTGCGCACAACGGTGGCGCGCCGGCGATCCTGTTCCCGATCCGCTACTGGGATCGCTGGGCCGATCGCGCGGACGCGCCCGAGCTGGCCTGCTTCGGTTTCGAGTTCGATCAGCCCGGCGCGTGGTGGAAAGCCGTGCACTGGGAGGCCGAGTCCGCGGGCCACGGCGGTGTGCAGATGGGCGTGTTGCAGCGCACGGACGCCAGCGTGCCCTGGGATAGCGACCCGGAGCTCCAGGATGGACTCGACCTGATGTGGGAAGGCGAGGATGCCGGCGGCATGGTGCCGGTCGCGAGGCAGTCGGACCGCATCGAGTGGCGCATCTTCGCACGCTACGATCCCGGCGCATTCGA
>JBLHKW010000093.1:0-21116 GCA_047618565.1 Planctomycetota bacterium
AACCGGCAGCTTCGCACTCACCTGGATCGCGGTCATGTTCCTGCCGTGCTCGAACATCATCCCGCTGCACCATATTCACGTGGCCGAGCGCTACCTGTACGCGCCTTCGTTTGGCTTCTGCCTCGCACTCGCACTGGGCCTACGCGCTCTGGTCGACGCACGTCCGAACAGGAGTCGGATAGTGCTGTCCGCTACGGGCCTGCTGCTGCTCGTCGCCGGCGCGCGCTCATTCGTGCGCAACGACGACTGGCGCGACGTGCCCGCACTCGTGGCCGCCGCCGACCGGGATGGGGTCGATACCTGGCGCGTCCACAAGACGGCCGCGTCCTGGGCACTACGCAATGACGATCCCCGCACCGCAGCCCGGCGTTACGCCCGAGCTGCCGAGCTGCGCCCGGGCGACCCGGACCTGCAGTTCTGGAAGGCGGTATCGGCGACCCACATCGGCGACTTTCCGAGCGCTATCACTGCCGGCCGCGCGACCGTCGCCCTGCGGCCGAACAACGCCAATGCGCACTACAACCTGGGCCTCGCTCTGATCCAGGTGCAGGACCTTGAAGCGGCCTCCGAGCAACTGGAGAAGACCACCGAGCTCGAGCCCGACTACGCACCCGCGCACTACAACCTCGCAGTCGCGCTCAGCCTGCTGGGCCAGGAAGTTCGCTCCCTCGCCGCATTCGAGCGCTGCATCGCCCTGGATCCGGATCACGCGGAAGCGCACTTCAACCTGGGCGCAATACGGGCACAGCAGGGCCTGGAAGAGTCAGCGCTGGTGTCCATGCGCAGGGCCGTGTCCCTCGCACCGCAGAACGCGCGCTTCCTCGAACATCTGTTCTCGACCAGCCTGGCCATGAATCGCACGCATCACGCGATCCAGGCGGGCGAGGTCCTCACGGATCTCCAGCCAGAGCGGGCCGACGTGTTCGACCAGCTCGGTGATCTGTACCTCAAGATCGACGATCTTGCCCGGGCAGTCGGCGCCTATCGACGCGCCGTCGCCCTCGCCCCTGACGACCTGCGCCAGCTCGAGAAGCTGGCGGATGCGTGCATCGAGGCCGAGAAGCTCGACTGGGCCGAGAGTGCGTACGCGAAGATCCTGAAGCTGCAGCCCGACCATGCGCGCGCGCGCGCCGCACTCGAGGCACTGCGTCAGTAGCCAGGCATCAGCGGCCGTAGAGCTCCTCTAGGAAGCCCTCCAGCTCAACCCAGCTCTGCTCGTCCGCGTCGGCGTCGTACGCCAGAGGTAATCCGAACTCGACCCCCATGGCGGTCGCGTCCGGATTCGTGAAGGCATGCTTCGCGCCCGGGTACTCGATGAAACGCAGGTCAGCGCCCGCGGCAACCATCTCACGGTGGAAGCTCTCCATATCCTCCGCCGACACGAATGGATCCGCGGCTCCATGCAGCACGAGCAACCTGGCCCGAATGTCTCCGGGGCCTGCCGGGGCATCCGTTCCGAGGCTTCCGTGGAAACTGGCGACGCCGTCGAGATCCAGGCCCTGGCGCGCCATCTGGAGCACGACCGCGCCGCCCATGCAGTACCCGATGGCAGCAGTGCTCGCGTCCTCGGTCGTCGAGTGCGCGATGAGGAGCTCCTGAGCCGCGACGAAACGACTCTTCGCGGCCTCGATATTGCCCATGATCTCCATCATGAACTTTTGCGCATCGGCAGGGTGCGCGGCCTGTCGGCCTTCGCCGTACATATCGACGGCCAGGGCGGTATAGCCCAGCTCGGCCAGCATGCGCGCGCGCCGGCGGGCGTACTCGTTATGTCCCCACCACTCGTGAACGACGAGAACACCCGGGCGCTCGCCCTTCACGGCGGGGTCGTAGGCCAGATATCCATGACACTCGACGCCATCCGCGTCGTAGGTCACTTCCTCCACGTGGAGCTCGGGGGCGACCTGGGGTGCGTTTCCGGAAGTGGCCGCGCATGCAGCGATCAGAAACAAAACGGGCACAATCAGACACTGTCGCATCGGGTACGTCCTTCTAATGGAGGGGGCCGGAGCCCCCATACCTTTGACCGCGCTCACGAAACGCCGAGCTTGGCCTCGAGAAAGGCCGCCAGCTCCGCGATGGTTGGATAGTCGAACAGATCGGTGATGTCGACCACGCCCGGGAAGGCCTTGTCGATGCCCTCGTGGATCTGGGCCAGCTCGAGCGAACTGGTCCCTATCTCGAACAGGTTGTCAGTCAGGTTGACCGTGCGCGCGGGCAGGAGGCCGCGGCACAGATCGAGCAAGCGGTTCGCGATCGAGGCGTCCGCGCCTCCACCACCGTCAGTGGCGCCGCCCTCGTCGACAATCGACTCCGCCCGTAGCGCATCCAGCTGAGCCAGCTTGGGGGCGAACTCGCCGTCCACGAAATCCTGCACCAAGCGTGCACGCTGCGCCTTGCCGCTGGTCGTCTTGGGGATGCGCCCGATCGGTACGACGTGGGCGACATCGATACCCATCTGTGCATTGAGGGTCGCCGTGACCGCGCCGGCTAGCGGCAGGAACGGTCCCAGGTCCCCCTTCTGCACGATGAACACCAGCAAGTCGTCGGCTTCGGCGTCGGGAGCGCGGTACCCGGCCACGGCCACCTTGCCCATTTCCAGGCCCGTTTCGCGTTGCAGGATCGACTCGAGATCGTGCGGGAAGAAATTCTGGCCGTTGGAGAAAATGATGTCCTTGTGACGCCCGGTGATCACGAGCCCGGCCTTGCCGAGGAAGCCCAGATCGCCCGTATCCAGCCAGCCATCCGAGCGGATCGCCGCCCGCGTGGCCTCTTCGTTTCGGTAGTAGCCCGCGGTGACATTGCGGCCACGGATCTCCACGTGCCCGACCGTGCCGTCGGGCAAGGTGCTTCCGTCGTCGCCCGCGATGCGCAACTCACAGCCCGGGACCGCCTGGCCGAGGCACACGAACGGCACGCTCCCGGCTGCATCCGGCAACGCGTACTCGACCGGCTGCCCTGGCGCGACGCTGGCTCGCATCACGTGCACGGACTGCGCACCCTTGCCCACCTCCGCGAAACTCACGGCCACGGTCGCCTCGGCCAGGCCGTAGACCGGAAGCATGGCCGACGGGCGCAATCCGAAGGCCGACATGCGGTCCGTGAACTCGGCACAGAGACCTATCGAGATGGGCTCCGCACCGTTGAACATGATGCGCACCGCGGACAGGTCGAGCGTGCCGGGATCGCGGCGGTCGAGGCCCTTGAGGAAGTGCTTGTAGCCGAAGTTCGGCGAGCACAGCATCGTCGCGCCAAACTCGGTGGCCTTCGTCAACCAGATCGTGGGTCGGCGCACGAAGAGCTCCGAAGGCATCAGCGCCACGTCGATGGCCAGAACTAGCGGCACGAGGTGGAAACCGATCATGCCCATGTCGTGGCTGAGGGGCATCCAGGTCAGCATCTTGTCCGTGGGCCCCATCTGCCCGGCAGCGATGCTCCCGCGCACATTGGTCAGGACGTTTTCATGGGTGAGCATGATGCCCTTGGGATCACTGGTCGAGCCGGAGGAGAACTGCACGAAAGCCAGGTTGTGCGGCTGCGCGGACACCGGGACGCCCGGTTCCCCATCCTCCTCGTCGGCAAGCACAGCCCTCGCGCGCACTTCCGAGAAACCACCGTCCGGGGCACCAGCCTGCTCGAAGCGCTCCAGGGTGCGTCCATCCACGAAGAGATAGGGATTGCCAAGCGTCCGGAAGACGCGCACAACCTTCATCCGGTGTTCGTCGCTGATGCCGAGCGCCATGGGCACGGGCACCATGCCCCCGAGAATGCTGGCCCAGAAGGCTTCGAGAAAACGCTGGTTGCTGCCAACGTACACGAGCACCTCATCTCCAGGCTTGAGGCCCTGGCGCTGGAAGCGACCCAGCAGGCGTAGCGCTGCGGCCCGCAGCTCGTGCACGGTCACCCGCACCTCCACGTCCACAGCGTCCATGAACGTGATTGCGGCGGTGGTTTCGGCGGCCGCGTCCAGGGCCTCCGGCAGGGTCTTGAAGTCGTACATGGTGTCTCGTCAGCGTCTCTCGATCCGCATCCGGATCCCGTGTTTGGTGCGCAGGTTGACCGCCGGCTCCAGTTCCAGTTCCCGGTCGGGAACGTAGCTCAACCGGAAACGTGGCGCCATCCATCCGATGTGGGTCAGGGCCTCGACCTTGGCAAAGAGATCACCCGTGCAACGCCGCGCCCCCATGGAGAAAGGGAAGTACGCAAACTCATGAATGGGATTTACACCATCCGGAGTGAAGCGCTCGGGCCGGAACACCTGGGCGTCATCCCCCCAGAACTCGGGGTGACGGTGAACAACATAGGGCGATAGGAAGATGTCCGTACCTGCGTCGACGCGGTAACCACCCAGCTCGTCCGCCCCCAGCGCCTTGCGCGTGAAGAGCCACACCGGGGGATAGAGCCGCAGGGTCTCGAACATGACGCGCTTGGCGTAGGGCATCTGGTCGAGACTGGCGAACGAAGGCGGCTCGTCGCCGGCCAGCGGATCGAGCTCGGCGTGCAGTTCCGCCTCGACCCGCGGGTCCTGCGCGAGCAGGAACCAGATCCAGTTCGTCGTCGCAGCTGTGGTCTCGTGGCCGGCCACGATCAGGGTCATGATCTCGTCGATCAGATCCTCGTCGGCCATGGCCTGACGGTCTGTCTTGCTGCGCGCGTCCATGAACAGCGACAGAAAATCCGTGCGATGCACGTCCTCGCACCTGCGCTTCGCAATGAGCTCGTGCACGAGTTCCCTCAATGCGCGAAACTGGACCACCAGCGCCAGGTCCCGCGCAGGGTGATCGACGAGGAGTGCGAACGGGCTCTTCCCGTCATCGGTCCGGTAGGGCTCGAGGTCATCCCCGAAGATCACTCCGAGGATCACATCCAGGGCCAGCACGCTCGTCTCGTGGGTGATGTCGAGCGTCTCGCCACGATCCGCCTTGTGCTCCCATTCGGGCAGCAGCTTCTCATTGGCACGTCGCACGACGGCGGACATCGCTTCGATGATTTCGCGCTTGAAGGCCGGCTGGATCATGCGGCGCTGTTCCAGCCAGTGCTCGCCATCGCTGACGATGACCCCGTTGCCCAGCAGCATCTTCACACGCTCGAAGCCGCGACCCTTGGCGTAGTTCCGCCAGTTGGTCACGAGCACGCGCTGGACCAGATCCGGGTCGCTCACCAGATAGGTGGGCCGGTCGCGACCGGGCGGATCCACGCGGTAGATTCCGCCGAACTCCTCGAAGTACCTCCACATGCGGTGGAAGGACTCGAGATCCGCATCGATCGCACAGGGCGCGGCCGGGCCGGGAGGCAACGGCAGGCCTCCGGTATCGGTCGGCGGCGTGGTCGGCGTGGTCGGCGTCATGGAGAGCGGGACAGCTTGGATCGGTGGGGTCATCCTCGCACGGGTCACAAGAGCCCGTGCGCCCGGGTTGCCGAGGGGCGCACCCCTCCGGTAAGCTCGGAGGCCCCGATCGTGGCCGGGTTCGAGCTCGGGTGGCTCCTAACTGTATATATCGGTGGGGGTGTTACGCAAAGAGCGCGAACCGGTCCAGAGAAAACCCGCCCGTGGCGATCCTGATCTATCACTCCAGGGCGTGGCCCGAGACCACGCCCCTGCCCGCCCACTGGCTGGCCGCACTTCCGGCGACCAAGCGGGCCGAACTTGTCCGTAGTCAGCCCGCACGCCGGCGCGAGTCGGCGACGGGACTGCGCCTTCTGGCACACGGAATGCACGCCCTTGGCTGCACGGATTTCGAGCTGTCCGAGGTGCACTTCGAGGACCGGACCAGGCCGCGGACAGGCCGCGGCATCGACTTCAGCATCTCCCACTCGAAGGGCCTGGTCGCGTGCGCGCTGAACACCCACGAGGGACACCCCGTCGGTCTCGACATTGAACGGATCCGACCGATCGATGCCAGCAGCCTCGACGGCTACCTGTTGCCGCGCGGCGCGGAGCGCGTTCTGACGGCGACAGAGATCTTCGACCTGTGGACCCGCCGCGAGAGCGTCGTCAAGGCTGCCAGCGGCGCAGGCTTGGCACGCATCAAGGAAGTGGAGTACGATTCCGACGACGCCCCAATCGCGAATTTCGATGGCAGGCGTTGGCACACCCAGAGGGTCGACCTCGGCCGCGATTTCGCGGCACACGTCACGACACGTATCGACGTATCGGGCCGGTACTCGGCGCCCGCTATACGCGTCGTCAGCGTCACGTTGGAGTTGCTCAACCTGCCCGCACCGTGCGCCTCGGACTCTCCCCGGTGACTGACTCTACCCACTACAAGCTGCGGAAAATCCCCCGCTGGCGACGGCTGCTGCTCCCGGCCCTGGCGCCCCTCATCACCCTCGCGATCCGCCTGTACTGGAGCACCGTGCGGGTCAAAGAGGTCATCGGTAGAGAGCACCTCGACGCGCTCGCAGCCGAGGGCAAGCCGATGATCCCCTGCCACTGGCACCAGCGGCAGGTGTTCTGCACCTCCTACCTGTTTCGCACGCGCCGTCACGACTTCAAGATGAGCGGACTCGTCAGCCCATCCAGGGACGGGGAGCTCGCGGCCCTCGTATTGCGGCAACTCGGCGCCCACCCGATCCGCGGTTCCGGCCGCCGCACGGGCGCGCAGGCCATGCGCGAGCTCTACATGGCGATGAAGAACGAGGGTCTGTCGCCGGTGATGGCACCCGATGGGTCGAAGGGCCCGATCTACCAGTTCAAGCCCGGATCGGTGATGCTCTCCCAGCTATCGGGTGCACCGATGGTGCCAGTGACCTTTGCGGCCCGGCACGCCTGGAAGCTGAGCACCTGGGACCACTTCGTCGTGCCGTATCCGTTCTCGAGCATCACCTTCGCGATTGGCGCGCCGCAATACGTGCCAAAGGGCAGCAAGTTTGGCGACACGGCGGCCATGCAAGAGGTCATGCGCAGGGCATTGAACGAGGTCGATGAAGTCGCCGAGCGGGCGGTGAGCGGCGGGTGAGGCACTTGTTCAATGGATTCGCGCTCGCGCTTCTGGCCGCCTCCGGACAGGCACTACCGGTCAAGGCTGCGACCGATCGGCCGCCGAACAACGTCCTCTTCATCCTGGCTGACGACCTGGGCGTCGACATGGTCGACGCCTATGACCCGGGCGGCAACCCGGCCCGCATGCCGGTCATCGGCCAGCTGGCCCGCGACGGAGTCCTGTTCCGAAATGCCTGGGCCACGCCCACCTGCTCGCCGACGCGCGCGACGATCCTGACCGGCCGATACGGCTTCAGGACCGGCATCGGTCTGTACATCAACCCGCATTCGACAGCCGAACTACCACAGTCGGAGCTGATCATTCCTGAGGTGCTCGACCTCTTCCCTGACCTGGGCTACCGGCATGCGGTCCTTGGCAAGTGGCACCTCAGCAACTCCATCGACGCCGCAACGCGCGCCGGGTTCGGCCAGTTCACGGGCAGCCGTGCAAACTTCCACGACGAAGCAAGCTACGACAACTGGCTGAAGGTCGAATGCGGCAAGGAGACCTGGTCGACGACCTACGCCACAACGGACACGATCAACGAGGCGCTGGAGTTCATCGCGACCACCCCCGAGCCCTGGTTCCTGTACCTGCCGCTGAACGCCCCGCACGCGCGTTTCAGTAATCCACCGGAGCACCTGCACAATCAGAATCTCGACTGGCGCTCCGCACACTGCGAGCGACCCAACGTCTACCGCGCCATGGTCGAGGCGATCGACACCGAGGTCGGGCGATTGCTCAAGGGCATGGGCAGTCGACGGGAGCGCACGACCGTGATCTTCATGGGCGACAACGGCACCCCCAACGAGGTCCTGCCAGCCCCCGCCCCCCAAAAACACGGCAAGCTCTCCCCCTTCGAAGGTGGCCTGCACGTGCCCCTGATCATCAGCGGTCCGATGGTGCGCGATGCGGGTCGCGACGTGCACGCGCTCGTGAGCTCGACCGACCTGTTTGCCACCTGCCTCGACCTGGCCGGTGTGCGCGTGCCCGAGGACCTACCCGCGGGCTCGATAACAGACTCCCTGAGCCTCGTACCCTATCTCGTGGAACCCGATGCGCCGGCCCAGCGAGGCATGCTCTTTGCCGAAATGTTCCGGCCGAACCTGGCACGCGAGCTCGACTTCGAGATCCGCGCCGTGCGCAACGAGCGCTACAAGCTGATCCACTGGATCAAGCCACAGGACCACTGGGGCTTCTACGACCTCTTGCTCGACCCCCACGAGACCACGGACCTGATGCCAACCACCTGGGATCTCGAACTCTGGAACCAGTTCGAGAACCTGTGCTCCAAGATCGACGAGGTGCTCGGAAGCTGAGCGGCACGGCCTGAAAGCACCCAGGTGCCTGATTCAGGGTCACTCGGGGCCGATTCAGACGAATTTCCGGCCGCTGGGTAACATTGTGACGCCCCGTGCAAAGAGAGGGCATCACGCACGGACCGAGGTCTCCGGTCAGATCCTCGGCAACCGCATCTTCGTCCAGATGCGCACCGGCGCCAGCGCAGACAACCCCCTGCGCCTGTACCTGGACGGGACAGACAGTGCTCAACTGCCCGGAGGCGTGCCCATGATGCTCGAGCTATTCGCCGGCCCCATCGATCCAGATAGCGAGCCGCGCGCCTACGTCGAGGGCGGTGAGGTGCCCGAGGACAAGGTCTTCGAGATCACCCGCATCGAATGGCAAGCGACGACGCATGGTGATTCGAGCGGCTCGGGCGGCATGCGCATCGAGGTGGCAGGCGAGCAAGTCGCGTCCATCTAGCAACCCCCGGCATTAGCCTCGACACCTGGACCGGGACACTGACCCTCGGCTCGGGCGACACCTCCCGCGCGTTCGTCGAAATGGGAAGTTTCAGCGAATGTGAAGTGGTGTTCCACGGCACCTGGCACGACAGCCCACTAGAAGGAACCGAAACGGACCGCTAACCTGTCGACCAGCTCTCCAAAGAGCCGCGGGCGCAAGCCTCGGTGACGAGTATGAAGGCCCAAGAAACGCACATCCAGCAGCACGCCCCCAGGTGGCTGGCTCTCACGACACTCGCGGGCATGGCGTGCTGGGTCGGTGCCTGCGGTACGGATACCGACTCCAGCGCAGTCGAACGCGTGATCCTGATCACCTGCGATACCCTGCGCGCCGACCGGCTCGGAGCCTACGGGGCTGAGCACGACGCCAGCCCGGCGCTCGATGCGTTCGCGGCGAAATCCGTCGTGTTCGAGCGCGCCTACTCGAGTGCTCCGATGACGCTGCCGTCGGTCTGCAGCATGTTGACGGGCCAGCTACCGGTACACATCGGGGTCCTTCACAACCGCAGCTTCCTGCACTCGAGTGCGACGACGCTGGCCGAGGAGCTCAGCTCCCATGGCATCGCCACCGCGGCGGTCGTCTCGAACTGGGTGCTGATCAATCCGCCCACGATGCCGCCCGAGTTCGGGGTCAGACAAGGATTCAAGCATTTCGACGACCGCCTTCCGACGCTGGAGCGCATCCGCAAGATGCCGGAGCGCGGGGCGCGCGACACGACGAATGCGGCGATCGAGTGGCTCGAAGGCCGTGACGGGGAGAGTGAGGAACGCTTCTTCCTCTGGGTGCACTACCAGGATCCGCACGGACCGTACACGGCCCCGGCGCGCTTCGTGGAGATGATGCAGCGGCCGCTCGGTGACGAACCAGAGCTGGCTTTCAATGACAGCACCACGGGCCGTGGCGGCATTCCGCGCTACCAGAGGCTCACGGACGAGCAGCGCCCCGAGCCCTACCGCATCCAGTACGACGCGGAGATCCGCTACTTCGACCAGCACCTAGGGCGCCTGCTGGAGTTCATGGAGGAGCGCGACCTGTTGCGCGATGCGCTCGTCATCCTGAGCGCGGACCACGGCGAGTCCCTTGGCGAGCACGACTACTGGTTCTGTCACGGCGAGACCCTGAACCACGAACTCGTCCACGTCCCCCTGATCATGCGCGAACCGGGCGGGAGCGCACGCCGGGACTCACGCCTGGTCAGCCAGCTCGACCTCTGGCCCACGGTGCTGGAGGCGTTCGATCTGGACCCGGGCGCATGTCCGGGATCCAGCCTGCTCGGCGCACAGCCGGGTCCCGCCATCGCCGTGCAGATGTTCGTGCCCAGTGACGGCGGTGCCCCTCTGGCGACCATCGTCGACGGGGACTACCGCCTGCATTTGCGCAATGGCCGGCCGGATGGCCTGTTCGATCGGTCCGAGGACCCCCAGGAACTCGTCGATGTGCTCGACGGGCAGCCCGAGGTGGTGCAGCGCATGCTCGCGCGCTACCGGGAGTTGCTCGAGAGCAACACGGGATCGATCATCCAGGATTCAACGCGCTCGCTCTCCGCGGACGAGGAACGCATCCTCAGGGGCCTGGGTTACTCCGGTGGCTCGGACGAGGACTAGCCCGGATTATTCATGACCACGCGGACGAAATCCCACGAACGGCCGGCTTCGCCTCGCGGCTCATGAATAACCTGGGCTAGATCCAAGATCAGCGGATACGGGTCAGCTGCGTGCTACGTCCGTTGCCGAAGGGAATCGCCCAGCGTTCGAGCATTCGCTCATCGACCATGCGCTTGAGCGGCGGCGGCGTGCCCGGGGTGTCGTAGAGCACATAGTCGATCTCGTACTTGGCCAGAATGTCGGCCGAGCGCAGGAAACGGTAAGTGAACGTGCGCCGGCCCGTCAGCAGGGCCACTGTCGGGGCCTGGTTGCAGAGGATCCTGGCGTCCGGCGGCGTGTGCTCGAGCACGCCGCGCGCGATCTGCTCGTTCACCTTGCCCGCGTGGGTACGACCCTCGAGCTCGCGCGACAGGGCAACAAGGTTGACGGTGAGCAGCGCGATCGCGAGCAGGAATCCGAGCACGCGCGCGCGCCGCTGCGGCAGAACGAAGGTCACCAGGCAACGAAAAGCGCTTGCCAGGTAGAGATAGACCAGGGGCACGAGCGGCATCACCAGCCGCTTGTCGTAGACGAAGTAGGTCGCGATGAGCGGGACGTAGACGATGCCCAACCACTCGAGCATGGACGGGCCGCGACGCCGCAGGGCACACCCCAGACCGACGGCCAGGAGCATCAGCAATCCAATCTGGAGCACAGGCCCGGCGCTGATGTGCAAGGTGCTCTCGGTCAGGTCGCGCATGAGGTCGCCGCAGTTGGCGGTGATGCGCTCGATCCAGCCATCCAGGTCCACGCGCGCGGAGTTCGGGTCCCCGGGATCCACGCGGAACAGGGCCGTCGCGTAGTCAAAGAGCAGATCCTGTTCCACGGGCACCTCGACCTGTGCGGAGACCGCCCGCGAATGCTGCCACCAGGGCATGGTCAATGCGCAGGTCAACAGCACCGGCATCACGCCGCGCCAGCGATCGCGCCCGCGACAGCGGATCAGGGGGACGAGCAACACACCGGGCAAGAGCAGGACGCCGACGGTGCGCATCAGGATCGCGCTGGCCAGAGCGACGCCCCCGAGCGCGGCCCAGATCCACCAGCGTTCGCGCGCGCGCACGGAGCGTTCCAGAGCCGCGGTCGCAAGCAACGAGAACGTCACGAACGGGAACTCGGCGAATACGGAGTTGAAGAGCTGGCTGAAGAGCAGGCTCGTGCCCGAGAGCAGCGCGACGACGAGTGCGCAGCGCCGGTCGTGGAGGTCCCGGGTCGCCAGGTAGATCGCAAAGACGGAGGTCGTCGCGAAGAACATCAGCAGCTGGTTCACGCGCTGGGCATCGAAGCTGCCGTCCTGCGCCATGAACGACAGCAACCACGACAGGCCGGGCGGACGAAGATAGAACGGTTCCCCCTGGTAGAGATAGCCGTCGCCTGCGGCCAGGGACCTGGCAAGCAACAGGTATACGGACCCGTCCCATTCCGGTCGCCAGTCCAGAGCCGCCCACAGGAACACGGCGCAAGCGGCGTAGAGCAGCATGCTGGTCGGTGTCAGCCAGCGTGGACCAGCGCTCGGCGCGCTGGCTGCGTCCGGTGAACTCGCCATCTACTCCTCGTCCCCCATGTAGCCGAGCCCACGAAGCATCTCGACCGTCGATCCACCGGCGCGCACGCCAGCCTTGGGACGGCGCGCGGCTGCCACGCCGACGCGCCGCAACATCTCATCCCGCAAGCCCGCGGCTCGCTCAGCCTGGTCGGCCGAAACATCGCTGAATTCCATGGGATCCTGCGCCTTGTCGTACAGGCTCAGCTGGCCTGCACCTGAGCCTTCGGGCGCATTCCAGGGCCCGCCGTCAGGAGCAAAATGCACGACCAGCGACCCGCTCCGCATGCCGAGGATGGTCTGCGGATGCTTGCCGTTCCACCAGCCGTTGGTCGTCGAAAAGCGGATCGTCCCGTCGCCCAGGTCACCGGCCGTGCTGCGGTCGAACGCGCGCCGTAGATCGAAACCCGTGTCCGGATCGCTCGAATCGAAGCCCTCATCGAAGGCCGCCAATCCCCTGCCGACACGCGCCAGAGTCGGTCCCAGGTGCCTGTTGGAGACCACTTGCGTCACGCGCTCGCCATGTGGGATGCCAGGCCCGGCGAAGACCAGTGGCACTCCGACCAGTTCCTCGTGCAGCCCGTGACCGTGGGTCACCAGGCCGTGATCGAAGAGCTCTTCGCCGTGGTCACTGGTGAACACGATCAGGGTCTCGTCTATCAATTCAAGGCGCTCGAGGGTCGCGACCAGGCGTCCGACCCAGTGATCGCCGGTCCAGACGCAGGCATCGTACAGGTCGCTGATGGCATCCTGCGCTGAGGGCGGAACGCAGCGATCCGTGTCGATCGCTCCGTTCTCGGTGAATCCGCAGCCATCTCGCAGGGGCTGTACGTAGCCGTCGATCGCCTTCGGTGAGAAGTCCGCAGGCACATCCGCGGCCAGCAGGGCGCGCCCCTGCGGGCGCGGTGCGAGCGGCGCGTGCGGGTCCGTCAGGTGCAGGTACATGAAGAAGCGCGTGCCCGCCATGGACTCGAGCCACTCGAGAGCGGCCGGCATGAACACGCGCGACTTGCGCGTGACCGCCTTCGCGTACTCGTAGAACTCGAAACCCTGGTCGAAGTTCTTGTCCGGGACGATCAAGGGGTTGCCGGACCAGGCCGCTGTCGTGAAGCCCTCCTGCTGCAGTGACTCGGCCAGGGTGACCAGTTCGTCCGCCAGATAGCAGGATGTCGCGCCCACCACCCCGTGCTCCTCCGGATGTAGGCCGGTCAAGATCGACGCGGTCGAGGGCCAGGTCCAGCTGGATGTGGAATAGGCCGCGTCGAAGGTCACGCCGCGCTGCGCCAGGCGCTCCAGATGGGGCGACGTCGGGCGCGCGTACCCGTAGGTCTCGAGGCGATCGCGACGCAGGGTATCCATCACGACCAGGATGATGTTGGGCTTCTGCGGCGACGAGCGTGTGCGCTCGGCCGTCCAGCGCCGCTCGAGGCGCATGCCTCCGAAGCCCACGTCCAGGGGCCGCTCGAATTCAGCCGGCGTCCCGTCGGGAGCGCGCAGTGTCGTTCGCAGGGTCAGCGTCGCGCCGGCGTCGACCTCGAGCCCGCCGTCGCCGCCCACGTCGACCCACTCGGTCCCGCGCAGTCCCTCGACACCGTCGATCGCGATCTCGTGCTCGAAGACCGGTTCATCGTCGAGCAGCACCTCGAATTGCACCGAGTGACCGGCGAGCGCCTCGTCGTGCCGGAACAGGATCGCCTGATCGATGCCGACACGCCCCACCAGGAACGCGGAACTCGCGTCGGCATCCAGCTCCATGCGGATCTCTCCCGGCGGCGGCAGCACGATCGAGGCCATGTCGGCGCCGTCGAGAGCGTACTTGCCATAGGGAGTGACCACGTCCACGCGCGCCGCCCCGCTGGCATGGGCTCGGACCACCTGCCAGCTCTCGGCTTCATCGAGCAGGTTGCCGACGACCTGGCGGATGGGCATGGACTCCAGCGGGCTGACCAGTAGAGCGCGCGCCAGAGTGACGACCGACGCGATCAGCACCAGGGGTAGCAGGATCGGATCCAGGTTCGTCCTGCGCGGCACGCAACAAAAGAGCAACGCGCTCGACAGTGACGACAGCAGCGCGAGGGCGCCGATGGTCAGGCGTCCGCGGCCCGTGCCCCAGCCGATGCGTCGCGAGTGGTCGTCACCGAGCCAGCCGGCGAGCAACGTGATGAACACCGCGCTGCCGAAGACGAAGAGTGAAACCAGGATGAAGCGCCGCAGGTTGACCAGGGCGCAGCCACGGGTCCACTCAACGAAGAGCGCCAGGCACACACTCGCGAGCACCATCTGACCCATGGCCAGGGGCAACGCCGTGGCCGTGCGCCCCATGACGGTCTCGAGCTCGCCGGCATGGGCGACGCGCTCCATCGCGAACAGCACTCCCGCGCGGGCGAGTCCGAGAGCAAACCCTATCCACAGGCCACGCGTGAGCGCGGCCGGGTACACGGGTGAGGGCGGCGGGAGTCGTTCGGGCACAGTCGACCGGAGGAGACATGGAGTCCCGCGCGGATGGCCCGGAACTCAGAGCTGCGCGACGGCGAACAGGTGGCGTCGCCCGCGCCAGAACAGCGTACCCTCCGAGACCGCCGGGGACGCCATACACTCCTCGCCCATATCGTTGACGGAGAGGATCTCGAACTCGGCACCCGCCGGGAGGACGTAGATCTCGCCCGCCTCGGCCGTCACGTAGAGCTTCCCATCACTGGCCACGATCGAGGCCGTGAATCCACTTCCGCCACCACCCAGGCGCTCGCGGAAGATCTCCTCGCCCGTCTCGCGGTCGTAACAGGTCAGCACACCGCTGTCGGAACAGCAGAACAGGTACGGCCCGTAGACGATCGGCGTCTGCATGTAGTTGCCCCGGCTGCGCTTCGCCCAGGCCATGTGTTCCTTGCCCTCGTCGCTCATGCTGACGATGCCCTCGGCGCTCGCATGCACCGCGTAGATCGGCGCCATCGTCCCGTGCGCGTTGGTCAGGTAGATCACATCGTCGGCGACGATCGGGGTAGGCACCGGAATATCGCCGCCGCCCACCAGGTTCCACAGCTCCTTGCCGCTGTCGACATCGTAGCCCCCGAGGTGCTTCATGCCGTTAACGATGACCTGTCGCCGGCCCTCGCTCACGTGCACCGTGGGAGTACTCCAGGTCGGAACCTCGTCGCGCGCGGTGCGCCAGAGCTCCTCGCCGGTGGCCACGTCGAGCGCTGCGATGAACGACTCACCGATCACATCGCACTCAACCAAGACCTTGTCTTCGAAGATCACGGGCGAGCTCGCGAAGCCCCACTGCGCCGTCGGCACCAGGTAGAAACTACTGTCGAGCCGGCCGAAGCTCTTCTTCCAGCGCAGCTTGCCGTCGGTGTCGTAGCAGTAGAGGCCCTCGGAGCCAAAGAACGCGACCACACAGCGGCCGTCGGTGGCCGGGGATGAGGCAGCATGACTACCCTTGGGGTGGCGCTTGATCTCCGGCACGCCCTCAAAGGCCACCTGGGACCAGAGAACCTTGCCGCTGCGCTTGTCCACGCACAGGACACGCATCTGGTGCACGCCCTCATCCGCGACGGGCTCGATGCTCCCGAAGAGGCCGACCTGAAGTTCCGCCTCCTGGCCCTCCTTCACGGCGGTCGTCAGGAAGATGTGGTCGCCCCAGATTACCGGCGATGAGTGCGCCATTCCGGGAATGGCGGTCTTCCAGCTGATGTTCTGATCCCCGTCCACATCCCACTCGACGGGGGTCTCGTAGCCGTCCACGACGCCGGAAGCCGAGGGCCCGCGGAACGAAGGCCAGTTCTGGGTCTTGTCCGAGCTGCTGGGCGAAAGCCGGAGCGCACTCGCGGACAGGATGCCCACGGCCGCGGCGCTGTCCGAGCTGCCCGCGTCCACGGAACCATCGCCTTGCGCGCCCTCGCTCTCCTGCTTCTTGTCGTCGCCCGCGTCACCCGCGCTCGCGCCTTCCAGCGGTTCGATCACACCGAAGAGGTGGCCCCCGTGGGTAGCACCCTGCCAGGTGCCCGCGTAGCGCCCGCGGTAGACCACGACGCGTGCGGTGAACGTGCCCATGCCCATGACCTGGAAATCTGTCAGGGTGATGACGGGTGTGTCCCCGGCCCATTCCACCTCGAGGTCGAGGGGCAAGCTGACCGACCGTGTTCCGTACTCGATCTTTGCGACGAAGCGCCAGTAGTTGTCCTGCAGCTTCGTGATCTTCGTGATCTCGTAGCGCTCGGCGGTGGGCGCCCGATCGGGTGCATCATCGGCCGTGAAGTGACCGACGAACGCGACGCCCGAAAGCGCACGCTCGAACTCGGCCTCGAGCTGTTTCTGGGTGTCCGCCTGACCGGGCAGAAGTGCGAGGAGCAGGATGCAGAGCGAGTTCATATCGTGTTCACCTTCTCAATGGATGCGTGCGGGGCGCGGATTGTACCCGAGCCCGGTTGACGAGCCGGGGCTGGCCCCTATTCCTTACGCAGGGCGTCCATCAACGGACCGCGGGTCGCCAGGTGGGTCGCTGCCAGGTTCCAGGCCAGGCCATTGGCGAGCACGAGGCCGAGGAATCCGGCGATCGCGCGCCACGGAAAGGCCGCGTCGGCGCCCGTCACGGAGGGAATCAGGGCCACCAGCGAGGAGACCGCGCCGCAGACGATTCCCAGGCCCAGGAGCAGGCTGTGCTCGCTGAGCACGAGCTGCCGGATGCGACGGCGTGAGAAACCCACGGCCCGCAGGATCGCAAACTCGCCGCGGCGCTCGAACGCATTGCGCAGGAGCACCATGCCCAGGCCCACGCTGCCCAGCAGCAGACCGAGGCCACCGAGCATCTGGAAGATCACCAGGTAGGTGTTCTGGACCGCGTGGAACTCCTCGAGTCGCGTCCCGGTCGGAGTCAGCTGCAAGCCCACATCTTCCAGGCCGCGGCTCAGCATCTGCGAGACGTCGGCACTGCGCTCGGGAGGGGCGTCCACGAGGAACATGCGATAGCCACTCTGGGACGGAAAGCTGGCCTCGAAGGCGGCCACGGGTATCACGAGGCTGCCCTGCAGGATCGAATCCGCAAGCGTGCCCACGATGCGCACGGGGAAGGTCTCGCCACGCTCATCGGTGTACTCGATCACGTCGCCGACCTTCTTGTGCAGCGCCCAGGTCAGTGCGGCGTGATCACCGATGGCCGGCACGGGCTCGCCCGGCTTCCAGTCGAGCAGCGACCATGGATCGCTCTGCGCCTGTTCCCCGTCGATGGTGCGCGCAAAGCGGAAGGCCGCCCGCGAGCTCAGGTCCTCCCGACGCACGCCCACCAGCCGCGGATTGGTGGACAGGTGCAGGTTCAGGCAGCTGGCCTCGTCGCCGGCGTTGACGCGCAGGGGGACGACCGCGACGCCTTCCCAGTCCTCTTCCTCCAGGGCAAAGGATGCGCGCCCGCGTTCGCTGTTCAGATCGACCAGTACCGGCAGTGAGGACGTACCGAAGAAGCTGAAGCCACCCGTACCGCCGGCACGCACGGTCACGTCCCCGGCGACGCCGAGCCGGTGCACACTGACGGAGAGCACCAGAAAAGTACCTGCGGCCAGCATGGCGATGGTGGCGATACTGCGCGACCTGCGCCGCCCGCAATTGCGACGCCCAAGGCGAGTCAGCGAAGCGCGCCACGGCAGATCGCTTCCCACGCGGCCGAGCAACAGACTGCACGCGCACAGGGCCGCGATCAGCGCCATGGACCCGGCGCCGAAGAACGCGCCGGCAGCCGCAGGCCCGCCGTCCGGATCCGTAACGACCACCAGGACGACTGCGCCCAGGGCACTCAGTATCGCGATCAGCGCGGTTCGGACCACGGGACGTCGCTCGAAGGCGCCCTGCGCAGAGTCACCGCCCGCCAGCAACTCGACCGCGGTCCGGCGAAACAGCCGTCGGGTCCCTAGCCAGAGGGCCAGGATAGAAACAGCGATCGACGAGGCGCAACCGATCCCGAGAGTCACCGAGCTGACGTGTAGTTTCACGACCGCGGCTCCGACGGCTGCGCTCCAGACGGTCGACAGGCCGTACAGCACGCCGCTCGTGTAGAGCACGCCGCACATGGCCCCCACCGAGGTACCGGCGGCGATCACGAGCGCGCTCTCCATCAGGAACAGACGCCGGATTCGGCGCGGCGCGAGCCCGACCGCGAGCAGCGCACCTACCTCCCGGCTACGCAGCTCCACCGCGAGCGCAAACAGCAGTGCGATCAGGAGCAGGGCCGCGACGATGAGGAAAAAACTGAGTCCGATGAAAAGTCCGCCAAAATCGGTGGCGGTGCTACCCGACTGAAAGGCGCGCGTGCGCACGTCCTGAACCGTCAAACCGAACTCGGCGAGCACCAGGGTACTTCGCAGGTGTGCCTCCAGGGCCTCGCGTTGCAACGGATGCACGCGCACGGCTGTCAGCGAGCCGAAGCGGTTCTTCCAGAGGTCGCGACCGCGATCCAGAGTCAGGAAAGCCTTGGGCGTACCCTGTCGGGCTTCCCAGTAGTCCTCGTCCTTGTCGCGGATACGCTGCAGGTCGACGGGCGTGCCGGGCTCCCAGTCGCGACAGTGTTCGCTGCCCGCGAGGCCCGGAAATTCGGGCATCAGGAGCGGATCGGCGGCCCAGCCCTCGGGTTCGACGATGGCGCGCACGACGAACGACGTCTTCTCCTCGACCAGGGTCGCCTGCGCTCCGAGCACGAAATAGGAGAGCTCCAGCTCGTCGCCCACCTCCAGCTCGAGGTCTTCCGCGAGCCAGCGCCCCGCGACGATGCCAGGATCCGATTCACTGGCCTCGGGCACGGGATCCGACCATCCGCCGAGGGAGGAGATCGGCTCCCCGAGCGCGCCGATGCTCGCAACCATCGAGTACGGCGTGCTGAGATCACCGCTCGCGAGACCATTGACGAAGTAGGTCAGGACGCCGACCGCACCGTCGTCGAAGGCCTCACAGGCGCGCGCCAGGGGATCGTCGAGGAACACGCGCTCGCTGACGATCTCGATCAGACCCAGCTCGTCGACCTCGCGCCACGCAAGCTGCAGATCGGCCAGGGCCCAGCAGCCCTTCAGGGCGCCCCGTATGCGTTCGCGCCCCGCGGCACCCGCCAGGCCATCCTCGTCCGATCCGGAAAGGTCGCCAGCCAGGATCAGGTTGCAACGGTCCGCAACCTCGAGGCGCCGCGCCAGATCGTCGAGCGACACCATCGCGTTGAAGGGCGGAACCTGGTGGCTCTGGAGCGAGAAGCGTCCGAACTCGTCCGCGGACAGAACGCGCGCGACCTTGACTCGCATGGCCATGGTCATGTCGTCGTTCGCGGCCAGAGCCGTGTCGCGCGGCATGGCGCTCGGCTTCTCGATTCGCAGCAACACACTCGACCCGACCTTGGTCTGCAACTGGCGCGCGAGGCGGGCGTTCAGATAGACCTCGCCCGCCTTCGGCCCCGGCAGACTTCCCTGCGCGAGATCGAGCTCGAAGAAGCGTGCATCGACCCCGAGGATC
Organism: Planctomycetota bacterium; assembly: GCA_047618565.1. Lineage (GTDB taxonomy): Bacteria > Planctomycetota > UBA1135 > UBA1135 > JBLHKW01. The sequence goes on from JBLHKW010000093.1 coordinate 19,458, forward strand.
TGGACGTCCAGCGCGCGCCGCGCGCCTCCGTCGGCCGAGGCGATGCCCGGCAGTTGAAGCACCGGCGCCGTGTGCACGCGCGCGGACTCGGAGGCGAGCGCCACCGCCAGCTCCGAGGCCAGATCGATACGCACCAGCCGGTCACCCGCCACGAGAGCCTGCTCCACCCGACCGATGCGCTGGGTGGTCTGCGCCAGCAAGCTGGCACGTACGGACTCACCGACGAGCAATGCGCCGACGAGCACGGCCGACGCGACGATCGAGCCGAGGAAGACCCCGAGATGCGAGCGCCTGTAGTGGACCAGACTGCGGATGACGAAGCGCAGGCCGTTCATCAGGCACCGCTGGCTGTCAGGTTTCCGCGCTCGAGGGTCAGCACACGGCCCATGCGCTGGGCCAGGCGCTGCGAGTGGGTCACGACCAGCAGCGCGGCGCCTTCCTCACGGTTCCACTCGAGCAGGAGCTCGGATAGCTCGTCCGCCGTGTCCCGGTCGAGCGCTCCCGTGGGCTCGTCCGCGACGACCAGAACCGGCTTGTAGATCCAGGCGCGCACGAACGCGACCCGCTGGCACTCCCCGCCCGAGAGCTGCCCGGGGCGATGGTCGACGCGTGGGCCGAGCCCGACTCGATCGAGCAGGGTGCGCGCGCGCTGTTCGAGGTCCGCGCTCGCGCGACCGCGGCGCGCCAGGGTCGGGACGAGCACGTTTTCGAGCGCGCTGCACTGAGGCAGGAGGTGGTGCGCCTGAAACACAAACCCGATCTTCTCGCTGCGCAGCGTCGCGAGCTGGTCGGGGTTCTTGTCAGCCAGTAGCTCCCCCTCGAAGAGCACCTCTCCGCTCGTGGCCTGATCCAATCCACCGATCAGGTTGAGCAAGGAGCTCTTGCCGGATCCGGACGGGCCGACGACAGCGACCGTTTCGCCACGGGCGACCGTCATGTCGATGCCCTCGAAGACCTTCACCGCCGTCCCGCCGGCAGGTCCACCGAATGACTTCCCGACCCCACGCAATTCGACCAGTTGAGCTTCCATCGTATCTCAGTGTTCCCCGGCGACGATCCGCTCGGGGCTCCACGACAGGCCTCCGACCTGTTTCATGTTCCGATGCATGCGCCTCGCATGCGCCGTGCCGATCGACCCGGAGACATGGATGCGCCCCTGCCACTCTGCACGGGTCATGTGCGTATTCATCCGTCCGCCGAGTCCGTGCCGCCGGCGATGATAGCCTCCACTTCAGCGGCCATTCGATCAACGGTGAAGTGTTCGTGAACAGCGAGGCGGCCGCGCTCGCCCATGCGGCGCATGCCTTCCGGATCCGTCAGCAAACCGTCCAGGGCCCGGGCAAGACCCTGGGCATCATCCGCCGGGCACAGCACGCCACCCCCTGTACGCTCGATCAGCTCGGGGAAGGACGCGTGCCTCGGCTGCACTACCGGGACGCCGCAGGCCATCGCCTCGAGAAGGTAGAGGCCGAAGGACTCGCCGTAGGTCGCGGGCACGGAGAAGAGTGAGAACTGCCCCAGGTGCTGAAGCTTCTCTTCACGACTCACATTGGGGTGAAATGACACACTCTCGAGCACGCCTGCCGCCGCGAGCTTGCGCTTGCACTCCTTCAAGAAGCGCCGGTCCTCGGGAAGCACCACACCCACCACCCGCAGTCG
>JBLHKW010000094.1:0-20976 GCA_047618565.1 Planctomycetota bacterium
GCGCACGTCCCATGCGCGGTGGCTCTTCATGGACCCGCCCTGTCCCTCGAACACGTCGAAGTCACGCTCGAAGCCAAAGTGTCTGGACACCGGAAAGGCGCTGAGGACTGCCCCGGTCTCGTAACCTGAGTCCTTGAGCCACGTCGTCAGCGTCGGAGCGTGCTGCGGCAATCGAAACCCGCTCGGCGCGGACAGGACGCGCAGCCCGTGATTGTAGGGATAGAGACCGGTCAAGATCGACGCATGCGAAACGGGCGTGACGGCGGAAGCGCTGATGGCCTGGTCAAAGCGAATGCCCCCGTCCGCCAGCGCGTCGAAGTTCGGCGTTTCGCCTCCCGCGTGGCCGTACGTGCTCAGGTAATCGGGACGGGTCGTGTCCAGGGTGATCAGGACGATGTTCGGACGCGCTCCCGCGCTCTCCGAACATCCGCTCGCAAGCACCAGGACCGTCGCGACGACCGCGCGTGCTATTCCGGTATCGATGCCTGCCATCCCCCGTCCAGAATTGTACGCATGCGGCTCACGCGCTTCGCGTAGCTCGCCTTGCGAGACACGTTGCGAGATTCGCCGGGGTCCTTATCGTGATCGTAGAGCTCGGTGGCGACCTCCTCGAACGGCGCCTGATCCAGGCGCCAGCTCGTGAATCGCAGGCGCTTCGTGCGCACGGAGTAACCCATGACTCCGGCGGTCGCGTTCGCCTGCTGGCTGAACACCGCGCGCTTCCAGTCCCTGGCTGGCTGCGCGAGCAGCGGAACGAAACTCGTGCCCTCCAGGTGATCGAGGACCGGCAATCCGGCCAGCTCGCACAGACTCGGGTAGACATCGACCAGCTCGACCAGGCCCGCGCTGGCCGCGCCGGCCTGCGCAACACCCGGGGCGCGCACGATCAACGGCACACGTAGGGCTTCCTCGAGGGTTCCCATCTTGCACCACATGCCGTGCTCGCCGAGGTAGTACCCGTGGTCGCTCCACACGACGACGATCGTGTCGTCGGCCAGGCCAAGGGCATCGAGTTCGTCCAGAACCTTCCCCACCTGGGCGTCGACGTAGCTGACGCAGGCCAGGTATCCGTGCACGAGCTCGCGCGCCACGCTGTCGTCGAGGGGACCCTGCTCGGGGATGCCTCCGTGCACGCGCAGCTCGTGCCAGTCGTGCCGACCGAAGGACGGAGCGTCCTCAGGAAAGCTCGCGTTGAGCGGCAGGTCGATGTTCTCGCGCGCGTACAGATCCCAGTAGCGCGCTGGCGCGGCGAAGGGCAGATGCGGTTTGTAGAAGCCCACGGCCAGGAAGAACGGCTCGTCCTTCAGGCGTCGCAAGGCCTGGATCGCCTCCTCGGCCACGAGACCATCGCGGTAGGCCTCATCGGGTACGTCGACGCGCTCGACGGCCGGTCCACGCTGGTCGCGCCCGGGGGCACGGTTCTCCTCGAGCGCATACTTCAGACCGCGATCGGGGTGAAAGACCGGTTCTGACCAGGACGCGGGGTCGGGCTTGTGGAAGAGCTTGCCAACACTCACGGAGCGGTAGCCGGCCGACTTGAAGCTCTGCGGCAGGGTCACGACGTGCGGCCGTGTGTCGCGGAAGTGTGCCTGCAGGTCCACGACCCCCGTGGAGTCGGGCCGGTACCCAGTCAGGAGGCTGGTGCGCGAGGGCGTGCAGATCGCGGCCTGGCAGTAGGCGCTCGTGAAGCACACGCCGCCGCTGGCCAGCTTGTCCAGGTTGGGGGTGAGTGCGCGCTCGACGCCGTAGCACCCCAGCTCGGGACGCAGGTCGTCGATCGCGATCAGCAGCACGTTGGGACGCGCGCCGCCGGCGGTCGAGTCCGCCTGCGCGCAACCGAACAGCCACAGGGCCCCGGATGCCGCCCACAGCGCGAACATTCTGGCTGCGACGGCTGAGGACCTGGTAACGACCATCTCCGCAGCATATCGCAGACTCTCCTGACCCGGAGGTCCGCCGAGGGTATTTCGCCCCGGGACGTCGCGATCAGCGGCGCTCGCGGTAGCCTTGGTGCAGGAGTCTCCGTGAGTCATCAGGGCAAGCTACGCAACGCAATCGGATTCGTGCTCCTGGCCGTGGCTTGCAGCTGGCCTTACTTCGAGACGCTGCGCTACTGGCCCATGACGGGTGATCCTGCGCTCTGGATCGGACGCGGAACGGGCGTCGATCCGGAATGGTACCGCTGGGTATTCCTCGGGGATCACTTCTCGTGGTATCGCCCCCTCGCCGCGCTCTCCTTCACATTCGATCACGCCCTCGGCGGACTGAATCCGCTCGTCTACCGCATGACGGACCTGGGCCTGCACGTGCTGGCCGGTTACCTGGTCCTGTTCCTCGGCCGCGCCCTCGCGCCCGGCCACCCGACCTGGATAGCCTACCTCGCTGCTGCGATCTTCCTGGCTCACCCGGGCTCCGAAGAGATCGTCCCCTACATGGCGCGCCGGAGCTACAGCCTGGGCACGGTCTTCGGCCTCGCGGCGCTCTGTCTGGTGACGCCGCGCGCCGGACGCGCACGCCTGTTCGGCGCGGGCACGCTGCTCGCAGCAGCCCTGCTCTCCAACGAGGCCGCCGTGGTGATCACGCCGATCGCTCTCTGCATGCTCTGGCGTGCCGCAGCCACGGGCACCGCTGAACGCTCCCGGTTGCTTGCGGACAGCGCACTCGTCGTCATGCCCGTGGTCGCGGCGCTCGCCCTGCGCGCGCTCGTACTCGGTGGTCTGGGCGGCTATGGAGACGAGGTCGGCCAGCAGGCCGGCCTGTCCGCAAGCCTGATGTCGATGTGGACCACCCTGACCGGCCTCGATTGGCTGGCGGCCATCGACGTACCGGACGGCACACATTCTGGAGCAGCGCTGATGAGCCTCTTCGCGCTCTACTTCGTGGTACGCGTCGCTGCGTCGACACGCGCGACGCAGGACGGATCATGGACGGCTACGCCGGTAGTGCTAAGCCTGTGGCTCACGGGGTACGCAGCCTTGATCCTCTGGTCCGGCCTCTGGGTCGAACGCCAGATCTACTTTCTACAGGCACCCTTCGCCTGGTTGGTCGCGCTGCTCATCGCTGGAAACCTCGGTGCTCGCCACGGGCGCCCGGTAGCTACCGTCGCGAAACTCGCCCCATTGCTGATCATTCTCGCCAGCCTGCTCGACGCATCTCCGGTCCTGCGTGGTCAGCGCGAAGGGCGCATGCAGGGCTGGCGCGAGCGCCAGGGATTGCTTGCCCAGATCGACGAGGACCTCTCCGCGCTCGAGGGCCCCGCCTGCGTGCACACCGTGTTGCCCAATATGCGCCGCCGGTTCCGGACGCAGTCCCGTGCGGGGCAGGAGTTCGTGCACCAGTCGATGCGCCACCCGCTCGTCTGGAGCCAGGTACTCGTGAGCCAGAGCGACATCACGGTCTCGGACTGGGTGTACTTCGATCGAGCCCACGGTGTTCCGACACTGCAGTCCCGCGCGGAGGGCGACGCGCAGGACGGCCTGTTGATCCCGCCCGGCGCTGACTATCTGGTGCGCAGATCACCGACCGATCCGAGCCCGCTCGAGTGGATCGTATGGACGCCCGGCTTCGAACTGCGCGACAACAACAGCACGCGTCTGCTGCCCTACCACGGGCTACCGCTCCCCGCTGGCCAGACCTGCTACGTGTACATGGCCTCGCCCACCGGCGGACAGCTACTTCAGATCAGCGAGTAGGCGAAAATACGGGCGTGACGGCAGGCCCAACTGGTAGGGTTGGCGCCGTGAGCCCCTCTACATCCAACGCTGGTTCCGCCGAACATCGCCCGGATGACGCGCACAAGATCTATCCCAAGCAATTCGACCGGGACGATTTCTGGTCGCAGATCAAGCGCACCGTGAACGGCAAGCCAGTGTCCGAAGAGGACATCTCCATGATCGTCACGCAGTGCGCCGATCACCTGCAGCTGGGCGCCCAGGATCACTTGCTCGATCTCGGCTGCGGAAACGCGGCCCTGGCCTCGCGCACCTTCGATCGTATCGCGGGCTACACGGGCGTCGACTTCTCCAGCTACCTGCTCGAAATCGCGAACGAGTACTTCAAGCCCGATGCGAGCGTCAACTACGTTGAGAATGACGCGGCTGGCTTTGTGATGAACTGCCCCGACCCGGAGGCGTATCACAAGCTGCTCTGCTACGGCTGCATGTCCTACCTCTCGCGCGGCGAGCTCCTGAGCCTGATCGAAACGCTGCACGGTCGCTTCCCGAACCTTGAGCGCGCTTTCTTCGGCAACGTCCCGAATACCTCCAAGGCACCCGAGTTCTTCGCCAAGCGCGACGTGAAGGACTATGACCTCGACGACCCCAAGTCGCCCATTGGCGTCTGGTGGGATCCCGAGGAGCTCGCTGGCGCGGCCTCCGCATGCGGCTTCACCGCCACGGTGGTCCACATGCCCGAGCAGTTCTATGGCGCACCCTACCGATTCGACCTCTTGCTCACGCGGGGCGGAGATGACCGCGCTTGAACGCGAGCTGAAGCACTTCGGTGGAGCCGGCCTCTTCGAGGTCCCGATCTCCACATCCAACCTGTACTGCCCGAGCATGGAGCAGGTGCTGGAATACTCGCGGCCGATGACCGCCGCGGACACGCGCGCCTACCCCGGTAAGATCGCCGCGCAACTGGAAGAGCGCCTGGCGCAGTACCACGGCGCCGAGCACTGCGTGAGCTTCTCGAGTGGCTTCTGGGCGCTGGTCGCCGCAGTCGTCCATCGCGCCCTGCCCGACCGCTCCGAGGTTTTGGTCCCCTCGTTCACCTACCGTCGCCTGGCAGACGCGGTGAACTGGACCGGCAAGACTCCCGTCTTCGTGGATATCGAAGCCGATAGCCAGGCCATCTGTCTGGAGTCCACGCGCGCGAGCATCAGCCCGAGGACCAGTTTGATCCTGGCCGTGCACCCGATCGTGAACTGCTGCGACGTCGAGGCGTTCATCGAGCTCTCCAAGGAGAGCGGCGTGCCGATCGTCTTCGATGCTGTGGAGTCCGTGCACGAGACGGTCAAGGGTCGCCGCGTCGGGTCGTTTGGACCGCCCGAGGTCTTCTCCCTGCACGCCAGCAAGCTCATCAACGGCATGGAGGGCGGCTACATCTGCACAAGCGATGCCAGCCTGGCCGAGGAGCTGCGCGCGGCGCGGGCACACGGCTCGGGCAGCTCCGGAGGCGTCGGCATGAACGCCGTGCTCTGCGATGGGCATGCAGCGTTCACGTTGGCCGGACTGGATGAGATCGAGCGCAACGTGGACCACAACCGTGATATCTATGGCGCCTATCAAGCCGGGCTCAAGGACCTGGAGAGTATCCAGCTGCTGGAGTTCGACGCGGGCGAACAGACCTCGTTCAAGAACATCGTCGTCGAGGTGGGCACGGACTATCCCCTTTCCAGGGACGAGCTGGTGGCCTTTCTCAACTCGGAGCGCATCCTCGCCCGCGCGCACTACGACCCGCCCTTGCATCGCAAGAGCTACACGTTTCCGGTGGTGAAGCAGGAGCTGCCCCGTAGCGACCGCGCGCGCAGCCTGTATTTGAACCTGCCCTGTGGCGCACGCGTTTCCACGGCTGATGTGGCGACCGTCTGTGAGCTTCTGGCTTTCCTGGCCGAAAACCCGCTCGAGAGCAGCGCGAAAGGTTCTGGCCAGTGAAGCCCACCCAGGCAGACTTCGCCCTCGCTGGCGGCACGCCGAGTTTCGCGGAGACGATCCCCTTCGGACAGTACTTTGTGCCGGACGAAGCTGGCTACCGCGGCGTGCTCGAGCGGATCGCCGCCAACGGCTACTTCACCAACCACGGGCCCCTGGCCAGGGAGTTCGAGGCCTCACTGGCCGAGTACCTGGGCGTGGCGCATGTGGTGCTTTGCACGAACGAGTCGCTCGGCCTGTCCATGGCGCTCAAGGGCATGCAGATCGATGGGCCCGTACTGGTGCCCGCGCTCGGCTATCCGGAGCTTGTGGAATCGGTGCTCTGGGCCGGGCTCGAGCCTGTCTTCTGCGACGTGGACCCCGTCACGCACCAGATCAGCCCCGAGCTACTGGACGCTGCCGCACACGACGGTGCTGGCGCGGTGGTGCTACTGGAGATGTGGGGAAACCGTTGCGACGCGAACGGACTCGTGGAAGTGGCGGAGCGCAACGGCCTGCAGACGCTCTTCTACGCAGCGGACGGATTCGGGTCAGCGCACGAAGGTCGACGTGTTGCTCGCCCCGACCAGACGACCCTGTTTTCGTTCCAGTCCTCGCGTCTGCTCTCGACCATGGAAGGTGGCTGCCTGGCCACCGACGACGATCACTTCGCCGCGGTTCTCCGCAACATCCGCAGCAGCTACGGAGCGGGCGCGCCGACGGCCGTACCGGTCACCGCCAACGGCCGCTTCTCCGAACTCCAGGCAGGCCTCGGTCTGTGGGGCCTGCAGCGCATCGATACATCCCTGGGCCACAACCGGGCCCTTTGCGACGCCTACAGAAACGCCATCGGCGAGGTCCCGGGCCTGACCATCTACGGCGTCTCGCAGGGTGTCCAGTCCAACCACCAATGCCTGGTGCTGCGCGTCGACTCCGAATGCTCCGGCCCCTCGCGCGACGAGCTCCTGAAAATACTGGCCGCGGAGCGCGTGATCACCAGTCGTGACACCTGGCCGTGTCTGCCGGAACGCCCCGGGTTCAGCGCCTGGGCAAAGGGCGAGTCGTTCCCCGTGGCCGAGCAGCTCGCGCAAGAACTGCTGCTCCTGCCCGTGGGATCCGGCGTGAGCGTGGAGGCCGCCTCGAAGATCGGTGGTCTGGTGGCCGCCGCGGGCAAGGTCTTCTCCCAGCAGCATTCCTCGACGGATGGCTAGCAGCCCGTGGTGAAACTCACGACCCGCGAGACGAGGGTCGCAGGACACGATCCGTTAGCAGCGCGCGCGCCGAATCCGGGGTGTTCCACATGAACACGTCGAGGATGGAGAGGCCCGCTTCGAACGGCCGGGGCCCCTGCGCGTAGGGCCGCAACTCGGTGTCGAGGATCTGCAAGTCGATGCCCAGCTCGGCAAACTGTGCGGGATCGAAGAGGTCCTCCCCGCCGGGCGGATTGGTGTAACTGCTGGCACCCAGGGCGCTGGCGATCCTGGGCGCCCAGTCCCCGGGACCCTCGACCTTCCCGAGCTCGAGCGACATCTCCGAGAAAATGCGCACGTCGAAGGCGATTCCCAGGCGCTCACAACAGAGACCGAGCCCGCGCACATTCAGGGCACACAGCTGGGTTTCATCGCCCGCAAACGTGGCCTCGATCAGAGCGATGGTCTCCTCGAAATGCGGAGCCCGCTTGCGGTAGTGTTGAAATTGACCACGAATGCGGTCCAGGCACGCGGGCTTGTCGGCCAGGTGCATCTCGCGGATCGGCGTGTGGCGCGGCTGCTTGACCAGCGGCGCGAGGATGTACTGGGCGCCCTCCGTGGGATGCAGGATGCGGTTGCGATTGACCCAGCCGTGGCGGATGAACTGCGGCGTGTCGAAGACAACCCAGCGCTCGGTGGCGTCGATCAGCTGGAAGTACCCGAGGTAAGGAAACAGGTACGGCTGCATGATTCCGACGCGGCACCCCACCGCCCAGGCCTGGTCCGAGGGCTGGCTTGCGGGCGGCGCAACGCCACCCGTGGGGAATGCGCTCGGAAGCGGGTCGGAGGGCATGGACGTTTCCATCGGGCGGGCAGTCTATCCCCATTCTGTGGGGAACCATTCCACAGAATGGGACCGGCCCCTGCCGGGGTTGCCAGGACGCCCGGGATCGGGCATTCTGCCCCGACCGGATCAGCGCCAGGCCTCGATGGCAGGCTGACCTGCCCCCTTCCCAAAGGAGCTGCCCCGTGAGCCAATCCAGAACACTGCAGCTGCAGAAAATCCAGCCCATCCTGTGCGGCGTGGGTACGCTCGCCGGTGCACTTGTCGCCCGCACGAAACTCCAATCCGGCGTGGACGATTGACTCACCCCAGGGTCAGCATATGCATGCTCGCCTACAACCACGAGAAGTGGATAGGCCAGGCCATCGAGAGCGTTCTCGCCCAGGATTTCGAAGACTTCGAGATCGTCATCGGCGATGACGCCTCCACCGATCGCACCCTGGCCATCGTCCAGGAGTACGCGGCAAAGGACGCGCGCGTCCGGCCGCTGCCGAGCGAGAAGAACCTGGGCGGACGGCCGAACTTCAAGCGCACGCATGGGGCCTGCCGCGGCGACTTCATCAACGTCCTCGACGGTGACGACTACTTCATCGATGACCAGAAGCTCGGGCTGCAGGTGCGCATGCTCGATCAGGACCCGAGCCTGGCCGGCTGCTTCACGGGCTCGCAAGAGGTAGCCCTGGACGGCACACCACTCGGCCCCGGCAAGCATCCCAAGCCCCGCAAGGAGCGCTACACGATCTTCGACTTTGCGCGCTACTGCATGTCGGACTGCGCCGCGATGATGTATCGGCGTGGCCATTTCGAGGAGCTGCCCGAACTCTTCTTCAGCTGTCCCCAGGGTGACTGGCCCCTGCACATGCTGAACGCACTGCACGGCGACTTTGGCTACATCCACCGTGTGAGCTCGGCCTATCGCATCCACGCAGGTGGCGTGTGGAACAAGAAGTCCTCCAAGGCAAAGATCCTCGCGAACCTCGAATGCCAGCGGCAGTTCCTGATCCACCTGCCGCCTGACACGGTGCGCGAGATCCGCCCGGCCATCGCGCGCTCCGCATGGGGCAAGCTCAAGCCACTGCTGGCCATGGGCGAGTGGGACTCCGTCGAGATGCTCCTGGGTTGGCTGAACACCCATTGCAAGGGACACGTCCCTCTGCGCAAGACGCTCAAGGCTCGAATCCGCCTGCGCCTGGCACGTAGGCGCGCGCAACGGGCCTGAAGAAGAGTACGCGGTGCGCACCACCACGGAGTTTCCAGCGGGATCGCGTGGACTCCCGGGTTCGAGCGGCATGACGCAAACAGTGCACGCCTGATCCCGTACCACGAGCTTCCGCGCTCTGCCGAATCACCGAATAGACGGGACGGATCATGAATCTTCGCACCCCGCGCCGACGCTTGCTCGCAATTCCAGCCGCCCTTTGCCTCACGTTCGGTGCTGCAGCTGAGCCCGTATTGCCCGAGGACCCCGCGTGGTTGGGATGCTGGCGCTCGACCAACGGCGCGCAGACGATCTGGTTCGAGAGTACGCGTTGCGGCTGGCTGCGGGACGGGACCCCCAGCTTCTACCGGGTCGATCACGGCTCGGACAGGGCACTGCTGGAATCCTGGGCACAGTTCACCGAGCTGCAGCTGCGGATCGGGGGTGAACGCCTGTCCGTCACCGGGCCCGACGGCGCGCTGCAGTTCGAACGCATGTCCCAGGTCCCGCGCGTACTGCGAATGGAGCCCTACGAGCTGCCGGAGGAGGTCGACGTCGACCCCGAGACTGTCGCGAACCTGCTCGAAGAACTGCGCGAGCGTCGCCAGGAGGACCAGCGCGTGCGCAAGGACCTCGCTACCGGCGGTACGACCGCTGACCCATCCAATATGTTGCGGGTGGACACGGAAAACACGGAGTTCCTGCGCACGCTGATCGATGAGCTTGGGTGGATCGACGCCACCCGCTTCGGAAGCGAGGCCAGCGACGCGGCCTTCCTGCTCGTACAACACTCCGGCGACGTGCGCCTCATGCGGACCGCATTGCCTCGGATCGAGGCGGACGTGAAAGCCGGTAGGCTCGACGGCCAGGCCTTCGCCCTGCTCCACGACCGCTGCCAGCTGAGCCTGGGCTACCTGCAACGCTACGGGTCCCAGATCGGGCGCCTGGCGGATGGCACGAGCGTATGGATGCCCTGCGAAAATCCCGAAGGCGTGGATGCGCAACGGCAAGCCATGGGAATGGGACCACTCGCGGACTACCTGGCGTACTTCACATCGGACGATGGTACGCCGGTGCAGCCGCTGCGAAGCCAGACAGACCTCCGCGCGCAGAAGTCCCGGTGAACGGCGCCCTGCGCCTAGCCCGAATAATTCATGAAGACGCGGCCCAAACGCGACGACCGGCCGGCTTCGCCGTCGATTCGGCTCGCGCTTCATGAATTATCCGGGCTAGGACGAGGCCAGTAGGCCGACCTGGGTGCGCGATCGTGAACCCGAATCCGTATCCGAAAGTCCGGAACCGTTATCATCTGACCCATGGCCAAGCTCACCGTCAGCACCCACGTCGTGGCTCCGATCGAAAGAGTCTTCGAGGTCTACACCGACCTTGAGAAGTCCGTGGAACGCATCGATAGCATGACCGCCCTCGAGGTCCTTACCGATGGCCCCTTCCGCGAGGGCACCCGCTGGCGCGAGACGCGGCTCATGTTCAAGAAGGAAGCCACCGAGGAGATGTGGGTCACCGAGTTCGATCCACCGAAGAGCTACACGGTCATGGCCGAGTCCCACGGCATGCGTTACTCGACCCTCTTTCAGTTCATCCCCGAGGACGACGGCATCCGTGTCACCTGGACCTTCACCGGCACCGCGCTGACACTCGGCGCAAAGATCATGTCCCCGATCTTCAACCTGCTCATGAAGGGCACGATGACCAGGTGCATGCGCAACGACCTCGAGGCCCTGCGCGACGCCTGCATGAGCGACCCGGGCTGATCCGAGACGCTGCAGACCGGGGTCCAAAACGAAAAGGGGCCCCGCTGTTACTCAGCGGGGCCCCTTGTGGTTGCTGGCGTGCAAACGCCGTCAGACGAAACGCGTCATTGGACGAGTTCGATGCCGATGGCGTCGGTCAGGTTGTTCAGGCCGTTCTGGCGATGCCAGTACTGGAAGTTGGCCGTCACGGGTGCGTTCGTGATGAAGCTGCCGTTCATCGGACTCGTGGTGAAGTCCAGATCACGTGAGACGGCGCCGCCGTCGTCCGCCCGCAGGAGCGGCATCAGGCGTTGAACGCCTTCGCCACCGACGCAGCGGAACCCAAGACCGAGGGGCACGTTCACCGCGTCCGGGCCGTAGAAGAACATTCCGAAGGACTGCGCCGGCAGACCGGTCGCGACCATGGTGATGTTGTTGTCGGCGATGGACTCGCTACCGAAGGCCTCGATGTGGCCGACGCCGTGCTCTGCGAGCTCGACCTCGTCCAGGTAGACGATGGAGCCGTCCTGGTTGTTGGGCCCCAACACGCGGAAACGCATCATGAAGGCTCCAAGGCCGGTCGCGGTCTCGGGTAGAACCACGATCTTCTGGGCCCAGTCGCTAGCACCGTGGGACTCCTCGACGATGTGCCAGTTGGATCCACTCCACCATTCCACGATGAAGCTGATGCCTCCCCCGCCGTCGATCAGCCGGCGGCGATAGGTCAGGGTCAACTGGTCGCGATCGATCGTGCTGACTTGCTTGGCGATCCGCGAATTCTGGCGCATCCTGACGACGCGGTGACCTTCCCAGCCCTCGGGCTCACCGAGGTAGAGAACGCTGGCCCCCCCGATGACGGTGTCCCACTCGCCCTCGATCAAGTTGCCGCTCTCGAATCCGTCGCGGTAGATGAGGTCCTCCGCGGATCCTTCACAGTAGTTGGTGCCGATGTTCGTGCTCGCCCCCAGGGCGTGCTCGGTGTTCGCGTATAGTTGCAGGTGAAACGATCCGAAGCTGATCGGAGCGTTGGGGATATCGGTCACGTATTGCGGACCGTTGGACCCGCGTCCCTCTGTCCAGAACGCGTCCTCGCTTCCCAGGCCGGTGCCGGACGTACCCACGTCGCCGTTGAAACTCGTGCCACCGCCGCTGCCCGCCGCAGGACCGAAGTCACCAAGCGGGTCGCCCGCCAGGATCGGGCCGCCGGCCCCGTGTCGGGTATTCGTGCAGGAGAGGCTCCAGCCGAAACGCGCATCCGCCCCGCCGCCCTCTTCGTCCCGTCCGAGGATGAACTCGTAGGGGCTGTGGCGCAGGTTCACCGTCACCTTGTAGCTGGCGGGCATCCCGGCGCGCGCCGCACCCGGGAGGTCCATCAGCTCGATGACAGCCACGGGCTCTCGCCCCTCGGGGGAATCGCCCGCACCGTAGTTATCGAAGAAGCTCACGATGTAGCCAAAACGGCCCTGCTTCTCGCGCGTCGTGTACGCGAACTGAAAGCCGTCCATGGTCTGTCCGTGCTCGCTACCCACCATCGGTGCGACCGGCGTCGCCCCGGGGATGCGCCCGAAATCGGCAACCTCTTCTCCCGGACGCAGGGCCAGGAAGTAAGGCTGCGCCGCGTCGTTGTTGAATACGGTCGCGCCGGGGGCCTGGGTGGTCTCTTCGGCCGGTGTCCATACGCCGGTCGCCAAGTGCAGGGTGCCCGCATCGACCACAGGAGTGGTCACGCGACCGGCGCGAGGGCCCGCGGACTGCGCACTTGCTGTCGCAAGGAGCAGGCCCACGGCTGTGGCCGTCATCGATAGATTAAACATGAGCTGAATCGCCTGGCAAAAGGTGCTCCGCTTGCGAGCGGAACGGGAGGAATTAAGCACAGTAGATGCCAGTCCGACGAAACCGTCAACCGCGAATAGATCTCGCCATGGGCCAGTATTGGCCGTTTCAGGCAATCCTGGTCACGCTAAAGAGTACGCAAGATGGCGACCCCGTACTCATGGCCCAGGCCCAGCATTCATCTGCAACGAAAGGCGTACTCATTGAAACCCCGGGCATTCCCCTAGCGGCTCTCAGAATGAGCAAAAAAACTCCGGTGACCCGCTGCGGAGGCCCGATCAGGGCCCGTCCAGCTCTCCGGCGCACCCCGGCCCGCGGACCTCAGTCAGCCGTCAGGCGTATCAGCGCGGCCTTCAACTCGACCAGGGCACGCTGCTCTGCCGGTGTCCGCCGTTGCAGCATGAGGTCGTTCTGCTCGAACGGATCCATATCCAGGTCGAAGAACTGGGGCGTGCCACCCAGCGGCCTCCAGATCAGCTTGTAGCGCCTTCCGCGCACCGCCTGAATGTGCGCTGTGTAGGGGCCAAGGCCATTGGGCCTGAACTTCTCCGAGTACACGTACTTGCGCTGCGAGTGGCGGCCCGGGTCGAGCATGTAGGGCACGAGACTGACCGAGTCCCGTGCAGTGTCCGTCGGTTGACCGGCCAGCTCGCCCATCGTCGCAAAGAGGTCGGTGACACCGACGAGGGCCGCACACTCACGACCTGCCTGTGCAACGCCACTACCGGCGATGATGAAGGGCACGTTGATCCCGCTCTCGTAGAGTGAGCCCTTGCCCTGAGTCGGGTCGAAGGGCGCGTCCATGGCAAACCCACCGGTACCGTTGTCTCCAAGGAACATGACGGTCGTGTCCTGAAAGTCCACCCCCGCCAGCAGGCGCCCGATCTCCCGATCCATGGCCTCGGTCATGGCTTTCATGTGGGGCACGGGATTCGCGAGCGGCACGCCGCTCAGGTCGAACCCGTGCAGGTGATCCGGCGGTACGTGCAACGGCTTGTGCGAGGCGTTGAACGCCAGGTAGATGAACCAGGGCTCCACGAGGGTGTCGACCGCCGCGAGTGCATCGTTCACGGTGTCCGTGGTCGTGTAGGTCTCGCTGATGACGGTGTTGCCATCGGTGGTCTTTTGCCAGCGGAAGTAGTCGAAGCGCTCATCCCCGATCCCGACATCGGCGTCACCGAACAGGTTGCGCATTGCACCGGCGTACGACTGAAAGCCGCTGCGCTGCGGGTGGTCGAGTCCATCGGACTCGGTCGAGAGGTGCCATTTGCCCAGGGCGATGCTCTGGTAGCCGGCTCCAAGCATTTCCGGCAGCGTGGTCTCCGACAGACGCAGGCCCCGAAACGATCCGGCCAGGACCGAAGCCGCGATGGGCTTCCCGATCCCGGTGCGAAACCCGTGACGACCCGTCAAGATCGCCGCGCGGGTCGGCGAGCAGCTCGGGTTGGACCACGCGTTCCGGAACAGGATCCCACGCGCAGCCAGTCTGTCGATACTGGGCGTCTGACCAGCATCGGGATGCTCTCCGTAGGCTCCAATGCGATCGACACCCACATCGTCGGCGACGATCATCAGAATGTTGGGCCGCACCTGGTCCACACCGGAGGCTAAGGCAGCCACGGGGGCCACGAGGGCGGCGAATACGAGTGGAAGGAGTCGGTTCGAGATCATCAGTTCTGGCCAGGAGGGTCTGATAACCGACCCTATCCGACCATCGGAAAGGTGGATAGAGGCGAAGGAGGGCAAACCGGGATCCGAGGGCCTGGATCTGCAGAGAGCGGCACTCTCCACCGATCCGGGCACCGAGCGAATCGCCGACCCGGCCTAGCCCGTGGTGAAACTCACGACCCGCTCAAATCCGCCAGGCTCCGCCCTGGCGGCGTTGCGCTTCCTCCGAGTATCCACGAATACGCGTCGTCAGCGCGCCTTGCCAGATCGAATCCTGACGGCTTCGAGCCCGCCGTGACTTTCACCACGGGCTGCTAGAACGTCATCCTGAACCGGATGCCGAGAATCTGATAATCCCCGCCGTCGTAGGTCGTGGCGCCCACCGTCTCGCTGCGCTCCGAGATGTCCCCGAAGAGGTAGTTGAACTGGATGTTCGCGTTGGCGTTCAGAAGCCAGTTCACACCGAGCGTCAGGGACTGGCCCAGGCCGCCCTGGATGTCGTGGCTGCTGAAGTCCGCGTAGGAGTACCGCGCGGCGACCTGCCACGCACCCCAGCTGCCGGTGCCGGCGTCACGCTTGGGCTTCGGCCTGCCGAGCGTGCCATTCTTGCGATTCCAGGGCATGTGCTCGCCCGTCAAGAAACGAGCCACGTAGAAATAGCCGCCCCAGAAATCGAGATCAGACCCTGTGCTGGCCTGACGCGAGACCTGAACTCCCTGCAACTCGGCTGTGAGCTGGGTCGGCCCGTAGTTGGCAACACCTTCGAGCCCCACGAAGGAGTAATGGTCGGTGCCTGCGACGCGACCCGTATTGATCCAGCGCATGACCGAAGCACCCTCCGGGCGACTCTGGAAAATCGCGGCCGTCCTGACCGGATCATCGCTGACGTTCGACACCGCGGCCGAGATTGCCCAGTGCCCGTAGTCGCGTCCCTCCGACTCGTACCAGGCCGTGTTCGCGAGTCGCCCCGAGACCTCGTACTGCCCCGACTGTCCCGGGATCACGCCCGTATTGGCGACATCGATCGGGTTCTGAATGCCATAGCGCCAGTTCCAGTTCTGATCCTCGCTGAGGCCGTAGGCCAGGATGCCAAGACGCCGCGCATCCGGGGTGACACTATCCACCACCATCGGCCTCTCCATGAACACGTTCGAGTTGCTCGAGTTCAGGGAGTCCAGCCCGTAGGGCCGCTTCTGGTTTCCGATCTGGAGCTTCTGCACGACAGGCAGGTTCTCCCAGCCGATATAGAGGTCCTTGAAGGCCAGACGGTTCGGCTTTGCGAAGTCGAGCACGCTCTTGTAGTACATGTTCGGACTGACCTTGCCCGACATCCCGATGCGCGCGCGCCGGAAGAAGAACTGCTCGTCCGGAGCATCGCTCGGATCGCCGTTCTCTAGGACGTTGATCCCTGCAGAGCTATCCGGAAAGGACCACGAGTCCATGTGGATACGACCGAAGAACTTCATGGTCGACGTCTTGCCCCCGATGGTCGGCTGGACTTCCTTGGCGGCCTTCAACAACTCGATCTCCGCCTGAAGGCTCTCGAGGGTGATCTCGCCCGATTCGGCAGGCTCGCCCTGGGCCAGCGCATCCGTCGCGCTCGCGCCGGCGATGACCAGCATCAGGCCGATCCCGCGCGCGCCCAGGGTCCACAGTTGGTCGAATCTCGTTGTCCCGCGATCTGCTGCTTTCATGATTCCGCGTATTTTGGGTGGTGTTTGGCCCCATTCAGGGCTTCTTGAGCCGCGCGAATTCGTCGTCGCACGCATTGCCGCTGGCTCATCGCCGGTCGGCTTGTCGTGGATCATCCACCCGATTGAAAGGACGTCAACGCCGCGGTTTGTGCATAGCGCGTGAAGACCCGCGCACGCCCTCTCAGCGACCAGTAGTCCGCTCGAAGTAGTTGAAGTACTGGCCGTTTTCGAGCTCGACGTACCGGAACTCGTACTGGTCCCGGTACTTGGGGATGGCGGTCAGCTCGCTGAACGTCACGGAGAAGTTGATGTAGCTGGGGCTGGGCTCGTCGGTCGGGGCGGGCAGCGGGATCAGGTAGGTCGGAAGCTTGCTGCCGATGTACTCACCATCGCCCTTCTCGTGCCCGAACGCGGCCATGCCCGGATACTTGACCGGCTGTCGGGCGATGTGCTTGTCGTTGAGACCCAGCGTGTCGTAGGTCACCAGGCCCGAGAGGTATGGAATCGCGCCGCAGGCGCCCACGGCAACAGTGTCTCCGGGCGACGCGATCTCACGCAACTTCTCGCCGATCGCGATGAACCCGTTGATCATGGCCTCGTCGCGGGCATTGACCAGAGCCACTTCGACGGGCAGGTCGCTCTCCACACGACGGATCACGCTCGGGCTTGCGTTGGCCACCAGGAAGAAGGCACCGGCCATGGCGAGCGGCAGGCGTGCCCGCAGAGCCCGCTGATTGATGATGGCTGTCACCGAGTAGCCCAGCGTCATGAGCGCCAGCCAGTCGATCGGCACCGTGTAACTGGCGACCCAAGTGGAGAGCCCGAGGAAGAACGCCGCGTAGCCGATCCACCCGACCAGGAGCGCCGCACAGGTACGGCCCGTGCGACTGGGCGGAGCGATGGCCCAGGCGATCAGCGCCAGGGCCGGTAGCGCGCCGCGGAAGGTCGTGAGGAACTGCAGGCCACCGATCAGGCCGCGCTCGATATTCGCGAGGGAGTATCCGACCTTCGCGTAATAGGTATTGGGCAATGGTTCGCCGTAGTACCAGAGGCGCCACGCCAGGTGCGGGAGAACGACGAGGGCCAGGCCGATGAAGCGCTTGACCTCGCCGGTCACCGCAATACCGATGCCACGCTCGCGATCGTCCCAGAGCGAGATACTCGCACAGATACCGTAGGCCAGCAGGCCCTCGGGGCGAGTGAGCACCACGAGGCCGAAAGCGGCTCCGCCCAGGATGCGCGAACGCAAACGCTGGTCCGTGGCCAGATGCAGGTTGCAGGCCACCAGCACCAGGAAGGCGAACAGCATCTGCTCGAGCCCTGTACGCGAGGATTGACCGAGGGCCGCGCTACTGGCCAGCAGCAGGGGCGTGATCAGCGTCGACCAGCGTCGACCCGTGAACGTGCGCTGCATGATCCGGAACGCGACAGCCACTACGCCGATAAAGAGCCCGATGTTGATCAGGTGCGAGCTCGCGACGGGCTCGGCCCCCAGGGCGCGCGGCACGGCCAGCAACATGACGTACAGGAAGCTCGTGTAGCCCTCGACCCGGTCGTGGCCGAGCTCGCCTGGATTCCAGGTCAGCCCATGCCCGGCGAGCATGTTGTCCACGTAGCGGAAGAAGATGTACGCGTCGTCGATGATCCCGTTGCTCGAGTTCAGGATGACCGCATTGGCAATCACGAGCAGGACCAGCGCGATACAGGCGGCCGTGTAGGCAGCAGACCAGCCTGTGCCCGGCTGTGAGTCATGCTGCGGAGTCGGGGAGGGCTCGGATGCGCTGTTCATTCACTCACCTTGGGCTGACCGGGGCAGCGAACGATCCTGCGCTGCGCGTGCCCTTCCGTCAAGGTCGAGTGGTATCGTGACTCGCAACCTTCCCCATGCAACTGACCGCGTCGCAAGTCGCCGCCCTGGACCACGTCCGGGAATACGCGCAAGCCCGTCGTGCGGGCGCTCGCACCGTGCTGACGCGCGACCTCTGGTAGGCGTGCCTCCCACGGCGCCGCCTACGACCGCATCGATTCGAGCTCTTCCCAGCGCGCGTACATCTTGTCCAGCTCTCCGGCACGTTCGCTGCGTCGGTCCTGCACCTCGCGCGCGGCCGCCTGCGGACCCGTGTAGAGGGCCGGGGCGGCGAGCTCCTCGTCGATCGCCGCGATCTCGGTCTCGGTCTTCGCGATGGTCTTCTCGAGCTTCTTGAGTTCCTTCTCCTCCCAGGAGCTGAGTCTCTTGGCGCGCTGCGGCGCCGCGCTCGACCCGGAACCAGCCTTCGCCGGCTTGGGCTTCGACTTCGCGCGCGCGGCCTGTGTTCGAGCCTTGGCCAGCTCCTCCAGCAGGCTCGAAAGATCGCCATGGTGCAATCGCGCGCCACCCTGCCCATCGAGGTACAGGATGCGCGTCGCCACACGGTCCAGGAACCAACGGTCGTGACTGACCACTATCGCAGCCCCGGGAAAGACGAGCAGGGCCTCCTCGAGCGCGCGCAGGGTCGCCAGGTCCAGGTCGTTGGTGGGTTCGTCGAGCACCAGTACGTTTCCGCCGGCGCACAGCAGCTTGGCCAGCAGCACGCGATTCTTCTCGCCGCCCGAGAGCTGCGAGACGAGCGTCGTCTGGGTCTTCTTCGGAAATCCGAACTTGTCGAGGAAGCCCTCGACGCGCACCGTGCGCCCGTCCGTGCTGAGCACGTCGCTGGCGCCAGCGACGTTCTCGGCCACGGTCTGCTGCGGGTCCAGCTCCGAGCGCATCTGATCGATGCCCATGAAGGAGACGGTCTCCCCGATCTCGACCGAACCCGAGTCCGGTTCGAGCTGGCCCAGTAGAAGCCTGAGCAGGGTTGTCTTGCCCGCACCGTTCGGCCCGACGATGCCGAGGCGCGTGCCCGGTTCGATCTCCAGGTCCAGGGGCGGCAGGATCAGGCGATCACCGAAGCTCTTGGCGACCTTTCGGAACTGCACCACGCGCGTCCCCAGACGCGGGCCGTCGGGGATGCGCATCTCCAGGTCGGCCGCGATTGCGATCGGCTCCGCGTCGACCAGATCCTCGTAACGGTGGATGCGTGCCTTGGCCTTGGTACTGCGCGCGGGCGCGCCACGCCGCATCCACGCGGTCTCGCGCCGCAACAGGTTGCAGCGCGAACTCTCCGTCTTGCGCTCGGAGTCGAGCCGCCCCGCTCGCGCCTCCAGATACTCCGGGTATCCGCCGGAATAGTTGTGCAGCTGCCCGCGATCGAGCTCGACGATGCGGTCGACGATGCGATCCAGGAAGTAGCGATCGTGGGTCACGAGGATCAGCGGCGTGCGCGTCTCCAGGAACCAGTCCTCGAGCCAGTCCGTGACGAAGGCATCCAGATGGTTCGTGGGTTCGTCGAGCAGCAGCACGTCCGGCTTGCTCAGCAGCAGACGCGCGAGCGCCACACGCCGCCGCTCGCCCCCCGACATCGATCCACACGTGGCGTCGAAGTCCAGCAACCCGAGCGAGTGCAGGGTCGACTCGATGCGGTGTTCGATGTCGTGTCCACCGAGCGATTCGAGCTGCTCGTCGAGGCGCCCCTGGCGCGCGAGCAGGCTATCCAGCTGCCCGGTGCCCGCCGTCACCAGCTCCTCATGCACGCGCTCGAGCTGGTCGAGAACATCCTGGCGGCCCGCAAACCCGGAGCGCACCACCTGGCGCGCGGTCAGATCCGGCGCCAGCACCGGATCCTGTTCCAGGTAGCCCAGGTTGAGGCCGCGCCGGACCACGCGCTCGCCGGAATCCGCCAGGTCGATACCGGCCAGGATGCGCAGGAGGGAGGACTTTCCGCTTCCGTTTCGCCCCAGCAGGCCGACGCGCTCGCCTTCACCCAGCGAGAGCGAAACGCCACTCAGCAGCTCGCGGTCATTGAAGCCCTTGTGACAGTCCTCGATCGATATCAGTGTGCCCATACGGAGCCAGAGCAAAATCCGCCGGGTATCCGCCCCGGACGGCCGAAGGCCGCACCGGGCGGATACCCGGCGGATTTTGCTCTGGCTCCGTACGTTACACGGACCGCTGTCCAGATGGAGTGATCCACCTTGGAATTTCGGGGCCTCTCCGGGCGGGCGTCCCGCCCGTTCAGACAGTCCGGCCCGCGCGCAGGAATACGTTCGCCGTCAAGAGCCCGCCGACCAACGCGACCGCGACCAGCGCGGTCCGGAACGCCGCCTCCATGCCGGACGACACGTCCTGGATGAGGAAGAACGACAGGCTCTGGTAGCCGATGCTCCCCGGTACGAGCAAGAGGATGCCCGGGACGCGCAGAACGGCTCCCGGGCGGCGCAGAACGCGCGAGTAGAAGTTTGCCGCGAGCCCGACCGTCAGGGCGCCGAAGAAGATACCGAGCTGCGGTCCGAACTGCTCCGTACCCACGCGCGTGACGAGGAAACCGGCGACTCCGGTAGCCTCGATCCAGAGCAGCTGCGTGAGTCGTGCACGCAGCAGGAGGGTGAACGCCAGGGGCGTGAGCACGACCGCGAGCCAAAGTGTCCAGCCCGGGGGCGCGCTGCCGGCCGCATCGAGGATCGGACCTCCATGCATCAGGACGCTCGCCTCGCGGCCGAGGGCCACGCCGCAGGCGATGGTCAGGAACACAGTCATCGCTCCTGCGAGCCGCGCCGTGCCGGATACGAGGTGGCGCGTCGCGAGCTCGCTGACGGCGATCGTCAGGGTCAGGCCCGGGATCAGGACGATCAGGGAACTCAGGGTGACCACCGACGCGGACATCGGGATCACTCCGGCGATCGCGAGGCTCGCCAGCGCGGCCCAGAAGGCGGCCACGGGCTCGAACAGGCGGATGGCGTTCCTGCGCGGCGCGAGCAGGCGCGAGAGGAGGCCGATGCTCATGCCCAGGATGAAGGAGGTCGCGCTCTCCTGCCAGCCGCAGCCGAAGAAGCGCGCGGCGCATCCGGATGCCAGACCGAAGCTGATGATCGAGGCCACGGCCGGATAGGGCGGCGGTGCACTCTCGATCTCTGCCAGTCGGCGTGCTCCGTCCACGACGCCCAGCAGCCCGTCCTCGACCTGGGCGCGCACGTCGAACACGCCACCGAGCTTGCAGAGGTCGACCTCGCCTGGATCCACGCGCACGAGATAGGTGCGCTGGTCCGGGCCGTCGCCGAACGCGACGAAGATCGATGTGGCCCCCGCGAGGAAC
>JBLHKW010000095.1:0-20968 GCA_047618565.1 Planctomycetota bacterium
TGTCGATGTCGATGTCGACGCGGTCGACTCCGGCGCGGTTGCCGGCCTTCTGCGCGGAGAACCCGCCAGCGGCCTTCTTCATTTCCTCTTCGGTAAGCTTCTTATCGTTCGACATTGGATTTTCTCCGGTTGGGAAGGGTCTTGAGTCAAGAAGTGAACTGCGGTCCGCGTGTTCTGAACCGTCAGCGTCTGAACAACACCCTAGGCTGGCTTTCAGAGTCCGCAACCCCGTGTCGCCCAAACAGTTCATTCATACAGATGGAGGAAATGCGCTTCCCTTGGGCCGAAATGAGCCGGTATCGCCGTCAGTTCGCCATTTCATCCAGATGAGTGAATGGCCAGGTTTTGTTGCGTGAAAAACGTCGAGCCGATGCAAGCGGGTACAGCGGTGCATTCATGGCGCTCGGCATCCTGACCCGCGTGACACCACGAATGCCGAACGGCGTCGTTCCAGATCACCGTCGGCGCACCACGAACACCCAGTCTTCATCGGGATTCGCCGGCGGCGCCGGCATGCTGTAGAGCTCGCCGCTGGGCACGCCGTGCCACACGCTGTCCTGAATTCCCGTGCGCGGGTTGAACCAGTGACCATCAAATACGCGCCCGGAGGACAGGCTGCGCAGGTCCAGCGTGCCGGTGTCCAGGGCGCAGGGATAGTAGATCAGATAGTCCCGGCCCGTCTCCGCGAAGACTTCCGCACCGCCGTACTGCCCGACCGTCTCGCCCTGCAGCAGGTCGTCGTCAGGGTGCATGCGCCAGAAGCGGACGCTCTCGAGCAATGTGCGCGCGTGGCGCATGAAGTCCCACATGGCCTCGCGCGTGCGCAGGTCCTCCACGTCGAAGTCTCCGCCCGCGGGCTGGCTCGCATAGCCGAGGTACCATTCGATGTTCCCGCCGGAGAAGTACACGTCGTAGAGCACCTCCTTGCGGCGTTCATGGGCATTGCTGTTGCTCAGGCCCTCGAAGGAATTGCCCTGTTCGTCCTGGTCGATGACGAGCGGAAGGCCGTCGTTGAGCAGCGCGAGGTCGTGTGCAGCCTCGACCCCGGCGCCGTAGTCATCGTGCAGCTGCAGGGAAGTGCTCGTCAGCCAGCGCTTGCCGACGGATCCGTCGAGGATCTGGGTGAAGACGGTGAGGTCATCCGCACGGTTGTGGATGGATAGGGGGTGGTCGTAGGCGTCCCACATTCCGAGGTACTCGGCGAAATCATGCAGCTCGTCGGTGGTGAACTGGGCACCCGGGTCGGCGCCGTTCTCCTCGCAGAACGTGAACTTGATGGCGGGATGGTGCCCGAACATCGCGACCAGGTTCTTGAAGAAGAGCTTGCGCTCCGTGGTCAAGCCAAAGCCGAGCCAGTGGACGCTATCCCATTCCTGTTCTGCCAGGACCAGCTGCAGGAAGATGCCCTTGCGCATCGCGTGTTCCATCACGACGTTCCACTGCTCCATGCGCGACGCATCCCAGTGGGTGTCCGAGTAACTGTCACCCAGGGGTTGCGTGAATGGAAAGGTGTCCTGGCCATCGCCACCGAGATTATTGGGCAGGAAGTAAATGGAATTGACGCCGCGCGAGGCCAGGTAGTTCAGGGCGCCGATGATTCCGCGTCCCGCATTCGAGTTGCCGCCGGTCGACCAGTCCGGGTCGCCGGCCTGCCAGTCCGCAACATGCGGTCCGTAGCTGTGCAGGAAGCTCTGGCCGATGGGCGCGCCGCCCCGGTCTTCTGCGTTGTCGAACCCGGAGTAGCCGAAGAAGTTCTCCGGGCTGTTCGTGCCGCCCTTGACCCAGAGGCCACCGTCCGGGAATGCCAGGTACTTCTTGCCGGCGTATCTCAACGGACCGCGTGCGAGAAACCCGGGCGCTGACGCGTCGGGCGGATCGACCCTGAAGCTGCGCAGCTGCAGCGGGATCTGGCGTTCGCCACCCACGTCGAGCGGCTCCACGTTGATCGGAAAAGACGCGTATTCGAGGCGCGGTGTGATGCTCCAGACGCCCGGCCTGTGGGGCGCAAAGCGAACCTTCCACACGTCTCCGACGCCGCTGCCCTGGGCGCTGCCTGCGTAGAATCCAGGCACCGTGAAGACCTCGCCATCCGGCCCGCGAAAGGTTGCGCTGAGGCGCCAGTTCAGCCAGGGGTTGAGCGGTTCGGGGCTGGCCTCGTCCAGAAGCACGCCTCCCGCGCCGAGCTCGCCCGTCTCGAAGACGAATTCGTGGGGGTGCCAGACAACGCCACCGTCATCGATCGACCCCGGGCGCACGGACTGCACCATCGGTGTGCCTCTCGACTGTGCCCGCGATGACGGCGAGAATCCAACGAAGCCAAGGAGCGTACCGCCGATGCACACGCGCGTAAGCGTGAGTCGTAACATGCTGAGGATCCTGGTGGGGGTGGAGGACGCGAGCACGTACGCAGGCGGGAAGCCTTGAGCCATCATGCCAGCTCCTTGCCATTTCGCCAGGTGTGATCAGGCGCCTCTTTGCGTGTCCGTGGCGCCTACACGGTGTTTCAACGCGCAGCTCCTTGCCGAACACGAAGTTGCGGACGCGCCATGGCCGATGCCCGCGCGCACCTTCAGGCGTCGACCGCACGCGCCAGACGTACGCCCAGGTTGAAGAATCGGTAGGCCGGGGTGTGCCATGGCGTAAGCCGGACCGGGCGCCCAGCATCGGGTGATCCCAGCTTCCACCACGGTACATGCGGTCCTGGGGCACGGAGTGCGGGTTCACGAGCAGCTCTCCGTCGCCTGCGCGATGTCCCGCCGCGTACGGGCCCGTCCAGTCTGCGCACCACTCCCAGACGTTTCCAATCACCTCGTGCAGGCCGAAGCAGTTCGGCGGGAAGGGTCCCATGGGCGCGGCGCGTTGAAACCCGTCGCTCCACGACTCCCTCACGATGTGGTCGTTGCCAAGCTGCGCGTAGTCTCTGTCCGCGATGTTCAAGGCCTGCGCCGGTTCCAGAAGGCCGTGGACCCACCACGTGCTCAGCGTGCCTCCGCGTGCACCGTATTCCCATTGCGCTTCGGTCGGGAGCGCCAGTCCTGCGCGGCGGGCCGCCTCGTGGCCAGGAAAACCCGGCGCGACGAGGGCCATCCCCGAACGCACCGGGCAGGGTTGGGTTCTCACCGGCGATCCGGAATAGGATAGGGGTCATGCTTCCCATTCTGCTCGCCACTGTTCCGCTGCTCCTCGCCCAGGAGTCCACGCCGGTACTGCCCGCACCCTTCGATCGCACCCTCGAACTCGAGATCACCGAGTACGACGAGCCCGCAATCGAAGGTCACGGACCGACGGCGGTGGCCGAGTACGAGGTCGAGTTCGAGGGCACGCTTCACGTCTGGACGGAATCCGACCTCGACCTCTTCCTGCGCGTCGACGACGCTGCCGAGGCGCGCCCACTGGCGTCGGATGACAACTCGGGCGGCGGCACGACTCCGTACATCGCGCTCGAGGTCAGGCAGGGGGACTGGCTGGTCGTCCTGGTGGCTGGTAACCCGGGCGCGACCGGTAACCTGAGCCTGACTCTGCGTCTGATCGCCGCTGCGCAGATCGAAGCGGGGCGTGCGGCGGAGAGACTCGGCCGGGTTGTCCTGGCAGCTGCGAGACGTCTCATGGAAGAAGGCGAACACGATGCGGCACGAGCCGTCATCGCTGAGGCGTCGCCGGAGGTCATGAACGCGGACGGCGAGGGTAGTCTGATTCTCCTGCGCGTCCGAATGAACCTGGCCAACTTGATGTCCGTGATGGGCGATCTGGCCGAGGCTCGCGCGCTTCATGAATCTGTCGTCGCGGACTTCGAGCGCTTCCTGCCCGCGGATCACCCCGACCTCTTGCGCGCCCGAGGGAATCTGGCGGCCTTGGTGTACCAGCTGGGCGATCTCGCCGGGGCCCGCGCCCAGATGGAGTCGGTCCTGGCAGGCTACGAACGCAGTCTGCCCGAGGGCGACCTCGATCTCTCGAGCGCCCGAGAGAGCCTGGCGGTCTTGATGAACCAGATGGGTGACCTGGCCGGAGCTCGAGCGCTGCGTGAGTCTGTTCTCGCGATCTACGAGCGCAGCCTGCCCGAGGACGACCCCGTTCTCTTGCTCGCCCGTGGGAATCTCGCTGTCTCGATGCACGACATGGGGGATCTGGCCGGGGCCCGCGCGCTCCGGGCATCGCTCGTCGCGGCCTTCGAGCGAATCCTGCCCGAGTATCACCCCGACCTCCTGTGGGCGCGAGGAAACCTGGCCAACTCGATGTACGAGATGGGCGATCTGTCCGGGGCTCGCGCGCTGCGTGAGTCGGTCCTCGCGGGCTACGAACGCAACCTGCCCGAGGATCACCCCGATCTCGTGCGCGCCCGATTGAACCTGGCCGCCTCGCTGCACCGGATGGGCGACCTGGCCGGAGCCCGCGCGCTCAAGGAATCGGTCCTGGCCAGCTTCGAACGTATTCTGCCCGAGGATCACCCCAATCTCTTGCTCGCCCGTGGAAATCTCGCCGTCTCGATGGCGGCGATGGGCGATCTGGCCGGGGCGCGTGCCCTCGAGGAATCGGCCCTCGCTGGATACGAACGCATTTTGCCCGAGGATCACCCCGATCTCTTGCGCGCCCGAACGAACCTGGCCGCCTCGATGAAGGCGATGGGCGATCTGACCGGGGCGCGCGCGCTCCAGGAGGCTGGCCTGGCGGCTCGCGAGCGCAGCCTGCCCGAGGATCACCCCATGCTCCTGGTCAACCGTGGGAACCTGGCCAGCTCGATGGAAGCGATGGGCGATCTGGCCGGAGCCCACGTGCTGCGTGAATCTGTCCTGGCGGGCTACGAGCGCAGCGTGCCGGAGGATCACCCCCTTCTCCTGCTCGCCCGAGGGGATCTGGCCCTATCGATGGAAGCGATGGGCGATCTTTCCGGGGCGCGCACCCTTTTTGAATCGGTCCTCGCTGGATACGAACGCAGCCTGCCCGGGGATCACCCCTATGTCTTGCGCGCCCGAGAGAACCTGGCCGGCTCGATGAACAAGATGGGCGACCTGGCCGAGGCCCGCGCGCTCCATGAGTCGGTCCTCGCGGGCTACGAACGCAACCTGCCCGAGGATCATCCCGATCTCTTGACTGCCCGAGTGAACCTGGCCAGCTTGATGCACCGGATGGGGGATCTGGTCGGGGCGCGCGCGCTACTCCCCGCTCAACTCGACGGCATGCAAGCACGCATCCTCGCCTCGCTCGCCCTCGCCCCACGTCAGGCGCGGCAGGCCGTCGCAAGCGAACGTTTCCGACACTCCGAAGTACTTTTCTTGAGCGGAACGGCCGGCCCTGAGCTCGAGCAAGGCGCCTTCGAGCTGACGGAGACCATGCGGCTTGTCGCATCAGAAGCTGCGCGTTCGCTCGCACGTTTCGAGACGGATGCCGAGCTGGCTCCAATCCTGGAGAAGGCGACGGCGATCCGTCGCGCACTCAATGACCTGGTAGCCGGCGCCGCGCGCGAGGGATCTGACGCAGCGGGGCTGCCCGCCGAGTTGACCAGGCTTTCGCTCGAACGCGATGCTCTGGAGCGCGAAGCGAGTCGACGGCTCTCTGAACGAGGAGTCGTTACGCAACCGGTCGCCCTCCAGGCGTTGGTCGCGGCCCTCGCTGCGGGCGACGCTGCCATTGGCTATCGACGAATCACGATCAGGCATGTGGACGGCGCCAGCGGTGAAACCCGGCCCGCCGCGGACCACCTGCTCGCGCACGTGTTGACCTCAGCGGGGAAGCTGAGTCGCATCGACCTGGGGCCGACTTCCGAGATAGAGGAGCTTGCGAGCGAATGGCGCGCGGCTCTCGGAGCTCCCTTG
Organism: Planctomycetota bacterium; assembly: GCA_047618565.1. Lineage (GTDB taxonomy): Bacteria > Planctomycetota > UBA1135 > UBA1135 > JBLHKW01. Next base: position 5,811 of record JBLHKW010000095.1, read on the forward strand.
TTGCGCGGCCTCGCTCTGGAGGATGAGGAAGATGATCCCGAGGCCCGCGCGGGGAGCGCGCTTCGCGCCAGGGTCCTGGATCCGGTCCTGGCGCTGGTGGAAGAGGGGGCGACGCGGCTCTTCATCTGCGCGGACGACCTGCTGTACCTGCTGCCGCTGGATGCGCTGCCCTTGGATACAGGGGGCGCGGCGACCGACGAGGCGGGCCCTGAGCGCATCGGGGATCGGCTCTGCGTCGTGAACGAAGTCTCCTTCGCGCGACTGCTGGCGCCCGCACCTTCGGATGAGGCTGCGCCATCGCTGCTCGCGTTCGGGGGCGTGGACTATGACGCGCCAGGAGCCGTCCCCGCCGGGCTGCCCGCGTCGTCCGCTCCCATCGAGGCCGACGGTTCCGATGGAGCGAACGGTGAACGCGATGCCGCGGGTCGACACGAGGCTGAAGCTTCCGCGCCGGGTGACGAGTCGAACGAGGGCAGCGCGGGGGAAGCGAGTGCGTCGCGCAGCGCACTTCCCGCGCGCTTCCAGAAGCTACTACAGGCTCGCTACGAGGCCGAGGCCACGGCGGACCTGTTCGAGGAGGCATTCGACGTCGAGCCCGCGTTGCTCACCAAGAAGAAGACGACGAAAGCCGCGCTGTTCGAGGCCGCTGCGGGCAAGCGCTACCTGCACCTCGCGACCCACGGGTGGTTCGCACCGGAGAGTGTGCGCTCGACCGAGGACGCCCTGCCCGAGGGGCAGGGCGTCGCTCGCATGGGCATCGAAGAACGTGTCTCTGGGTTAGCACCGATGACTCTGTGCGGTTTGGCGCTAGCTGGCGCTAACAAGGGAAGGGACTCCCTCGGCCGCGTGCCCGGCATCTTGACGGCGGAAGAGCTGTGCGCCCTCGACCTCTCCCAATGTGAACTCGCCGTGCTCTCCGCCTGTGAAACCAACGTCGGTATCCGCCGTGCGGGTCAAGGCATCCAGTCGTTGCAGTCCGCGCTCTACGCGGCGGGTGCGCGCACCTCGATCACGTCTCTGTGGAAGGTCGACGACGCGGCCACCCGGCGCTTGATGGAAGTCTTCTACACGAACCTGTGGATCGAGGGCATGGGCAAGGCCGAGGCCCTGTGGGAGGCCAAGCAGGCGCTCCGCGACGAGGGCCATCCACCCGCTCACTGGGCCGGTTGGGTACTCACCGGCGATCCGAACTAGCCCGTGCGCAAGTTGGCCACTGCGGGACCTTCAAGTCGAACACGGTCTATCTCACCTGCTCGCGAGGGGGCCTCGGTGAATGCTGTCCATCGAACATCGGCTGCTGCACGGTAAGCGCCGACATGTCGCACGGCGATGAAGGAGTCTCGGGAGGCCATGGCGCATCAGGGGGCGTCGAGTGCGGGGTTCGAGAGTGCGGGGGCGCCGTGGCTTGACGGCTGTCGCAACTTGCCCCATCATGGGCACTTGCGTACCGTTGCCATCCGGCGTACAGGCCAAAACGTGGCGGGGCGTGACACCATCCAGGTGCCCCTTGATGTTGTGACCGGGGCCACTCCGCTCCCTGCCTGTCGCAACGCCCCAACCCCACAGCTCCGCCGCGAGCCAGGACACGTTCATGCTCCGTACCGCCCAGCATCTGCTCGCCATCGTTGTGATCGCGTCGATGAGTACGGCGCAGGGGTCGTTCACGACGCACGGGCGAGGTTGTCCGTCTACGACGACAGACTCCGGGCCCGTCCTGTACGGAATCATGCCTGCGAGTACCTGGCACCTCGATCACGCGAGCCTGCGGTTCACGTCGTCGTTCGGGAGCTGGAGCGTCAGCGACGGAGGGCAGTTCATCGAGCACACCGATGCCGCAACCCTGCTTACGTTGGGAGATGACGCGCTGGTGGGACCGCTCAACCTGACTTTCCCGTTCACGTATCCCGGTGGCGCAGGGTCGACGACGGCGATAGACGTTAACTCAAACGGCAGGATCTACCTCGAGGCCGGAACGAACCCCTGGAGCGGTGGTTGGTCGGCAAACGGGACCCTACCCAACTTTCTCTCGGCGACGCCCAGCGTCTGTGTTCTTGGCACCGACATGAACACCGGCGCCGCCGGACTGTTGCTCTTCGAGGTGCGCACGATCGGTCCGGACAGTGTGGCGCTGATCACTTGGGAATGCGTGCCCGAGTATCCCAACATCGGTTCGAACACCTTCCAGTGTCAGCTATGGAGCACGGGCGATGTCGTCTTGAGCTACGGCGATACCAATGGATCAAGCGCCAGCGCCAGTGCGCTCGTGGGCGTGTCCGCCGGCGGCGGCGCGGCGAACCCTGGGCCGAGCAGCCTGGACGTTCCGCTGACCCTCTCGCTCGCGGCCGGAATTCCCGTCATCGGTGACTCCGTCACGATCGCCGTGAGCGGTGTCCCCTTTTCGGCAACCTCTGCGGTCCTGAAGCTTGGACAGCGGGGCCGAGTCCTGCCGGCCGGTCTGACGAGAGTCGGCGGCGCGCGACTCGACTGCAGGATGCTGATCGTGCCGAACGCGGAGGTCCTGATGGAGCTGACCCCGCCGACCGCCCAGGTCACGCTGCCGTGGGACTACGACCCATCGCTTATCGGATACAGAGTCGATTGCCAGGCCGTCGTGTTCGTTCCGCCGCCCCCTGGTTCCGGGTCGACGCTCATGTCCGATCGAGGATCCCTCACCCTTGGCGAACCGCCGGACCTCGCATTCATCGTCGAGGGATCCAATACCTTCCTCGGTTCGCCGCAGAGCTTCGGCTTCTTCCGCCTGGAGAGCAGTCCAGGGGCAACCCACGCGGGCATCGAGAGGCTCGAGGTCAAGTTCACGGGCTCCGCGCAGTACTTCGACACCGTGGGTAACGCGGGTCTGGACGGCGAGGGCTTCTTCAGTGACGGCAATGGTCAGGGCCCATCCTGCATGAACTCCTATTACGGATCGGACGTCACAACCGGGCTGGTGTACGGAGCTCCCTTCCAGGCGCCGGGCTGCGACGGCACGGGATACACAGGATGGCTCGGCGCTGATGCGGTCGGCAACTCGCTCACGCGATACCGGCGGGTGACCTTTGCGTTTGACGACTTCGCGGCGGGCGAGGTGTTTCGTTTCGACTGCGACACCGACGGCGGCGGGTTCGACGCCGGCGCGCAACCCGTTGTGGTCACGGTCACGCTTACGGACGGCACGATTATCTCGGAGCCTGTTCAGGTGGTATCCAACGAACGCGCCGAAGGAATTCTGATCCGATGAGTATTCAACAGATATGGGGCCGCTGTGCACTCGCCGCGCTCCTCGTTGGCCCGGCGTTTGGTCTCCAGGTCGATTACAACGGGAGCCACCCGTGGGCGCAGACCGCGTCTTCAGGTCCCGACGCCGGCGTAGGGGGCTGGTGGTACAACCTCGGTATCACGGGCATGCGGGTCGAGTTGATTCCGAGTGCCCCCAAGCACCTACTGGTCCAGTACGTGTTTCCCGGCTCACCTGCCGCTGGCGTGGTCCAGGTTGGAGATGTGCTCACGGGCGCTGGCGGGTCCGCGTTCGTGGAGGACCACCAGGACGGCTACGGTCCGGCCGTATTCGGTGCCCAGGGCCCGATCGGCGAGTTCTCCGTCGCCCTCGAGGCTGCGCAGACCGTGATGGGCGCCGGGACGCTGGACGTCACCCTCGACCGTTCCGGCTCCATTCTCAACCTCGTGATCCCCGTCGGGACGACCTACGGCAGCTTCAGTCCGACGTTCCCGTTCAACTGCCCGAAGTCGGACATGATCCGCGCCGAGCTGCTCGACTACCTTGTGGCGACCCAGAACGGCAATGGGTCATGGGGCTCCGTGCCGCAGGACACGTTCGCCCCGCTCGCACTCCTCACGAGCAACGAACCTGCGCACATCGCCGCCGTCGAAGCGAGCGTGACCTATCATTCCCAGAATACGCGCGCCGACTTCTCCGACCTGCGCGGTCTCGACAACTGGCGCTACATGGCGGCCGGAATCGTCCTGGCCGAGTACTACCTCCTGACGGGCGAAGCCGACATCCTGCCGGAACTCCAGGAAGTGCACGACTTCATCGTCCGGACCCAGTACCTGGATCAGTCCCAGGTCAACCCGCGGGTTCAGCAGTCGCATCCGGGCAGCTTCCCGACCACCCCTGAGGAGCAGCACGGTGGTTGGGGCCATAATCCCAACTTCGAGGGCTACGGTCCGATCGCCATGACGACCGGGCAGGGCGCGTTGGTACTCGCGCTGATGCATCGCTGCGGCATCACGATCCGCAGGAGCCGACTCGACGCCGCCTACGACTTCCTGCAGCGCGGTACCGGAACCAACGGCTACCTGTGGTACCTCGACGAGGTCGCCAACAACAACTCGTGGGCCGACGTCGGGCGAACAGGAGCCTCGGCGCTCGCCAATTTCCTGACGCCCTACTCCGGCGGCAGCTACCAGTTCGACGCGATGGCACACACGTCGCTGATGGGCACGCACCCCGAGAGCTTCCCGGACACCCACGGCTCACCCACGATGGGGATGGGCTACGCGGCTGCCGCCCTCGCGTTCGACCTCCCCAACCTGGGCCAGATGATGGACGCGAACCGCTTCTGGTTTGCCCTCTCGCAGTGCACCGACGGAAGCTACTACTACCAACCCAACCGCGACAATGCGGGCTTCGGCTCGGATTCACGCATCACGGCGAGCGCAATGACGGCGTTCATCTTCTCGATCCCGCTGAAGAACCTGGTCGTCACGGGCAGGCCATAGGGCGCACAAGCTCGGCCGGCCAAGGCCGGGCATGGACACGAGGACTCCCCGGGGACCTTGGGGCCCTGGGGGCCTCTACCGCTTCAAGACGCCGTACCGGGCGCCGAATGCCAACGCGTGTACCGAGCGATCCGTCCATGCGAACGAGAGCAGGGCGTCAAGGTTGGGCAGGAGCATGAGCGTCGTGCTGAATGGCCTCACCCGGGCAGGTCCCGCGCCGACTCGGCAAAAGGCAGTTGTGCCGCTCTCTGCCATGCGCGATGGTGGCTGACGTGAAACCAGCATTCGATTCGCTCTCCCTCTCGCCGGCGCTGCTCGCCGTGATCGACGACCTGGGCTATACACAGCCGACGCCGATCCAGGCGGCCAGCATTCCAGCTCTGCTTGCCGGCCAGGACCTGATCGGTCAGTCGAAAACCGGCAGCGGAAAGACGGCGGCGTTCGCCTTGCCCATCCTGCAGCGGATGGAGCTCGAGCAGCGCGCGCTGCAGGCGCTGGTGCTCTGTCCGACGCGAGAGCTGTGCGCGCAGGTTGCGCGCGAGCTGCGCAAGCTCGGGCGAGCATGCGCGGGGCTTCACGTGCTCGAGGTCGTCGGCGGCCAGCCCGCGCGGCCCCAGCGGGAGGCCCTCGAACGGGGCGTGCACGTGGCGATCGGTACGCCCGGCCGCCTGCTCGACCACCTGCAGCGCGGTGCACTGGACACTCGCTCGATCCAGACCGTCGTGCTCGATGAGGCCGACCGCATGCTCGACATGGGCTTCGAGGAGGACGTGCGCAAAATCCTGCGCGCACTCCCGGCTGCGCGCCAGACGGTCTTGTTCTCCGCGACCTTCCCGGATTCGGTCGACGCCATGAGCCGGGCGCACCAAAATGACGCGCTGCGGGTGACCATCGACGATCCCGAAGAGGCGCTGCTCGAGATCCACCAGCTGCAGATGGCCGTGGAGCTCAGCGACAAGCTCCACGCGCTCTGCTGGTTGCTACACACGTATCCGCACGAGTCCGCGCTGGTCTTCTGCAACTTCAAGGCGACCGTCTCCGAGCTGGCGCGCAGCCTGTCCGGGTCGGGGCTGAGTGTGGATCGCCTCGACGGTGACCTGGATCAGTTCCATCGCGACCAGGTGCTGGCCCGGTTCCGCAACAAGAGCGTGCGCGTGCTGATCGCCACGGATGTCGCAGGACGCGGAATCGATGTCGAGGGCCTCGACCTCGTCATCAACTTCGAGCTACCGCCGCAGGCGGAGGTTTACGTGCACCGCATCGGCCGCACGGGGCGAGCCGGTAGAAAGGGCGTGGCCGTCTCGCTGACGACCGGGCCGCGCGACTCGCGCATCCAGGCCGCCGAGCAATTGACCGGTGAGCCGATCGAGACGCTGGCCAGAGATTCGGGCTCCGATCCGGGCCTGGAGGCGCTGCTCAAGGCCCTGGCCGTGGGTCCCGAGATGGAGACCATCCTCATCTCGGGTGGTCGCAAGGACCGCGTTCGTCCGGGGGACATCCTCGGCGCCCTCACCGGAGACGCCGGTGGCCTGCGGGCGGGGGACGTCGGCAAGATCGAGATCCAGGAGAAGCTGTCCTACGTCGCCGTCTCGCGCCGCGTCAGTGATAACGCGGTGGAGCGAATCAACAGCGGGCGCATCAAGGGCAAGCGCTTCCGAGCGACCCTCGTCGGCGCCGTCTGGGCGAGCGCCCAACGAAAACGGGGGGGCCGTCGTGATCGTCCATGAGCCCGCACGGTGCGTTGCTGCATGACTCGTGCTCTCCGCGCCGATCTCCGACGATGACCACGCTGGGGATCCCATCGAACTGCCCCAAATAGAAGCGAGCGACGGGTCAACCCGCCGCTCGCTCTTCATATCAGCTTGTGGGCTGGGTGCTTACCAGCGGTCGCCGCCGCCGCCGCCACCGCCGCCGTAGCCGCCGCCGCCGCCGCCGCCACCACGGCCGCCGCCGCCGCCGCCGCCGCTGCGGGGCTCGCGTTCTTTGGCCTCGTTCACTTTGATGTTCCGGCCGTCAAGTTCAGAGCCGTCGAGGGCCTGGATGGCGCCTTGGGCGTCCTGGCTGGAGCCCATCTCGACGAAACCGAAGCCACGGGGGCGGCCCGTGTCTCGGTCCATCATGACGGTGACTTCGCTGACGGTGCGGCCGTCGGCGCTGAAAGCAGCGCGGACGCTGTCTTCGCTGGAGTCAAAGGAAAGGTTGCCTACGTAGAGTCTGTTACCCATCTGTCGTTTCGATCTTTGAGAAGGTGCTCGGCTTGGTTCGGGACCGATCGACGTACGACACGGAACAGAGAAGACGAGCGGGAAGAGAAAGAGCTGAAGGCTCTGGGCGCACGAAGGAGTCACCGAGGTGACTCAGCGTCGTGCCTAGTACGTTTATCATTGCCTTCAGGGTCCATGAGCCTGCCGAATGACAGGATTCATGTGGAGCGGGCGAACGGGGTTGACCCGTCATCACGCAGCTTTGGAAGCCGCCACTCGCTCGCGCACATCATAGGGTTTTCGGGGATGGAAAGGGACCGATTGCCCCGGGCAAAAGGAAAATCAGGCCACCGAGGGGCCCGACGGGGGGCTTCGGAGGGCAGGTGACCTGTCAACAGGCGACAACGCGGGTTCCTGCGCATGATCGGCAGCATGGTGTTTTTCGCCCTACTCGCCACGCTAGCCCCTGCTCAGGACCCCCCCGGTGTCAGGTCAGTTGCCGCCTGTACGACGCGCTGGGCAGTCAGATCGAAAGAGGTGCCACGGCTCCCGGACCCAGGGACGTGGCACGAAGGACTCGACTGCGTCACGAGGGCTGCGGACGGGGATTTTGAGGAGCCTTGAGGTGGTGCGCCGGTCGCGCCGATTTGCTGAACATGGGCAGCACCGTGATGAAGAGTGAGCGTGGCGACCCGCTGCTCTCGTTCGTGATCCCCGCCTACGACGAGGAAGCCGTACTGGGTGCGACGCTCGGCAGCCTCACTGCTGCTGCACGCGCCGTGGGTAGGCCGTTCGAGGTCGTGGTCGCGGCGGACTCGTGCACTGATCGCACGGTGGAGATCGCGCGCGAGCACGGCGCTCGGGTAGTCGAAGTCTCGCACCGCCAGATCTCCGAGACCCGTAACGCCGGCGCGGCGGCTGCGCACGGCGAGCACCTGATCTTCGTCGACGCGGACACGCGCGTGACCGCGGAACCCATCGTCGCGGCCCTCGATGCGCTCGCGGCGGGTGCGATCGGCGGCGGCGCGCGAGTGTGTTTCGACGGGCACCTGCCGTTCGTCGCGCGGATCCTGCTCGCGGGCGTGGTCTGGCTCCTGCGCGGTCTATGCGTGGCGCCAGGTTGCTTCTTCTTCTGTCGTCGGGCTGATTTCGAGGGCCTGGGAGGCTTCAGCCGCGATGTCTTCGCCGGGGAAGAGGTCTGGCTGAGCCTGGCCTTCAAGCGGCGCGGGCGGTTCGTCGCGCTCGACCAGCACGTCGTCACCTCCGGCCGCAAGATCCGCACGCATTCGGGCCGCGAGATTCTCGCAGCCGCCTTTCGGCCCCTCTGGAAAGGTCGTGCCGCCTACCGTGCTCGCGAGGGTCTCGAGGTCTGGTACGGCGAACGCCGCGACGATCCGGGCGAGCGAGTCGCGTAGGGGAGGCTCGTGTGTTGCAGAGACTCGGCCGAAGACGACTCGTTGCCGAACCCGAACCTGTGAGCGCGCAACAAAGGCGTCCATGGCTCACATCTACCCGCATCACACTCTGATCGCATCGCTCACCCGCCTCATCAATCATGGAGGCGGCGCGCATCAAGCTCGTCAAACCGCCGTATCGCGCGTGGGTCCGAAGCTTGGGCGTGGAAGCGGCGTGATTCTCGGGGCAAGCCGTTGTCATGGCGTGAGTTGGCCATCGGCCCAGTTGCTGCACCCTTCGCGGGCGACATGCCCTTGCGCGCGGACGCCACGGCCACGCCTCAGTAGGGCGTGGACTTCAGGCTGACATTGTTGTCCGCCTCGATGTAGGACGGGAAGCCGTCCGGCTCGGTCACGCCCTGTACCACGACCGTGAGGGTTCCCTGGCCCCACGGGATCGAGTTCGGGATGGTGATGAGCGCAACGGCGGCGCCGTGACCCGTCGAGACGGCGTGTGCCTCGGCGGCGATGACCTCCATCGCCTGCTCGGAAGTGTAATAGGCTGACAGCTCGATGTCGTAACTCGCGGCCGCTGGACCGGCGTCTCCACCGAGGTTCACCCGCACGAGTAGCTTGTTCCTTCTCGTGGGCAGCGGGCTCTGCATGATCTGCAGCGCAATCTGCTCGACGTGAATCGGCGTCGGACGCACGAAGGAGCTGGTCTCGTGGTCGAAGTCGAAGCACGTCCGGTTCTCGTTCGGGTCGGTCATCTCCATCGTGATGGTGTGGACGGTCTGGGGATTCAGCCCGCCGATCGGGTACGAGAAGTGCGTGTCGTACTCGTGATTCAGGGGACGGCGGAGGACTGCGGTGCCATCGACGAAGAAGAGGATGCGCGCGAGCTCGGAGGTCTCGAACTCGATCTTGATCGAGGTCTGGGTGGTGTACACCACGTGCGGGCCGTCGATCACCTCGGGGCCGACCGAGTCGGGCGAAGTGGCCGTCGGGACCAGCGGGTCCATTCCCCATTCCAGCTCGTAGCCGTCCGGAAACTGGTCACCATCGGTGTCCCAGGACTCGGGGTTCGTTCCCCTCGCGGCTTCATCCAGGTCGTAGATGTCGTCGTTGTCGCGGTCGAGCCCCATCACCTTGCCACGCCTACGCGCCACGCCGATGAACGTTACCGGAGCCCCCCCGTTGGCCGTGTCGACCAGCTGGGCGAGGGTGCGGTGCGGCAGTTGATTGGACGCGAGCGCGAAACGCTCGGTCTGCGGAATGAACATGCCCGTCACGAAGTCCTCCTGTTGGAACAGGAACTCGGGCCCGGTCACGAAGATCACGTCGCACTCCCCGTCGCCTGCCTGAAGCATGAGGTAGGGCAGTTCATTGCTGAGGACGCTCTGTACGTTGCCGGCGTGCATCGTCACCTGGAAGCCGGTCGAGGGCGCGAGTCCAGTGTCGAGTGACTCGATGAAACGCGCGATCTTGCCCGCCTCGGACGGTCCGACCTGGAACATGGGGTTTCCCTGCGAGTCCAGCTCGAGTGCCACCGCATCGATCGATGGCGCAGTTCCACCGTGGTTGAGCCCGGCTCCGAGTTCGGTGCGCTCCCCGAAGGCCGCGCCGACGGTCATGGGCGTGTTCAGCTTGCGAGCAATATTGCGCAGCGCGGGCACGACGATCGAGGGCGACTCGCCGCCACGGAAGGTCTGAACGACCTCGTTTGTGGTCCCGAGCGGGAGCTGGTGGCAGTCACCGCATGCCTGCTCACCCTGAACCGGCCGGTTGAGGAACAGATCCGCGCCCTGCAGCTCGATCGTGGAGTGTCGACGGCTGGGATCCTGACGCGGGTTGGGCGCGATCACCAGCTCCTCGAGGTACTCCTGGAGGTATACGAAGCCGCCGCCGATCGTCGCCGGCTGGCCGTTGACGGTGTGCTCGAGCAGGTTCTTGAAGGTGGCGTTGAAGTTGCTGAGCGCGCGCCTCTCGCCACGCCAGTGGTACGGACCGGTCTCTCGCACGGAGCGCACGCTCTGGGTCACCATGGGGCCCTTGACGTCGACGCCGAACTGCAGCTGGTCCGCGGGCGTTGTCTCAGGGTCGAGATAGCCCGACAGATCCCAGGCCAGTCCATCCGTGTCGCCATCCGTGTGACAGGAGAAGCAGGCTGACGTGTTGGATAGCGAGAACTTCGTACTGTTGAAGAGCCCGCGTCCGCGCTTCATGACCTTTGGCATGCGGTCGAAGCCGATCTTAAGTGAGTCTTGAAACTGGAAGTCGAACGGCGTCGAGGTCGGAAGGGTCGGCAGTTGCACCCGGGCGAATCCGTTTTCGACGCTGTTGTAGGTCACCAGGTACTCTCCGTCGCTCGACACCGCGCACCCCCTCGGGCCCGAGAACTGTGGGTAGTCGCTGATCGAGTGGATCGCGATGGACCCGGCCCAGGTGATCGCACCTTGGGCGTCGATGTCGAGAACGGCGACACGGTCGGTACCGTAGCCTGTGACGAAGGCGCGGCTGCCGTCGGGCATGAAGGCCACGCTGGTCGGCGTCGATACGCGTTGGTCGACGGCCGGCGCCAGGGCGTCGAGGTCGACGATGCGTACGGACGGAGGCGTCTGCGCCAGGTCGACCACGGTCAGGCGATTTCGGACAACCTGGCCGGCGATGAACGCCTTCTCTCCTCGATGCAATGCGTTGAGCGCGTCCGTGTTCGGGATCCATAACTCGCTGCTACCCGGGCGGCGGTGGAGATTGAACAGGGTCGTACCGAGGCCCGAGATCGTGGCTGCGTTATCCAGTTCGTCGGTGGTTGGCAGTCCGGTGACGTTGATCTTGAGCAGGTCGCGGTCGGGCAAGGGCTGAGCACCGGGGATATCGGTCACGCGTGCCACTCTCACTGCCTCACCGAGCGCCGTATCACCCAGGGGGGCCGTGCCGTTGCCGGAAAGCAGTGGGACGACGTACACGGAACTCCCGATTCGGGCCAGCGCGTGCGGCTTGCGAGCCGGGATGGCGATCGAGTGAGCGACGACGTAGTTCGCGGTATCGATAACGTCCACGCGGTCCACCGCCGAGCAACTGACGTAGGCACGGTCACCAGCGGCCGTGAACACCAGGTCGCTGGGCTCCGCGCCCACGCGTACCGTGTGCACGATCTGTTTCGTCCGGGTGTCGTAGATCGTCAAGCTGGACGTGACGCTGTCGACCATCCAGACTTCGCTGGTGCCGGGCCGATGTTTCAGGGAGACCAGGCCGGGTCCGGTCGGGACTTCGAGAATGAGCTCGCGAGATGCCGTGTCGTAGATTGCCAGGCGGTCGCCCAGTTGGTTGGTGATGTAGAACACAGAGCCGTCCGGGGCGAACAGCACCGGTTTCGTCGGGCTGACCTCATACATGAGGAAGCGCCCACTGACGTTGTCTCGCGCGATGTCATCCTGGGTGAATTGGCCGTGGGCCAGGCTGGGCAGGAGGGCGAGAGTGAACGCGGGCAGTTGCTGCAGGATGTGTCGCATCGATGTCAATCCAGGCCAGGGGTGGCTTTGAGGTGCGTGAGGATCATACCCCCGTTCTGTCCGCAAAATCAGCCGTTGATAGAAGGGCGGCCCCGGGCGTCGCCAGGTGCACAAAGCTCTTGCCTGGGGCGTGTTCGAACAACGCTGCCTTCGTCGCTTGAGCGTCGCTGAGGCTCTGCGCGTTCCTGTCGAAGGTGCCCTCGAACAGTCCCATCACCGCGGCAGCTTCGGTGCCCGTCTGCGGAAGGGCCTGAAAACTCTCCTCCAGGCCGGAGCGCCCGGTCGTTCCACCGGCGTCGTAGTTGACGCCGCCGAGGGCGAGCAGGCTCGGCTCGGCCTCTGGGCGCGAACCTGGCGCGATCAATCTGGCGAACGACACCTCGTTCGAAATGCTCCAGCGGTCTCCGACATGGCCGTCGCCGTAGGGTAGCGCGTCGAGCGGCACCAGGAAGACGACGTCGTCGGCACAGGCATGGATCCTGTCGATCTCCCCACCAAGTCTCCTTCAGGATCGGGTCGAGCAGGCGCTCTCGCAGGGTTATGGCGGAACCTGCCTCGCGCCTCTCGGTCCCGCCGGGAGCGGCGATACCTCGCGTGAGCGTCACGCCGATCTCGGGCCGCCAGGCCTCGACCAGGGCCACGACCTCCGCGGTCGGACCGAGCTCGAAGCGGATGAGGGTGCGGTCCGGGCGCAGCAGATGAGCGACCAGGCGTTCCTCGCTGCGCCACCCTCCATCCTTGTTGCGGACCCACTCACCAGTACCGCGATAGGCCAGCGCGACCGCCTTGGTCCCGAGTGAACCTGCGAGCGCGTCGAGCTCGACCGGCTGCACGGTGACACCTGTCTCGGCGAGTCGCCGGCTCGCAATGCGCTCGAGACGGTCGCGCTCGAGCGTCAAGCGGGTCAATTCACGATCGCGTCGTGCCGGAGCGACATCTGCGCTGCTCGAGATCCACTCGTGAAGCTTGGTACGGGCCACCAAGGCCTCGCCCATGGCAGCTTTCACGTCTGGTGCGTCCGAGTGTCGCAGGGCGCGCGCCGCCTCGAGCACAACCAGGCGCATGGTCTCCTGGAGCTCGAACACCGCTGCGCGCTGCTCGGGGTCGCCGGTTCGGGTCAACCGGAGAAGGCCAGCGAGCCATTTCTCGTTCGTGCGTAGCGACTCTCCAACGGCGCGCGGAGCCAGCGCGAGCGAGGCCAATGCATGGGCCTTCATACCCTCCACCTGTGCCGCGACGAGTTCACGAGCACGCTCGACTTGACCGCCCTGGAGCCGGGTGAAGGCGAGGTTGTTGCGCGCCCTCAAGACGTCTGTATGCCCGCGCGGGGCTGCGCGCTCGAGCGCTTCGAGCACGCCCCCTTCCAGCGCCTCGGCCTCGACCAGGTCCCCCATCTGCATGCAGGTCACGGCGAGGCGGCTGCGCGCCTTCAGTAGATGCGGATGGCCCTCCGGCAGATCTCGCTCCTGCGCCGCGAGAACCTCCTCTTCAATCGCGCGAGCGCGTTCCAGATCACCGCCGGCTGCGAGAGTTGCGGCGCGGGTAATCTTGATCGTCAGCCAATCCGGATGGCCCTCCGGCAGCGACTGCTCGCCTTCGCCCAAAGCTGATTCGAGCATCACCAGCGCAGCTTCGTGCTCGCCGAGGGAGAGGAGGGTCGAGGCCATGTTCAGGTGCGCTCGGATGAGGTTCGGATGTCCCGCGGGGAGCGTGCGTTGGCTGGCCTCCAGTACGGTGGCGCACAGGCCTCTTGCCCCGACGGCGTCGCCCATGGCGATCATGATCGCGGCCAGTCCTTGGCTCGCGAGGATGGCCCTCGGGTGGTCCTCCGGCAGGTTTCGCCTGGCCCAGTCGTGGATGGCCTCGAAGTTCACGAGGGCTGCCGAATAGTGGCCCATGAGTTCGAGGGTCGCGGCCAGGTTCTGCTGGACCAGGATGGTGTCCGGGTGGTCTGCAGGCAGGTCGCGTTTTGAGACGACGAGGACCGCCGCCAGTAGCTCTCGAGCACGGCCCAAGTACCCCGTCTCTGCCAGGATTCCAGCAAGCCCGGTCTTGGCCGCAATGACCGTCGGGTGCTCTGCAAGAGGCCCGACGCCAGCCGTGTCGATCACGCTCTCCAACCACTCCCGGGCCCGATCCAGCTCGCCGCTCTCGGCGCGCATCGATCCGAGGTTCAGCTTTGCCGTGAGCACTTTCACGTGGTCTTTGGGCCGGATGCGTTCGAGAGCCTTGACGACTGTTTCGATGAGCTCGCAAGCGCCGGACGGGTCACCGAGTTGTCCGATGGTTACCGCCAGGTTCGAACGATTGACGAGCACGGACGGATGTCCCGGAGGGAGCGTGCGCTCGGCGTGTTGCAGTGCGATATTCCACGCGACGCGGGCGAGTTCGAGGTCGGCCAGGTCGCGAGCCCGCACGCCGATATCCCAGAATACGCCGGATATGGCCTCGCTGGTACTCGCCCCCGGGATGCTCTGGAGATGGTCGAGCAGTTCGGCGAGCACGCCGCGCGCTCCTTCGAGGTCTCCTTCGCGTTCCAGCTCGCGCACATCCGTCAGGCCGTGTCGAACGAGCTCTGCGGCAGCCAGCGTCGCCTCGGACTCCGGTGCCGCGTATAGATGCAGCTCGGCGGAGCCGACCGGCCCGTTCTCCTCCACGGCGACCGTGATCGCGAGCCAATCACCCGCCTGGACCATCACCTCGACGTGGGTGTCGCTCCCCAGGCCATCGCTCACGCGACGTGCGAGGACCGTGGATGTCGCCGTGTCTTCGACATGCAGGTAGAGGCTCAACTCAGACTCGGTCCAGATGTGCAACGTTCCCATGAACTTGCACTCGTACGCGGCCATCTGCGCCGGTCCCTTCCCTTCGATCCGGTTCGAGGACTCGGATGTCAGTGATAGGGTGCGAGTCTCGTCGATGGGCGCGGCGCCGGCCGGGTCCTGTGGCAGATGGCCTGTTCCGGTCGAAATGGACCCGAGGACGCTGAAGGCGAGGGTGAACATCACTGACATGCTAGCAGCCCGTGGTGAAACTCACGACCCGCTCAAATCCGCCAGGCTCCGCCCTGGCGGCGTTGCGCTTCCTCCGAGTATCCACGAATACGCGTCGTCAGCGCGCCTTGCCAGATCGAATCCCGACGGCTTCGAGCCCGCCGTGACTTTCACCACGGGCTGCTAGCTCAGGTCCGCGCGGAGCGGCGTTGGGGCACGAATCGTACGCTCCTCGGCGGCATCCGTCGATCACCTCGCCCAGCTGACGGCCGAGCTCTCGTGCAACGGAGAAACATCACGCCGTCGCCCTCG
>JBLHKW010000096.1:0-20625 GCA_047618565.1 Planctomycetota bacterium
ACGCCATCGGCGTCGACAACGCGGTGCCCGACAGTGTTGGCGACTACAGCGACACCGCCGCGGACCTGGGCTTCCGCGCGATCAGCAATCGGACCTTCGACGAGGGCACTGCGCCCCTGGGTGGGGTCGAACGTCTGCTCGAGTATCCGGTCATCAGCGTGCGCAACGCCACCGGACCGATCGACCTGCACGCGCACCCCGAGCTCTACGACGCCAATGTCATCGCCGCCGGGCAGAACGCGAACGGCACCGCCATCACGAATTCACCGCTGGCGCGCCTCTACCAGGAACAGGTGGCGTTCACCTGCGGCGACTGCCACCTCGGCAGCGCAGGCGCGAACAACCGCTACGGGGACTACCGCTCGTCGGGCTGCACATCGTGTCACATGCAGTACAGCCTGGACGGCCGCAGCCGTATCAGCGATCCAAACGTGAACAAGGACGAGCCGGCCGACCCGGACGACATCGACGCCCCCGAGCGGCCGCACGTGGCGCGTCACATGATCCGTAGCGTGCACAAGACTCTTCCGAGCGGCGAGCAGATCCAGGGCATCAACGACTACGCCTGCGCCGGATGCCATCAGGGCTCGAACCGCACGGTCATGCAGTACTGGGGCATCCGCCTCGACCAGAACCAGGACGTGCGTCGCAACCTGCAGTACCCGGCCAATCCGGCCTCGTACCGCAACACCAACGGCGACACGCGACTCTTCGACCCGCTGGTCGGCAACACGGAGTTCAACGGGCGCAACCGTAACCAGTACCTCCTCGAAGAGGACTACGACGGCGACGGGCGCGATGACACGCCGCCCGATGTGCATTACGAGGCGGGCCTGGGCTGCATCGACTGCCACGGTAGCTTCGATCTGCACGGAGGCGACGTGAACGACTCGGTCAACGCTCAGATCCTGAGCCGCATGGACCAGGCCGTCGCGATCCGCTGCGAGAGCTGCCACGGCGCGGCAGATGCCTACGCGCCCACGGTGGCGGGCACCACCATCAACGGCGATCAGGGCCAGGTCGCGGTCGACTCGATGGGTAACACGCTGCCACACGTCGTGCTCGAGGGCGACGGCAACTACTACCTGTACAGCCGCCTGACGGGCGTCAAGCACTACCTATCGCAGACCAAGGACACGATCGTCGACGCTGGCAAGTTCGATCCGTTCTCGGGCGACCCGGTCTACAGCGAGATGGCGTCCTACGCCATGGGCACCGCCGACGGGCTCACATCCACGGGCATCGGTCCGCTCCAGACGGGCGCGCCCAGCGGGTTCAGCCACGGCTCGTCCAACGTGAGCTGCGCCACGTGTCACGCGTCCTGGACCAACTCGTGCATCGGATGCCACCTGGTAGGTGAGTACAACACCGGCAACAACTTCAGCAACATCACTGGCGAGCGCATCGTGTTCCGCGAGGACGAGGCGCAGTTCGTGTACCAGTCGCCGGTCCCGTTCCAGCTGGGAGTCGGCCCGAGCAACAAGATCGTGCCGATCGCCGGCAACACCGAGATGTTCTTCCAGTGGAAGGACAAGGAGGGTGACCTGTCGCCGATCTTCGCCTTCTCGGACCGCAACGCTCAGGGCAACAACCAGGTGACGACCAACCACCCATCGCTCAGCCACAACGCGATGATGCCGCACTCGATCCGCGGCAAGGTCACCAGCCAGAACGAGGGCCCGCGCTACTGCGTGGCCTGCCACCTGACCACTGACGGGCTCACCAACTTCGGAACCGAGTACGCAACGCTGCAGGGCGCGATGCAGAGCCCGACCCTGGATGGCCTGACCGAGAGCTTCTTCGACGTGATGCGCGATCACATCGGCAAGAACCCCGGAAACCAGATGAACTCGCCCCTGTGGGTGCACATGGTCGCCGGCCTGGGTACCGGCCTGTTCCTGTTCGACGAGAACGGCTGCGCCATCAACTCACTCGACACCAACGTGGACCGCTACGGGTGCGAGAACGTGGCCCCGGCCGACGTCACGCTCGACCTCAGCCGCACGCGTTACAACCTCGACCGCATCGTCGACGAGGCCGGCGTGCCGACCGGGTCCAACAACCACGCTCTGCTCGAGAATACGGGGGCCAGCCTGCGGGCCGGTACGGCCGACCCGGAGTTCGCGGGCCCCCTGACGGGCTCGTTGATCCAGCGCCTGACCAACACCAACCCGGCCATCGGGATCATCCTGGACGCCTGGGTCGACGCCAACGGTCAGCCGAACGCGGCCCTGACCGCAATCCTGAACGGACTGTAGTCCGAGGTCGCGGCCAGAAACCGGGAACCTGGGGCATCGCCATTGCGTCCCAAGGGAGCATGAGAGCTTCCCTGAGGACGGAGCTCCTGGATCGCGCCTACCTGGATGCGGACAGGAGGGCATTGCTCGATCTCGACCCGAGCAACCGGGACGCGGGCTGGAATTCCGGGCAGCTGGATTTCTTCCTGGCCCAGGAGCGAGCGGGTTTCAGGGTCATCGCCCACCGCACCGAGACGGCGACGCCGATCGCGTTTTACGCCATCAAGCACCACCAGGGCGCCCTCTTCATCAGCAACCTCATGGTCGCTCGGCGCTGGCGACGGCAGGGAATCGGGAGCTTCGCCATGGACCGA
Organism: Planctomycetota bacterium; assembly: GCA_047618565.1. Classification (GTDB taxonomy): domain Bacteria; phylum Planctomycetota; class UBA1135; order UBA1135; genus JBLHKW01. Next base: position 2,612 of record JBLHKW010000096.1, read on the forward strand.
ATCGTCCGTATCGCCAGCAAGCTGGAGTGCGAACGGGTCACGATCGAGGTCCAGGAGAGGAATCTGGCGGCCCAGCTCCTGTGCCAAGCGCACGGATTCCGGGCCACTGAAATCAGTCCGCGGCAGTTCTCCAGCCAGGACGGATATCGTATGGAACGGCGCCTGGACGGGGATCCTGGGCGCATCTTGGGCAACGTGGACCGCGATGCGGCCGAGCAGCGGCAGAGCGGAAAGCCCTTCGGCCCCTGATCATTTCGCCGATTCGGGGTATCGCTAGCCAGTCCGCTGGATGACAATAGACGGTTAGCTGTCCGTTGAAAAAGTGTTCCGGATGCCAGGGCAGCAGCATCCATTTTGGTGTGGTGCGTGGAAACACAGGCGAATCCGTGGATTCGCCTGTGTTTCCAGCTGCCATACCAAAGTGGAGCATGCAGCCATGGGGCCGGATGACTTCTTCAACAGCCCACTAGATCTGCACTGGATCCAACTCACGGCAAGCCCCCCCCGCCCGACCAACACGGGCAATCGAAATGTCCGATAACGCCACGGTGAATTCACCCTCCCCGGGATTCGAAACCCTGGGACTCCCCCAATTCCTCCTCGACGCCCTCACCGAGGTGGGCTACGAGGCTGCGTCGCCGATCCAGGCGCGCACGATCCCGCCCCTGCTCGAGGGTCGGGACATCGTGGGCCAGGCTCAGACCGGCACCGGCAAGACGGCGGCCTTCGCGCTGCCCATGCTGGCACGCATCGACCTGGAGCTAACCAAGCCCCAGGTGCTGGTGCTCACGCCGACACGCGAGCTTGCGATCCAGGTCGCCGAATCGTTCCAGCGCTACGCGCACACGATGCCGGGTTTCCACGTGCTGCCGATCTACGGCGGCCAGGCTTACTCGCTTCAGCTGCGCCCCTTGCGCCGCGGCGTGCATGTCGTCGTCGGCACGCCGGGACGCGTGACGGATCACATCCGGCGCGGCACGCTGGACCTCAGCGAGCTCAAGGGCGTCGTCCTGGACGAGGCCGATGAGATGCTGCACATGGGTTTCATCGACGATGTCACCTGGATCCTCGACAAGACCCCCAAATCGCGTCAGATCGCCCTCTTCTCGGCGACCATGCCGGACGTCATCCGACGCGTGGCGAAGACCTACCTCAGGGAGCCCGAGGAGATCCTCATCCGTGAGCACCACGCCACGGCCAACCTGATCCGGCAGCGTTATCAAGTCGTCAGCGGACCGCGCAAGCTGGAGGCGCTCACGCGCATCCTCGAGGTCGAGGAGTTCGACGGCATGCTGGTCTTCGTAAGGACGCGCCACTCGACCGCCATCCTGGCCGAGAAGCTCGAGGCGCGCGGCTACGCGGCAGCCCCCCTGAGCGGTGATGTCGCACAGATTCAACGCGAACGCACGATCGACAGGCTCAAGAAGGGCCAGCTCGACATCGTGGTCGCCACCGATGTGGCCGCCCGCGGCCTGGACGTGGAGCGCATCAGTCACGTGATCAACTTCGACGTCCCGACGGACACGGAAGCTTACGTGCACCGCATCGGTCGGACCGGCCGCGCTGGCCGTACGGGCGACGCGATCCTGTTCGTCTCGCCGCGCGAGAAACGCATGCTGCGATCGATCGAGCGCGTCGTCCGGCGCGACCTCGAGCCGATGAAGCTGCCCTCGACAGCCGACGTCAACCGCACGCGCGTGGCGCGCTTCAAGCGGCGCATCGTCGAGGCCATGGCAGACCCGCAGCTCGACTTCTTCACAGGGGTCGTGCGCGAGGTGCTGGCCGAGAACGAGGACGCCGATCCCGAACGGGTGGCCGCGGCCCTGGCGCGCATGGCCCAGGGAGATCAACCGCTGCTGCTCGAAGAGCGCCGTCAGGAGCCCGAGGAGGGCTTCGGGGGCAACTTCGGCGGTCCCGATCGCCCCGATCGTCCTGGTGACCGCAAGTTCGGACGCCCGGACGGCCCGCGCGACCGGCCCGGACAGCGTGGCCCCAAGCCCCAGGGTGGAGCGATGGGCCAGGCTACGGAGCACGGGATGGTGCGCTATCGAGTCGAGGTCGGTAACGACCACGGCGTTCGCCCCGGCAGCATCGTGGGCGCGATAGCCAACGAGGCCGGGCTCGAGGGTCGCTACATCGGTCGCATCGAGATCCACGACGACTTCAGCACGGTCGACCTGCCGGGCGGCATGCCCGAGGACGTCTTCCGCGCCCTCGGCCGCGCGCGCGTATGCCAGCGCATGCTGCGTATCTCGCCGGTTCGCGCCGACGGCAAGCCGCCGCGCCGGTCCAAGAAGGGCAAGCTCGACAAGTAGCGTCACGCGTGGCTCCAGAACGGAGCGCAGAACGAGATCAGGACCGCTTCCGCTCGATGGCTCGAGTAGAAGCGGTCCTGATCGCCTATCCGGGGCGGCCTCAGCCGCCGATCTTGCGGTGGTCGCGGCAGACGAGGTCGCCCATGCTGCTACGGCAGTAGACGCGCCCATCGACCAGCACCGGCGTCGTCCAGTAGACGACCTTGTCCTTGGCCTCGAACACCTCGGCCTTCGAGATCTCGGTGTACTCCTCGGGTGACGCCTCGGCGACGATCAGCTCGCCCTTCGAGCTCACGATCAGCAGACGTCCGTCGGCCACCATGACCGCACCGTTATCGTAATCACGGACGCTCCAGCGCTTCTCGCCGTCCATCCCCAGGCAGGTCAGGTTCTTCTCGTCGAAGCCATAGAAGTTGTCCTCCCAGAGCACGACACCGCTCATGTGGCTGCGCATCGACTTGTTCTCCCAGACAACCTCGAGCCCTTCGGCGGTCACCTTCACCAGGCCGCAACCCTTGTTGTAGCCCGAGGAGATGAAGAGCTGATCATCGCCCACGAGCACGGGCGTGGCCGCGTTCACGTCCCACTCGGTCTTCCACTCGTGCATGCCGTGCGCGGAACCGTCCTTGAGGCTGAGGATCGCCAGGCCCTTGCCGTTGAAGACCGCCAGGCGAGCATCGCCGTCGACGTCGATCGCGAGCGGAGTTCCGTAAGCGTGGCCGTAGTCCTCACTCTCCCAGAGCAGCTTGCCGGTCTTCTTGTCCAGGGCGATCACACGCCCAAGGTTCAGGATGATCGTCTCCTCGAGGATCAGCGGCGAGGCCGAGAAACCCCAGATTGGGGTCTCGAGGCCCTTGAACTCCTCCATCAACGCGCGGTCCCAGAGGACCTCTCCGGTCTCGACCTCGAGACAGTAGAACTGCGCCTCGCGGTTCAACGTGTAGACCCGATCGCCATCGACGGACGGCGTCGTCAGCGTCCCGCCGGTGTGGTACTGGTTCCAGATCTTCGAGGGGTAGGCGTGGGCCCAGAGCTCCTCGCCGGTCACGGCATCCAGACAGCGAACGACGTCGAACTCCATGTCCTTGTCGTAGCCCATCGTGAACAGCTTGCCGTCCACGACGGTGACCGAGGAGTAGCCCATTCCAACCTCGGCAGACCAGACGCTCTGCTCACGCCCCTCCGAGTCCCACTCGGTCTCGGTCGAGATCCCGTCCTTGCCGGGACCGCGCCACTGGGCCCAGTCGTCAGCGATGGCACGCGCGCCGGGGACCGCGACCAGAACAAGGGCAACGGCGCTCATACGGCCGAAATCCAGATACGACTTCATCGTTAACTCCTGCAGGTTTCTCGAATGGATATTACGCTCGGAACGCCGAGAGCCTACCAGCTGAATGGCCATCTGGGCCCCATCCGAGTGTGAGGCGTTTGTACACATCTCTGCCCCCCCCGACGGCCCATGGACCAAGAGTGCTAACCCCGGACCCTGTCCCACAGCTCCTGCAGGGACTGCGGCGCAGGAGCCTCGAAAGCGATCCGGCTACCGTCCCCTGGATGATCAAAGGCCAACACCTGCGCGTGCAGAGCCTGGTGGGTGACGCCGCGAATGCGCTCCACGGATGATTCCGGCCTGTAGAGCTTGTCACCGACGATCGCGTGGCCCAGCGACCAGAGATGGACGCGCAGCTGGTGCCGACGCCCGGTGGAAGGATGGCACTCGACGAGCGCATGCTCGCGGAATCGCTCCAGCACCTCCACCTCGGTCAGCGCAGGCCGGCCCGCTGCATCCAGGCACTGACGGTCCTTGTTGCCGGGCACGGGAGAGAGCGCTCGATCGACCCGAAACGTGTCGCTCTCCGGAACTCCATAGACCAGCGCCAGATAGCGCTTCTCGACCAGGCGCTCTCGAAACTGACGCCGCAATTCGTCCAGCGCGTGCGGCGTGCGCGCGATCACCAGCAGCCCGCTCGTCTCACGATCGAGTCGATGCACGATGCCGGGTCGGTCGCCGTCATCGTCCACGCTGGGCAGTACCCCGAACTCGCGCACGGCGAGCTCGGATACGGAATCGCCACGGAACTCACCCGCGGGATGGGTGATCATGCCCGCCGGCTTGTTCACGACCGCGAAGTCATCCTCGACGTGCAGCAGATTGAGTGCGGGAGCCTCCGCCACACGCCCGGCCTCCAGCCGTACGGCCAGCGCCTCCCCACCGCGCAGGTTGAAGTTCGAGCGCAGCACCTTGCGGCCATCGAGCTTGATCCGCCCGCGCCGCACGAGTCGCTGCAGCTGCGAACCGGTGTGCTCGGGCAGGAGCTCGCGCAGGGCCTTATCGAAGCGCTTGCCGGCCAGCTTGCGGGGCACCTCGATGCGCAGCGGCTCCGATTCGGAATTGTCCACGCGCATACGATACCCGCTCTCCGTCCCGGATCGGCACCCGCTCATGAAAGCGCTCGAGCGCCGGCTGCCCGAACATCGTCCGTGTCAGCGCGCCTGGCGCCGACGCAGCAGGAGGTGACCGTCCGGCAGCCCAGGATCGAGGACCGGATCGAAGTTGCGCCGGAAGTAACGCATCACTTTCCGGTGGCTGTTCGTGAAGGCGGTATCGGGGCGTTGGAGCAGGAACTCGTCGACGATCAACGCCCAGTTGACCCCGCCTTGTTCCAGCATCTCCACGATCGACTTCTGGTACTCCTCGCTCGCACTCCAGAGCATGTACAGGTCCCATCCGGGCGCAACCCGGCCCAAGATCGGGTAGTACGCGACCCGGAACGGAGCCATGAACATGCTCTCATCCACGGGCACTCGCTTCGCGACGACAGCTTCGAGCTGCTCCAGTTCGCGCGCCTGGGACTCGGGGATCCGTAGCAGGTCGCCGGCAACCTCATGCTCGACGAGAGTGCGCCGGGCGAGTGAGCCGAAGGTTCTGAGCTCCGGGTGCACCCCCCAGGCCACGAGCAGGGCGCTGATGGAGAGCGAGCCCCAGGTGAGGGTCCGCGCCAGGACCGGCCGCTTCCGGCCGAACAGCACCGCCATCGCGCAGATGGCCAGGAGCAGTGGTTGTATCGACTGGGCCAGGTGCGAAGGGCTCGCGCGCACCCACGAGTGGTGCGTGTAGGGCAGTCCGATGCAGACCGACGCGATCAAGACGGCGCGTGCTGCATGGTCTCCATCCACACGCCGCCGCAGTGCCCAGACGAGCGCTACGGGGTAGACGACAACCATCACCACATACCCCACGCCAGCGACCAGGTTGGGAGCCAGTCCGGCGAAGGCCATGCTGTAGTCGAGTGTCCACGGCCAGGGAATCGCACGCGGTACGTTGGTGCCGCGACTCCCGAGCAACCGAAGCGATTCGACAAAGGCCTCCCACATGCCGGGCACGAGAGCCAACATCAGGAGCATCGGCCCGTAGCCGAGGATCACGCCAGCCCCCCAGCTCGTCGCCTTCGCGGGCAGACCGCCATCTGGTCGGTCGCGGTGCGCGAAGAGGATCACCGCGGCGAAGCCCAGGGTGCAGTAGAGGCCGTGGTTGCGACCGAAGAAGGCCGCCAGGCCAACGAAGATCCCGGCCACCAGGTGCCGCCGCGCGGTCGGGCGTTCGAGCAGGCGCACGGCGAAGAGCACGGCCATCAGTGCCAGGCTCGATTCGAACAGCTTGTGGCGCGGGAACATCCAGACCGTCAGCACGGCCCCCATCAGAGCCAGCACGGCAATCGAAGGCGTGACGCGTCGCAACACCGCCAGGCCGCAAAACAGCCCGAGTGCCTGAAAGATCGCGTTCGACAGCCGCAACGCCATCAGCCCGGATCCGAAGACGGAGGACCAGGCCGCGCCCCAGTAGTAGCGCCCGGGGTCGTACGACTGAAAGTCTCGCAGCGGCACCTTGCCCAGGGCCGTGAGCTGAGCTCCGTGCCAGAGAAACCCCTCGTCCGCAAGATCGAGGCCGATATCGCCCGTGAGTGCAAACAGCGCACCGATCAGGACCACGGCGCAGATCAGGCTGGCAGGCATGCTAGGCAAGGGTCGCGGGCGCGCGACGCTCGGGCGCGTGTGCGCAGCCCGATCCAGTTCCACGCGAGTCTCGCCCATGCAGCGTTAGTCTAGCGACCCCTGCAGATGCGCGAGAGCGGCGGCTTCCGTTTTCGGCGACGATTAGTGGGGCATGGGGAACGAGCTCCGGATACCAAGACCTACCCGATGGCAGTATTCGAGCCGCGCGCTTAGGATCCCGATCCGCGGTACCTTCGCCTTTCCTTGATCACGCCTGGAATCCGACCATGATCCTCTCGAGCGCCCTGCTTGCTGCCCTTTCGATCCTGCCCCCCTCCGGCACCACGAGCGAGGACGCCGACTGGCCGCACCTTCGAGGTCCACTCTGCGACGGACGGACAGCGGCGGCCGGACTGTTCGAAGGCGGCGCGTTCGGCCTGGAGGTCAACTGGAAGGCCGCACTCGGATTCGCGTATTCGGGCGTCGCGGTGTCGGGCCGTCACCTCGTGACATTCTTCTCGGACGGCGAGTCGGACGTCGTGATCGCACTGGACGCTCTCGATGGAAGCGAGCTCTGGCGCCACGCCGTGTCGGAGACGTACCGCGGCCACGATGGATCAGAAGACGGTCCGATCAGTACTCCCAGCATCCACGGCGGTGTCGTGTTCGCACTCGGCCCGCTCGGGGATCTGGTCGCCCTGAACCTGGCCGACGGGGACGCCATCTGGAGCAAGCACCTGGCCCGGGACTTCGGCGCCACGATTCCCGAGTACGGCTGCACGACCACGCCCCTGGCGGTCGATGGCGTCCTGATCGTGCAGACGGGCGGCGACGAGGGTCGTTCCATCACAGGCCTCGATCCGGCCTCCGGCGAGGTGCTCTGGTCGCTGGGGGATGAGATGACCCAGTACCAGTCCCCGGTCGCGATGGAGCTCGCCGGCCGCCTGCAGGTCATCGTCCCGGATGGCGAGCGCATGATCGGTCTCGCGCCGCGCGACGGCAGCCTGCTGTGGGAGCACATCTTCCAGGGCGAGCGCGACTCGGTCGGAACCGGAATGGCCACGGGCATCGACGGCAACCGCTTCGCCATGAATGTGGGCGGAGCCCTGACGATGATCGAGGTCACCCAGGACGCCGAGGGCACGGGCTTCGCGACCCAGGAGCTGTTCCGCTCGCGGGATCTCGGCCGCGGCTACGTGGCGCCGGTCGCGTACGAGGGTCACATCTACGGCATCAACAACAGCTTCCTCACCTGTATCGACGGCACGACCGGGAAGCGCGTGTGGAAATCGCGGCCCCCGGGCGGCTGTGGGCTGCTGCTCGTCAATGACCGCCTGCTCGTGCTCGGCGCGGAGGGCGTGGTGGCCGTCGTCAAGGCCACACCGGACGGCTACGAGGAAGAGGCGCGTACGCAGGTCCTCGAACACACCGGTTTCGCCTGGCCCAGCTTCGCGAACGGGCGCCTGTACGTGCGCAACTCGGCCGAGGTCGCATCGGTTGCGATCGTCTCGGCCTCGACGAACGCGCCGATCGCGAGCGCCGGGACGCCACAGACGGGCGCTGGCGCCTTCGCGCAGTTCGTCCAGCGCGCAAGCGCTTCCGAGGACCCCCAGGCCGTGATCGAGGCCTTCATGGAGGCGCAAGAGCAGTTTCCGATCCTCGAGGACGGCCAGATGCACATCGTCTACCGCGGAGATGTCCAGGAGGTCGCCGTCGCGGGCACGATGATCGACGGGGGCCGCCCGCGGTCGATGGAGCGCATCCCGAACACGGACTTCCATCACGTGAGCTTCGCGATCGATGCGGGCACGCGCTGGGAGTACCGATTCCAGATCGACCTCGAGAAGTGGGAGACCGACCCCCTCAATCCGCGCACGCTGCCCGGCTCCCGTGGCGACATGCTCTCGGAAGTCCTGACGCCCGCGTACGAGGAAAACACGGACTACCGTGAGCCGACCGGCCCTGCGCGCGGTCGCATCGAGGCGCATGACTTCGTGAGCGAGCAACTCGGCGACACGCGTCCGCTCCAGGTCTACTTGCCTGCTGGCTACGACGAGAGCGACACCACCTACCCGCTTCTCATCGTCCACCGCGGCAAGGATTGGCTCGAGAAGGGCCTGATGGGCAACACCCTGGACAACCTCATCGGCGAGAGCGTCACTCCGCTGGTCGTGGCCTTCATCGATCCCGCTCCCCAGTGGTGGTTCGAGGGTGGCGGCAGCGGTACGGAAGCCTACGCCAAGATGCTCGTCGAGGAGTTCCTCCCGCACCTCCGAGAGCGCTACCGCTTGAGCGACGCCGGAGACCAGAACGCCCTGATGGGCGCCCAGAGTTTCGGCCTGACCGTCGCTCTGGCTGCGGTCACCTACCCGGACGTCTTCGGCAAGGTTGCCGTGGAGAGCCTCGCCATGCGCGACGTGGCGCGCCACGCGTTGCTCGAGCGAATCGAGGACGGACCCGTTCTCAACGTGGACTTCTACGTCGGCTGGAACCGCTACGGCTCGCGCAACGCAGACCAGGGCTATGACAACGGCGCCGATAGCGCGCGCTTCGCGAGCGTCCTGGAAGCCAAGGGTTATCAGGTAGGCGGTGGCGAGGTGCTCGATAGCTCCGGATGGGGCAGTGCACGCGCTCGCAGCAGCGACATCCTCGAGGCCCTGTTTCCGATCGGCGACTGAGAGCGACGTTCTCTCAGTCGCGGTCGATCCAGACGGTCGGGATCTCTGCGGTCCCGGCCGGGGCTGGACGGGAGACACCCAGCGTCCAGATGGCTCCGGTCGAGTGGACCAGCAGGCTGGACGCGGTCTCGAAGCTGCCGTCCGCCGTGGAGCCGTCCTCGATCAGGAACCCGACCACGTTGTAGCTGCTGGACGGGACCCCATTCGCGTCGAACGCGAACATGGCCACGTCCGTGTGACCCTCCGCGTTCGTGCGCCAGCCAGCGGCGAGCATGTTGCCATCGGGGTCCACATGCACATCGCTGATGGCGGCATCGCGACCGAAGTCGATGTCCGGTTGACTGGTCGACCCAAGGCGCAGGGTGACCAGACCCGTGGCAGGAAAGCGCGAGCCGACGCTGCCGGCGAAACTCGTATCGGGCGTGCCGTTCTCGAGCAAGCGACAGATCACGGGCTGCTGACGAATATCGCCTGCACCCAGGGACTCGACCTGGGTTCCGGCGAAGACGATGCGCCCCAGCGCGTCGACTGTCACGGCACTCGGTCGTACGGGCAGCGGGACGCTGCTGAACAGATCCAGACCAAAGGCCACTCCGCCGGTCGCGAAGCTGGCATCCAGCTCGCCGGTAAGCGCATCGAGCACGAACACCTTGGCGTCACGGTTCTGATTCCACGACGGCGCGTCGACGGAGAAGCCCTCCCCCAAGACCACGATGCGCCCGAGCCCGTCCAGGGCCACTTCCGTGGCCACATCGAAGGGCTGCGTGGGCGAGGCCGGATGGACGAAGACACCCCCCGAGCCGAAGCTCCCGTCGATGGCGAGCGATGCGGCGTCCAGCGACCAGACCGTACTCGAACGGGTCGCGCCGCCACGGGATCCGACGGCCACCAGCCGCCCCTGTCCATGGATGAGCACGTCGTGCACGACCTGATCCACGCCCAGGGGATTGACCATGTCGATCTGTACCGCAGTCGATCCGTCCGCAGCCACACGCCAGACACTCGCCTGCCCAACACCGGCCAGTGGATTCGCACGCGACCAGCCGCCGACAAGCCATGCGCCGTCGGAGGGATCACGCGCGATGGAAGAAGCTCCGGTCACGGCAAGCCCCGCGTGGGTCAACAGCAGAATCCCGCCGTTGCCAAAGCTCGGATCGAGCCGTCCATCGAGCCGATCCTCATCATCAGGCTGTTCGGGGTCCGCCAGAAAGCGAGCGACGAAAGCGGTGGCGACCTCGCCGCAGCCCGGCTCCGCACACCCGTTGGAACGCCAGCCGCAGACCAGCACGCGCCCGAGGTCGTCCTCCATCGAATCAGCCAGAACCGCCCGTTGCGCACCCACGGCCAGCTCGGGGCGCGTGTACACATCGAGGAAGCCACAGCCCGCGCCGAAGAAGGTCGCGTCGAACGGGAAGGTCACATCACCGGCGGCCGGACTGGGGCGCACGGAGACGCGCAACTGATGGGAACCGATGGTCTTCGGCGAGCAGTAGGACAGGAAGTAGAAGCTGTTGGCCAGCGCGCGTACGCCCGCGCCCACGGCCTCGAACAGGGGCACGAGATCCTCGATCTCGCTCGCAAACTCCGCACCGTCTGGCCCGATCGCCTGCAGCACGCCCGTATCGATCTCCGAACCGAGTCCGATCGTGAAGGCGCTGTAGCGCGCTTGCCCGTCGCTGTCCTCCTGATTGATGCGCGCGACCGCTTCGTCCAGGGTCGCGATCGGTCCGGCCTGGTGCGTACCATCCGTGAACGTCACCAGCGCCAGGGACCGGTTCTCGATCCCCTCCGCCGCAGCCTGGGCATCGACCTGATCCAGATCGTCGAGCGCGTCGATCACCGCGCCATACAGATTGGTCGAGGGGCTGAACGGCGGCTCCGCGTCGAGCGCATCGATGGCCGCGTGCAGCGCGATGGCATCGTTGGTGAATCCGATGTCGTGCCCCGCGATGGCGTGCAGGTGATCCTGACCGTCGAACCAGGACAGCTTGATGAAGCTCTCCGGACTCTGGGCGGTAACGACGTCTACGTAGCGCCCCGCGCCTTCTTTTTGCGCGTCGATCGCGGCCTGGTTCTGCTGCACGCTGTTCGAGCGGTCCACGATCAGGTGCGTGTACGAACGGAACACCTGCGGGCGCGGCCGCAACTGCTGCTGGCTCTCGCTCAGGGATACGGACTGGTCGTTCTCGTAGATCCGGAAGGCCTCGGGCGCGAGATCCGCAGCCGGAGAGCCGTTGGCGTTCAGGACCTGGACGAAGATCGACACCTTGCCCGGCAGGTCCACGCGCGCGTCGGCCACGAGCGGCAGGATGGTGGACGGACCGCTCGGTGCCGTCCCACCGGAGCCGTCAGAGTCCTCGCCGACAGCGCCCCCGCCGCCGCCGCAGGCACTGCCAAGTCCTATGAGTGAAATCCCCAGCAACACGCGCGCCGAAATACCCCGACGCGCGCCGCACCTCATCACCTGCACCATATCCATACGGCCTCCCGACCCGAGCCAATCCCTCACGTGATCCAACAGCTGCCATGCTGGCGACTGAAAGCACCGGTCTCAAGGCTCCGGATCCGCGTGGGCTGGCCAGGGCCACGCAACCGGCCCCTGCCGCGATTTTTCTGGTCAACCCAGCTGCAGGGTGTCGATGTGGACGCTACGCGGCGCAGGTCGAGAGCGCGCCAGCGCCCGCAAGGCCCCGTTGCAGGGCGTCGCGACAACGAACGTGTCCTGGGACTTCACGCACAGGAGGACCGCGTCCACGCCGCCTGCATGCGCCTCGACCGCCGTGGCGGCCACGTCCAGCCGGTAGGAAACGCTGCCCCCGGGGCGTGCAAAGGTCAGCCCGTGGGCCGCAATCGCCGCGCCATGGGTTCCGCGCGCGACCAGCCGCACCTCGTTGCCAGCGTCAGCCAGTCCACCGGCTAGGGTGCCGCCGACCCCTCCGGCGCCGTAGACGAGCAGTCGCATGGGGACAGGATAACCCACCGCTTCACCCCCAACAGGACCCGTCCGTTGCCCCTGGGCGGATTCTGCCGCGTGCACGAGAATATCGCCGCTTCGCCGCGCAGGGAGGCAAATGGTCCAGACTCACGGCCCCATCACCCTCGGACGTCCCGACCGAACGGTGGATCTCGCGGGGCTGCGATTGATCGAATCGCGCTACGAGCCGCGGCGAGTGCTGGCGCCGCACGCGCACAGGAACGGGAACGTCAGCCTGGTCTTCGAGGGCGAGTTCGAGGAATCGATCGATGGCCACGTCGTTCGCCCGGGATCGGCCAGCTTCGTCGTGAAGCCCGGTGGAGCGATCCACAGCAACCGCTACGGAGCGCGCCCGGTGCGCGCGTTCGTGATCGAGATCACCCAGCAGCGTGAAATGGAGCTCGGGCTACGCTCGGGACAGCCGGCGCGCTGGTACGACGGCGGTACATCGGTAGCCTGGTTGCTGGACATCTACGAGGCCTTCCTGGACGAAGCTCATGATCTCGAAACGGTCGCGCTCGACGGTCTCCGGGAGGTGATCCGGAGCACGGAGAGTGTGCCGAGTCCGGGCTGCGGCGGATCGCAACTCTTGCGGCGCGCCGAGATGATCCTGCGCAGTGAAGTCGGCAGCGCGCCCGACTCCCGCCAGCTGGCCGAGCGGGTCGGCGTGCACCCGGTCTATCTCGCGCGTCTCTTCCGGGCTGCCCACGGCTGCGGGATCTCGGCCTATCGACGAAGGCTCCAGGTACGTGACGCGGCGCGCCGCCTGGCGGAGTGCCCTGGGCCCCAGACCGACGTCGCGATCGATGCCGGGTTCGCGGACCAGAGCCACATGTGCCGCGCCTTCAAGGCGGAGCTCGGCCTCACGCCCGGCGCCTACCGCCGCCTGCTCCAGCGCGCGCCATGCTCGGGTCATCGGGCCGCAGCGCACGCGCGCGGCGCCTGATGACGGCGGTCGCGCGAGCGACCGGGCTCGCCCACCACTCGGGGCCATGAAACGGCACCTTCTGGCCGATTCGGGACAATATCGGGCCGCAGGTTGGGTCTGTTCAAGACCTGCTCCACGCGGATGGGCTAGCCTGCACCGATAGATCGGACGCCAGACGGTGTCCGCGTCCGCCAGTCCGGTCACCCATTCCGGGTCCGACGAGCAAGCGAGCAGCGCCATGTCCAACCTAACGTCCACGAGCAATCGCCAATCCTCTTCTTCACGCGCCCTGGGCGCGATCGCCCTGATCCTGTGCGCGGCCCCGGGCTTCGGCCAGGAACAGCCCATGGACATCCGCGAGTGCGAGATCTTCGAGGGACTGGTCGAACGCTGGGAGGGCGCCGTCGAGAGCATGGGTGTGCCCGGCTGCTCCATGGCGATCATCATGGATGGAGAGGTCTATGCCTGCGGGTCCTTCGGGGTCCGCAATCCGGTCGGCGATCCGGTGGACGCGGACACGATGTTCTACATCGCTTCGGTCACCAAGACCTTCACGGCCGGCGCCCTGGCGCGCCTCTCCGAGCAGGGGCGTGTGGACCTGGACGCGCCCGTGCAGCAGTACCTGCCGCGCTTCAAGCTGGCGAACAAGGAGGCGACGCGCTCGATCACCGTGCGCGACCTGCTCTGTCACCGTCCCGGGATCAACTCCAGACCGATCGTCTTCCTGGATGCCTACACGGGCCAGATCACCGAGGACCGCTTCTACTACTGGCTGGAGCAGGTCGAGCCGCTCGGCGCGGTGAACTACACGAACGTGCACTTTACCCTGGCGGGACGCGTACTCGAGTCCATCACGGGAAAGCCCTGGAAGGATGCGCTCGACGAGCAGATCTTCACTCCGACGGGCATGCGCCGTACGACCGCCTACGCGAGCCGCATGTACTCCGATGAAAACGTCGCTTTCCCGATGGAACGCGACGCCAGCGGCCGCTTCGTCGCATGCAAGACGCGCAAGACGGACATGACCATGCATGCGGCCGGCGGGTCCGGCACGACGGCACGGGATGGCGCACGCTGGGTGCTGTTGCAGCTGCGCGACGGCGAGATCGATGGCACGAACGTGCTCTCGCCCAAGACGGCGCGCGCCATGCGCACGTACGCATCCAGGTCGGAGCCGCGCGGGAATCCCGCGGTCCGGAACGGCTTCGGCATGGGCTGGATGCTCGGTAGTTACCGCGACCACCCCTACGTGACCCACGGTGGCGGATACGTCGGAACTGCGGCGCACCTGTCGTTCCTGCCCGAAGAGGGCCTCGGCGTGGTCGTGCTGGCGAACGGCAGCCCCTCCGGGACACTGTTTTGCGATCTCGTCTCCGGGGACATCTACGATCGGCTGCTGGGCGAAGAAGGCCACGAGGACATGCTGCCGCGCATGGTGGAGCGGCTAAAGCAGAGGACTACGCCCGAGCCGGCCCCCGACAACCTTGTGGCCGCCAACCAGCTGAGCGTCGACCCGCGCATCTACGCGGGCGTGTACTCGAACGAGCACTGGGGCGAAATCACATTCAGCCTGGGTGACGGAGAGCTGAGCGCCAGATTTGGACAGCTGGCGATGACCCTGGAAGCGGACGGACGAGACAGGTTCCTGGCCCGCACGAGTGCCGGTGACGAGTACAATGGCATCCTCGTGGTCGAGGACGAACGCGTGCTACAGGTCGTGCTCGACGACGACGGCACGCTCCTCAGGTTCGAGCGAGTGGAGTAAGCCGACGCCGTCAGGGGCGCACGGGGATCACGTAAACGGGTTCGCCACGCTGCGCGATGTCGTGGCGCTTGAAGAAGTACGGCAGGAAGTACGGAGGTCGAGTGGGAAGGCCCGACAGGATCACCTTGTCGATGTCGTACTTCTCGAACATCTCGTCGACGACCCCCATGCCGCGCGCGCGCTCGATGGCGTGCACCAGGCTGTACACGGGCCGCTCGAGCATGACCTCGTAGTCTCGCCCATCGACGGCCGCGAGCCGGTCCTCGGGCTGCAATCGCCCCGCGATCAGGTCGCAGTGCCGCTGGAACTCCTCGTGGTAGGCACGGATCCCGTCCCATTCGTGGCGCGGACGCAGATCGGCGACCGTGAGCGCGATGACTGCGACAGCGGCGACCGAGACCGCTGCGCGCTTCCCGGCCACAGCCCCCACAAAGCCCTTGATCAGCTCCACGGTCGCCGCCAGGGCGAGCACGTAAACGGGCAGCACGAGCCGGTCCTGGAACTTGAAATAGACCGCGAACAGCACGAGCGCGCCCAGTGTGAAGAACTCGGCGGCGTCCCTGCGCTTGACCAGGATCACGAGCAGCCCGAGCGCCAGCAGCACGCCAAAAGCAGTCTGAGATGCGCCACCCTGGCGCACCCAGAGGCGCCCTCCAAGGGCATCCAGCAGCGCAGCGGCGTGGCGCGGAACGCGCTTCAGGATCCTGCGCGCGGACAACAGGGGCGAATCCGGGTCGCCGCGATCCTGATGCCACATCCCCGAGGAGTACGAGTAGACGCTGGTCTGATCGGCGGGGCGCACGGTGTCGACGGCCTGGTTTCGAACGCCCCACGGGACGCCGACAACCCACGCCGTCACGGCGAAGAGCACCAGGCGTTTGCATACGAATGTCCGTAGCGGAATCGTGGCCCCGCGCTGACGGCGGCGCGCGAGGAGCCGCGCGAGGATCAGCGCCGGCACGACCAGGATCGTTATGGAACGAACGTAGGCCGAGAGACCGATCGCGAGCCCCAACGTGACCTCGCGCAGCGCGCCGGGACGCCGTGCAGCCCAGCGCGCAAGCAGCAAGCAGGCCAGCAAAAGGGTCACCCCCGGCACGTCCGACAGCACCTGATTGCAGAGTCGCTGGTAGCCCGGGTTCAGCCAGACCGACAGGGACACGAGCGCCGACAACGGTCCGCCGAGACGGGGGCGCTGGAACGCGAACAGCAGCAGGATGGCGACGGCGCCGAAGACGCTGACGAACAGGTTGAGCTTGAAGAAATCCGTGCCGAAGGCCGCGAGGATGGGCGCGATCAGAACCGGTAGACCCGGCGGCCTCAGGATGAAGGGCGCCCCAACAAAGGAGTAGCCCTCGCCGGCGACGAGTGCGCGCGCCGTGCAGATGTAGGTCGCCGCATCCGGAGCTGGGTCGTACCAGCGGTGGACGCTGAACCCGAGGCTGCCGAAGACCAGGATCGCGAGCAGGGCGAGCAGCCTTCTGTCGGCCACCGACCAGGGAGTGTCGGCGGTCGCCTCGATCGGGTTCACGCCGTGGGCCTGCATCGCTGGCGATCATCGCACACGAAAGATCAAACAGTAAGGACGCCGCTAAACTACGCGGCCCCATCGCGACGAAGGCCGTGCGGGCGGCGTATCTGGTAGCCTGTGGCCATGGTGCGGCTTCAAACCAGGCGATCCCGTGGCGCCGTTGCTTGCGTCGACCCGCGCTGCGTGGCGCTCCTCGCCCCGACGGGCACGCAGCGCCACGTCTCCAGGATCGAGTTTGGTGGCGCGGTGTTGTTCGACGAAACCAGGTAGTTCCAGGCCAAGGTAGTTCCACATGATCCACGCTCTCCTGGTGACCGCCCTGGGCCTCAGTAGTGGCACGAGCCCCTCTGACTGGCCCAACTGGCGCGGCCCGAATCACGACGGCTCCGCGCAGGCGACCGGCCTCTCCACGAGCTTCTCGAAATCCGAGGGGATCGCCTGGAGCACGCCCCTGCCCGGGCCGGGTGCGTCCTCACCGGTCGTCATCGGCGGGCGCGTCTTCCTGACATCGACGGATCCACTTGGGGGAGAGCTGCTGGCCATCTGTCTCGACGCCGAGACGGGTGAAGAGCGCTGGATCGTGCCCGCGGGAAGCGGCTACAAGCCCGGTGGAAAGGGCAGCAAGACCGAGATCCACAACCGCTCCAACTACGCGTCCCCCTCGCCGACCTCGGACGGTGAGCGAGTCCTGTTCCTCTTTGGCAATGGCGACCTCGCGGCCTTCTCCCTCACCGGAGAGCCCATATGGACGCGCAATATCCAGAAGGACCTGGGCGACTTCGGGCTTCAATGGACCTTCTCCACGAGCCCGACATTGTGGAAGGGCAAGGTCTACATCCCCGTTCTGCAGCGCGACCAGCCGGTCGGCGGGATCGCGACCTCGGGCGGCGATTCGTACCTGCTCGCGCTCGATGCGAAGACCGGCGAGACCCTGTTTCAGGTGACACGCCCCTCGCAGGCACGCATGGAGTCCCTCGAGTCCTACGCCACCGCCATCCCGCATGTCGGAACGGACGGGCGCGCCGAACTGCTCGTCGTCGGTGGCGACGTGATCACGGGCCACGACCCGCAGAGCGGCAAGGAACTCTGGCGCTGGGGCACGTGGAACGAAGGGCACCGCGAGCGCGCGTGGCGACTCGTACCCTCGCCCGTGCTCGGAGCCGGCGTCGTGCTCGCCTGCGGCCCGAAGGGCGCCCCCGCATCCGCGGTGCGGCTGGGCGGTGAAGGCGATCTCGGAGACGACGCACTCGTGTGGCAGAGCGCCGGTCGCCGCGACCCCGTGACCACAGACGTGCCGACGCCACTGTTCTTTGACGGCGCGTTCTTCGTGCTGAGTGACCTGCGCGAAGCGCTGACGCGCGTGAAGGCGGACACGGGCGAGCAGGAGTGGACCCTGAAGCTCAGCGGTGACCACCGCTGGCGCGCCTCGCCGACCGGGGCGGACGGCAAGATCTGGATCATGGACCATGGCGGCAACGTCGTCGTGGTCGACGCGCAGAGTGGCAAGATCCTCCACACCGCGGCCATGGGCACGGAGGACGAGGACAGCGCCCGGGCTCCGATCGCCGTGGCGCAGGACAGCCTGTTCATCCGCACCTCCGGCACGGTCTACCGTGTCGGTCGCTGAAATCCAGAAGTCCGCGCCGGCCCTGTACCCCCGAGACCATCCTCCCAGCACCATGTTCCATCCGATACGCCTGGCCCTAGCCCGAATAATTCATGAAGACGCGGCCCAAACGCGACGACGGGCCG
The DNA here is from genome assembly GCA_047618565.1 of Planctomycetota bacterium. Taxonomy (GTDB): domain Bacteria; phylum Planctomycetota; class UBA1135; order UBA1135; genus JBLHKW01. The sequence goes on from JBLHKW010000096.1 coordinate 20,548, forward strand.
GCTTCGCCGTCCTTTCGGCTTCTGGCGGCACTTCTCGCGCGTTGGCATCCTCGACGACCCGTAAGGGTCGCCTCCGGG
>JBLHKW010000097.1:0-20537 GCA_047618565.1 Planctomycetota bacterium
ATGAACAACCACAACGACGTGTTCCTGGAGCAACTGGCGGACAAGGGCGATGGGGTCTGCGACTACATCGACTCCGCGAAAGCGGCCAAGCACGCCATCGTGGACCGTTTCACCGGCGCTTTCGAGACCATCGCCAGCGATGTGAAGGTCCAGGTCGACTTCGATCCGAAGCAGGTGCACCGCTACCGCTTGCTCGGTTACGAGAACCGGGCCGTGGCCGACAAGGACTTTCGCAACGACGCGGTGGATGCGGGCGAGGTCGGTGCGGGGCACCAGGTGGTGGCCCTCTACGAGCTCGAGCTGACCGAGGACGCATCGAGCGAAGTGCCGCTCGCCACCGTGCGCCTGCGCTTCAAGGCGCCCAAGGCGCCGGGCCAGGACCCGCGCGAGAGCGATGTGACCGAGATGGAGGCCCACGTGGCGGCCGCCGATGCAAAAGGCAGTTTTGCCGCCGCCAGCCCGGGCTACCGGCGCTCGGTCGTCGTGGCCCAGTTCGCCGAGTTCCTGCGTCGCTCGACCCACGCCCGCGGCGATGCCTTCGAGGCACTGCTGTCCGAGACCGCGCAGCTCGCACGGGAACTGGCGACTCCGGAGTTCGACGAGTTTCTGGGGCTGGTCAAGAAGGCCTACCAGCTGGGGCCGCCGGCTGACCTGCGCAACGACCTCGAGCTGACCCTCGACGAGTTCCGCCGCTTCCAGATCCTGCGCAAGGAGCTCGAGTCCTTGAACAGGGATCTCGACGACGAGCTGTTGAAGGAGCTTCAGGAACGCAACGGCCAGCTCGAGCAGCAGCTGCGCGAGCTGATCCAGGGCGAGCTCGACAAAAAGGGTTAGCGCCACTTCCAGGCGGAGCCCGTTCACAGCGCGGCAGTACGGTTTGTCCCGTGCTGCCGCGCTTCCGTTCGAGCCGCCTGATGCCGCGGATCCGGATGCGAGCCGCGCGGTACCTGGGGTATCATCGCTCGCGATGAACGCTGCGAGCGAGAAGCTGCCCGGGTCCGCGACCCATCTGATGATGGTGCGCCCGGCGTGCTTCGGCTACGACGAGGAGACGGCTGCCACCAACGCGTTTCAGTTGCGCGCGCAGGGCGGATCGGCCGAGCGCAGCGCCCAGGTGGCGCGCGACGAATTCGACGGGCTCGTGGATCGCCTGCGGGATGCGGATGTCCCGGTAATCGTGTTCGAGGATACGCCCGAGCCCGTGAAGCCGGGCGCGGTCTTCCCGAACAACTGGGTCTCCTTCCATGGGGATGGCACGGTCGTGCTCTACCCGATGGCCACACCCGGACGCCGGGCCGAAGTGCAGCTGCCCTGGATCGAGGGCCTGGGCGGCGAGCATGGCTTTCGGATCGATCAGGTTATCGACTGGCGCCCGCAGGCGGAGCACGGACGTTTCCTGGAGGGCACCGGAAGCCTGGTACTCGATCGCGCGCGCAAGCAGGCCTACGCCAGTCTCTCTCCGCGCACGGACCTCGTGCTGGCGAGGCAGTTCGCAAACACCCTTGGCTACGAGTTGATCTCGTTCCGAGCCGTCGACCCTGGCCGCGCGCCGATCTACCACACCAACGTACTGCTCTCCGTCGGGCCGACCGTCGCGCTGGCGTGCTTCGAGGCGATCCCGGATCGGTCCGAGCGAGGTCTGTTGCGGGAGCGCCTTGGCGCCGGCGAGCGCATCGTCATCGATCTGACCTGGGATCAGCTGTGCGGGTTCGCCGGGAATGTCCTCGAGGTGCGCCGCGCGAGCGGCCTGCCCGTGCTGGTCATGTCCAGTCGCGCACGGGAGGTGCTGGCCGGCGCTGGCCTCGAGGCTCTCGAGGGACGCGTGCAGGTCGTGCACGCTCCGATCCCGTGCATCGAACGGCTGGGTGGCGGCAGCGCACGCTGCATGATCGCGGCGATCCACCTGCCGCGACGGCCTGGCCGCGGCATGAAGTAAGCCCCCTACCGGGGTGCGCGGGCTTCTATCACCACAGTCTTGCCATCAGTGAACCAGGGTCCACTGTCGGTATCGGGAGGGATCGAGATCCATGAGTCGCAGGACACCGGTCGCCGCGTCAAACGACCAGTCCGAGTTGCTGACCCCCGAGCGCTTCACGTCACTCGGGGCCTGGGTGATGCCCAGGATCTCGATCGAGATCGAGTCCGTGCTGGCGCTCTTGATGATGACCTCGAGGTCACGATCGCCATCGAGGCCGACGTCCTTCACGTGGAAGCTTATGCCGTCGAGGTTCGTCATCGACTCGAGGAACAGGCGGTTGAGCCCGGAGAGCGCCCTCCAGTCGAAGCGTGTGAACTCGTCCGCCGCGCGCTGCTGCACGTCGAAGTGATAGAAATTGTTGTCGCGGTCGGCCAGCACCTGAACGCGGGTTCCGACTGCGGGATCGGCCAGGCTCTTCTTCGAGAGGAACTGGAAGACCGAGCGCTCGCGCAGGGTGGACCATGAGTGTTCACTCAGAGCTTCGCGGCGCAGGGTCGAGTCGACCTTGCGCGTGCCGAGATGGGCGTGGAACGCTTCGGTCTGCAGCGCGAGGTACGCGAGCGGGTCGCTGTCGACGAACCAGCTCAGTACCGGAGTCTGGAGCAGGTTGCGGGAGAGGTCCGTTCCCATGTCGACGTCGCCCAGCACGTCGATGTCGAGTGCGGATGATTGTGCGTAGAGGAACGGGAACTGATCCGGTGAGCCGCCGAACATGTCGGGGTGCTCGAGGATCCCGCGGTTGATCGAGTTGTTGTAGACGTCGCGCATCGACACGGTGCCGGTGTGGTTGACGATGGCGGCAAAGCGCGGAGCGTTCGGGTTCTGGTGGCGCGCGGCAAAGGTTGCGGCCATCCCGCCGCCCATGGAGAAGCCGACGCCGTAGATGCGATCCGTGTCGATCTCCAGCTGGGCGATGGCCCACTCGAGGACGGCCTCGATGTTCTGCTGGGCGTACGGGATCGAGAAACTGTACTTGTGAGCGCCCATCGGGGCGATGCCGTACCAGCCCTTGCGCTGTGCCTTCTGCAGGTACTTGGTCTCTTCCAGGATCGAGTCCGGGGTGCGCGAGTAGCCGTGGAAGACCATCAGTAGCGGCGCCGGCGTGCCAGTGTTGCGCGGCATGGCGAGCAGGAACTGTTCCTTCCAGCCGGTGCCCGTGTCGTTCAGGGTGATCTTGTAGATGTTCGGCTGCACGGCGGTCAACGTGACCGATGCGTCGAACGGGTTCGTGAACTGTCCACCGAGCGACGTGTCGAGATCCTCTTCGGGGCCCAGGTCCTCGCCCATCAAACCCTGCAGGCGCGGCTCGTCGGAGCTGGAGACTACCTGCGCGGATGCGGGCAGTGCCGCGGCGAGCAGCAGTGTTGTGGTCAGGAAGTTTGAGATCATGGCGGTGTGTTTCGTGCGCATTAGCGTAGGCCAGTCCGCGCTCCTTCAGAACGGGTCCGACACTAGAAACCTATCCCGCCAGGCGAATAGAGGCCGATGTCGGCACTTATTAAAAGAGGAGAGCGCGGACCCCTCCGCGCTCTCTTCAGCCCTGGAAATTTTTTCCGGGCGTTGCGAGCCCTCCCCGTGTCAACCGTGTCTTCGCTGAAGGCCAACCCCTACGGAAAGCCATCCTCGATAAGTTGTCACGAACGGGAGGAGTCTCGCTTGCGGTCCTTCGGGCGGGAGCGTCCTGGTTGATACGCCGTGGATTCCCTGCCGCCCGAAGGCCCGTGTTCTGCTGTTACGGTTCGATCGTCCAGATACGGTAGGTGGACGGGTCGTTCTCGGTGATCTGGATACATGCGTGGGCCGCGTCCCAGGACCAGTCGACACTCGCGACCGAGTCACGGGTCACGTTGGTGGGAGGCGTCGAGAAGCCGTTCAGCTCCACGATCACCGGGCCGGCGTCCATGGCCTGCAGCACGATCTCGACCGGCTCGCCCGGCTGAAGCCCGGCCTCTTCGGCGTTGAACATGATCTGGCTCAGGTTGGTGACCTTCTCGAGGTAGATGCGGTTCAGTCCGGTGAGGACCTTCCACTCGAAGGACGAGAACGTCTCGGCCTGCGCCTGGTTGACGTCGAAGTGATAGAAGCGACCGTCGGCGTGGACCAGCGTCTTGAGCTTGACGCCCATCGGCGGATCTTGACGCAGCATGGGCGACAGGAAGTCCAGGACCTCGCGCTCGTCGAGGCTCTCCCAGGTGTGGACGCTACCGGTGCCGATGCTGATGGAGCTCGCGCCACCGCGCTGCTGGACCTGGTCGTGCAACAGGCTGGCCTGGTTGACGAGGTGCGGAAGCGGGTCGCCGGCGACGGCCCACTGGAAGATGGGCGTGTGCTTCAGGTTGCGGGCCAGGTCGGTTTCCTGGTTGGTCAGATCCTCGAACATGTCGTAGTCGATGGTCGAGGCCTTGGCGTAGGCGAAGGGGAACGCCTCGGGCGATCCACCGAACATCTGCGGGTCCTCGAGCAGCGTCGTGTTGGTGACGTTGTTGTAGACGTCGCGCATGGACACGGTGCCGGTGTGGTTCACGATGGCCGCGAAGCGGGGCTTGCGCGGGTCCTGGTGACGGGCAGCGTAGGCCGCGGCCACACCGCCGCCCATCGAGAAGCCGACGCCGTACACGCGCTCGGAATCGATGTTGTTGTGGGTGAAGACCCACTCGATGGCGGCTTCGATGTTGTCCATCGCGTAGTCGACGCCGTGGTTGTACTTGTGGGCGCCCATCGGAGCCATCGCGTACCAGCCGCGACCCTGTGCCTTCTGCAGGTAGCGCGTCTGGTACAGGATCGAGTTGGGCGTGCTCGAGTAGCCGTGGAAGGCCACCAGCAGCGGGGCCGGCTCGCCGGACTGGCGCGGCACGGCGAGCAGGAACTTCTCGTCCCAGCCCGTGCCGGTGTTGGTCAAGACGAACTCGTAGATGCCTCCGCCGATCGGCGTGAACTGGCTCAACGAGAACGGGTTGGTGAAGTTTCCACCGACGGCCTCGTCGAAGTCCTCGCTGGAGCCAAGCGTTTCTCCAAGCAAGCCCACGATGGGTGCGCTGGTCGCGGGGTCGTTGCGGCGGGGTGCATCGACGGTGGTGGCGGTACTGGTAGCAGCCGAGGCGCTTGTGGCGGCGCTGACGGGAGCCGAAAGGGCGGCGCTAGCAAGTAGGAGTGAAGCAATCATGATTGTGGCCTCTGGGGATCGTCGAGTCGTCCTTCGCGTTCGCATGGAACGGCAACGACTGCGGCGTGATCCCGGCGGTTGTCCGTAGACAGGTAGGGGTTGAAAATGCAGGCAAACTCGTTCGGGTCATTCGCAGAGTTCGAACAGTGGGGTTCGCGATGGCGCTCCGGCGGGCGCTCGATGTGAGCGTTCGCATGGACCGGATCGTGACCGTCCGTACTCGTGGACTTGTCTCGAAGGCGGGCCCCGCTCTCAGCGGTTAGCTAGAGAGCGGGCTCGTATTTGCTTTTCAGGAAGCCTTGGAGAGAGCTTCTACGAGCTTCTCCGGGCTGATGCCGCGCTTGGCGAGCAGGTTGATCAGCAGCATCGCTTCGTCGTCGATGTCCTGATCGAAGCCCCAGCTCTGGCGGCTCATCGCGATGCGGCGGATGCTCGGGCCGGTGAGCCGGCTGATGTAGCGTTCCGTCGTCTCGATGTTCTCGTGGCCGAGTGCGGCCTGGATCTCATCCGTGGGGATGCCTTCCTTGGCGAGTTCGATCGCGAAGGCGTGGCGCAGAACGCGCGGGTGCACGTGCTTCTCGATCCCGGCCTTCTCGCCGAGACGCTTGAGCGCGGCCTGCACGTAGCGCGGCGACAGCTGGCCGCCATTGAGCGTGCAGAAGAGGGGTGCGTTGAGCGGATCGAAGCCGCGCGGCTTGGCGAGCTGAGCTCGCGCCACCTTCCAGCGCCGGATGAGCTCGATCGCGCCCTCGTCGAGGCCGAACGGGCGGAGTTTCTGACCGGCCCCGCGGTGGGCCTCGCCCTCGCCGGTCTCCATGTCGAGATCGCGGGGGGTCAGGTTGAGCGCTTCAGAGAGCCGTAGCCCAGCTCGGTAGAGCGTGGCGATCAGGGCGCGGTTGCGGATGCCCGTGGGGGCACGGCGCGAACAGGCCGAGATAAGGGCTTGGACCTCAGTGCGTGATAGTGAATGCAGCATGGCAGGGACTTTCTTTAGTTAAGGGAAAACCTGTAGTGGTCAGGACTCGTTGGTGAGCGAGATTCCGTACCGAACAGTTAGAAGCGCGTACTCCGAAACAGTGGAATGCGTACTCTTTTGAACAGAGCTGTACTCCACGTAGGTGAGTTCCGTACTCGGTGCTTCGCATGGCGTATCATCCATAAGCAAAACTGTATCAAAACGCGCCATTACCACAAGGGTCCGTCAAAAAGCGTATCCATTGACCGGTCTAAGTCTGGGTGGGGCACTCTTTTAGGTTCCCGTAAATTCCCATTTTTGGCTCGGAGACGTACCGGAAGCGGGTCGACGTGGGTGCTCCCGAGGGTCCTGGGGGGTCCCCGGCCGGCCCGGCCGCCGAGGATCTGGCGCGCGACACCACGTCCGTGCGGCAACAAGGGGAGCGCGTCTCGGCGCGCGGCGACGTAACATCGCCCCCATGGCCTGGATCGATATCATTAAGGAGGGGAGCGCGGAGGCCGGGCCCCTGGCCGACCTGCATGCGCGCAGCGTCGATCCGGTCAGCGGCCGGGTCGATGACATCCTGCGGGTTCACTCACTGCATCCGGAGGGGTGGAGTGCCCACCTGGCCCTCTACGGGGCGGTCATGGGGGGCACCCCGGGGCTCCGGAAGGTCGAGCGCGAGCTGATCGCTCTGGTCGTCAGCCGCCAGAATGGGTGCCACTATTGAACGGCCCACCACCGGCGCGGTCTGCGTCGATTGCTGAAGGACGACGGCCTACTGGGGCGCGTGGAGGCCGATTTCGAGCAGGCGGGCCTCGATCCGCGCCGGCTGGCCATGCTGCGTTACGCGACCAAGCTCACCCGCACCCCGGCCGCGATGGAGCGCGAGGACGTGGCTGCGCTGCGCGCTGTCGGTTTCGAGGACTCCGACGTGTTGGCGATCTGCGAGGTCACCGCCTACTACGCCTACGTCAACCGCATCGCCGACGGGCTCGGGGTCACCCTCGAGCCCTGGAATGAGGAAACGACCCGATGAAAGCTGACTGGATCGCCGCGGGGGCCGTCTGGGGCTTCCTGGGAGTGCTGCTGGGCGCGTTCGGAGCCCACGGCCTGGAGTTGAGCCCGGAGGCCGAGGAGTGGTGGAAGACCGCCACCCTCTACCACCTCATCCACGCGCCGCTGCTCGTGGTCGGAGGTCTGCTCAGGAATGACGGCCGCCTGGGCAAGGCTCCACTGGCCTTCATCCTGGGGGGCTCGTTCATCTTCAGCGGCACGCTCTACGCGATGGCGCTAGGGGCCCCGCGTTTCCTCGGTGCGATCACCCCGATCGGTGGGCTCGGCCTGCTCCTGGGTTGGGCCGGAATCGCTCTGGCCAGTGCGCGCAGGGCCGCGCGCCCCTGACCCGAGCCGTCCGGCGGCGGGAACTCAGTCGTCCGTCGGTCCGTCTTCGCGACGGATCTCGAGCACCCGGTCGACACCGCTGACCGGGTAGCTGGCCTGCAGGCCGTCGACCCAGCGCACCGCGAGTGAGCCCACGGCGGTGTGCGATCCCAGGCCGAAATGGACCCGCGCGTCGCTGGCGGCGCAGTAGCTGTAGGCCGTCCGCACGTCGCGCCGGAGCGTGCGCCCGTCGAGTTCGATCGTCACGCTGGCTCCGAGAGCGTCACGCCCGTGCTCGTCGAGGACGCGCACCATCAGCCAGTGCCCGGGGTCGCTTACCGTGTTGAGGAGCAGGTAGGGGGCTCCGTCACGGTTCACCACGACCACATCGATGCTGCCGTCGTTGTCGAGGTCGCCAAAGGCTGCACCACGGCTGGTGTGGACGAGCAGCTCCGCCGTGCCACCGCGCCGGGCCACCTCTTCGAAACGGCCGCCGAGGATGCCACGGTAGAGCAGGTTGGGTTCGGCGAAGGGGTCGGCCGACCCGTGGCCGTCGACGTCGGTGACCACCCGTCCGTTGGCCTGGTAGAGGTCCAGGACGCCATCGTTGTCGAAGTCCGCCCAGCCCGTGCCAAAGCGCGTGAACGCGCGCCCGATCAGGCCCAGTCCGGACACGGCGGTGGCGTCCTCGAAGTGGGTGCCACGATTGATGAAGAGTGAGTCGGATTCGCGGCGCAGGTTGCTGACCAGGAGGTCCAGATCCCCGTCGTCGTCGATGTCTCCCGCGGCCACGCCCATGCCCGCCTTCGCGACTCCGTTGTTGTCGAGAGCGCACCCGAGCGTCAGCCCGCGGTCCTCGAACTGGCCCTCTCCGAGGTTCACCCACAGCTGGTCCGGGCGACCGTCATTGGCCACGAAGAAATCCTCCAGGCCGTCGCCGGTGAAGTCGCCGCAGGCCAGGCCCAGGCCCGTGCCGAAGCCCGCGGAGAGTCCGGCGGCCTCGGTCACATCCTCGAACGTGCCATCGCCCTCGTTGCGGTACAGCACATCCACCGACGGTGCGTTGTACACCCCCGGCGCGCAGTAGTCGCGCTGGCCCGCGCTGTTGGAGCACTCGCGCTCCATCGCCACGGACCATGCCAGGTAGTTAGCCACGTACAGGTCGAGGTCTCCGTCGTGGTCGAAGTCCACGAAGGCGGCGCTGCTTCCAAACCCCTGATCGCCGACGCCCGCGACATCGGTGACGTCGGTGAAGGTGCCTTCGCCGGAGCCCTTCAGGAGCGCGTTGCGCCCGAGGTTAGTGACGTAGATGTCGGTGAATCCGTCGTTGTCGAAGTCGCCCGTGGCAGCGCCCATTCCGTAGCCGCGGTCGTCGGCGCCACTGTCCGCCGTACAGTTTTCGAAGGTGCCTTCGCCGAGGTTTCGATAGAGCTGGTTGCCCGGGCGCTCGGTGTTCTCGGCCTCGACCCGTCCGCTCTGTACCAGATAGATGTCGAGGTCGCCGTCGCCGTCCATGTCGAGCAGGGCCACGCCGCCCGCGACGATCTCGGGCGGGTAGAACTCCTTCCCGTGCCCGGACTCGTGTACGAAATCAATGCCCCTTGCCGCGGCCATGTCCTGGAACCACGGTCCCTGGGCACCGTTCTCTGGCGCTGGATTCGGCCTCTCACACGCGGTCAGGAGTAGCGCGCAAAACGCCAGTATTCGGGCGTCTTGCGCCACATTGGTCCGATTTGTCGAAAGTGTCATTCGTGCTGTTTCTCGATGTCCAGGGCGCTCAGGACGCGCTCGTATGCGGCGTCGATTCCCTGGTCGTCGGGCGCGAGTTCCACGGCTCGTGCCAGCGCCACGCGCGCTCTCTCGAGCTGCCCCGTACTGCCGTGCGCCACGCCGATGAAGTACAGGGTGCGCGCCGAGTCAGGTTCGAGTACGTCGAGCCGATCGAGCACGCGCAGGGCTTCTTGCCAGCGGCCGGCGGCGCACAGGGAGCGCGCGCTGAGTCGGTGCCATTGGATCGAGTCACGCCCGAGTTCGGCCGCGAGCAGGTAGGCGTCCGTCGCGGCGTCGGTCTGGTCCAGCGCAGTCAAGATGTCGCCGTGCATGCCGTGCGCGCTCGGATAGGACGGCGCCAGTTCCCGCGCTCGCTGGCTGCATTGCAAGGCCGCCAGGAGCAGGACCTGGTCCGCAGGGTCCCCGCCCAGTTTCGCCTGTTCCAGGTAAGCGCCCGCCAGGTGCAGGTGCACCATCTCGTGCAGGGGCTCGCGCTCCCGTGTCTCGAGTAGCAGCCCGATCGACTCATCGAGGGCTCCGTCCGCACGTAGGGCACGATGCAGGCTCAGCTGAACGAGCGTGTCATCGGGCTGCTGTTCGCGCAGGCGCTCGAGCAGGGCGATGGCTCGCTTGACCTCACCGCGCGCCAGTACCTCTGTGGCTTCGAGGAAATCGGCGCGGTACCCGCGGCGGTGTCCGATGATCACCGCTTGCCACGGGTCGTTGCGGATCGGGTCCGCGCCCGCTCCGGTGGCGAGTACGCGCGCGGCGTCCTGCATGCGCCCCACCTGGCGGTAGGCGGTTCCGAGCAGGAAGCGCGCATTGTCGTCGCCGGGTATGCGCTCGGTGTGGGCTTCGAGCAGGTCCACGGCCGCGGCGCCGTCTCCCTGCTGCATCCGGACGCGTGCCAGTCCCACGACCGACGCCGCGTCATGGGGCGAGATGGCGAGCGCCGCGAGCATGCTCTCTTCAGCCCGTTCGAGGTCGCCCCGACCGAGCTGAAGCAATCCGAGCCGCCAGTGCGCAGGCGGGTAGCTGGCCTCGATCTCCAGGCAGCGCTCTAGGCCGCGTTCCGCCCGATCGGTCGCTCCCAGCTGGTCGTCGATCAGGGCCCGGAAGTACCACGTGCGCGCATCGTGCGGGTCCCGCAGGAGGCCCTGTTCGTAGCAAGAGCGCGCCGCCTCGAAGCGTCGGTGGGCGTGCAGCAGGATGCCGAGCCCGGTCCAGGCACTGGAGCGGTCGATGCTGCTCGCGAGCTCGTCAGCGGCGTTCCGGATGGCGTCGGCGGCGCGCTGGTCGAGGCCCTCGAGTTGATCCAGTTGCGGTGCGGCGGTCGCGCGGGTGGCTTCGATGAGCGCCGAGTCCGTCCCTGCCTCGGTCGATCCCGTGCCGGGCGCCGCGCCGCCGCATCCAGCGAGGGATGCGGCCAGGAGCAGGCCGACGGCAAGCATTCCACGCCTTGTGGCTGCTGGCTCGAGGGTGCGGCCGACCGCGTGGGCCGCATCGATCGAAGGTTGGATGATCATGGCGCGTCGGTTGGAGGTACCTGGCCAGGTACCGGGCGGCCCCATGATAGACCTCGCCCGGGAAGCTGTGAAGGCGCGTGCCTGCGCGTCAGGCCGGCCGCGTGTCGATGGCGTCGAGGGCCGGTCGTGCGTTCGTCGTGATGAAGCTCGTGTAGGCTTCGATCAAGCGCCGTGTCACTGGCCCCGGCGAGCCACCGGCCACGGGCTGACCGCCGATCCGAACCACCGGCACGACGCCCTTGATCGAGCTCGTGAGGAAGGCCTCATCCAGGGTGGCCAGGTCGGCGGTGAACATGTCGTGCTCCACGAACCCGATACGCGCATCGGCCGCAAGGCGCGCCACGATGCCGGCCGTCACTCCCTCGAGCACGCCGTCCCGCGCCGTGTGGACCGTCTGCCCGCGCACCCCAAAGAAGCTGCTCATCGTGCACTCGAGCAGGCGCTCGGATGTGTCGACCAGGAGCCGCTCGTAGGCATCCGGGCCGCCCAGGGGGAAGGGCCGGCGCTTGACCACGAACGAGGCGTGCTTGATGAGCGGGTCATCGCGTTCGAGCTCTCGCAGGAGCTGGACACCGACCCCGTCCTGGTAGTCCGATGCGCGCGGGAGGGTCAGGGGCGCGATCCCGAAGATGAGGCGCGTGGGACCGTTGGGACCCTCGGTCGCCTCGGCAAGCACGTCGAAACGCACCCGGCTGTCGCCTTCCGCGACCTCCTCCAGAACTCTGCCGAGGCACGTGCACAGGGTCTGGCGGTCCAGCTGATAGGACCAGCCGAGCCGTACCAGCGAGCGCTCGGCGCGCTGCAGGTGTTCGGGCAGCGCGACCAGGCGCGTGCTGTCGAGCGTTCGCAGGCCCTCGTAAATCCCCAGCGGAAGCTCATCGAAGGCGTCATTCAGTTCCATGATCCCGGCCGGGGCAGCCAGAGGCAGCGGTCCGTCGGGCGTGGCACTGAAGAGCCTGAATCGCCTTGAGGGGTGCGTGGCAGCCGAATCGGAAGACTTCATGGAATTTGAGAGGTGTGGCGCATTGCTACGCCCTTGCCTCCTAATGAGGTTTCCTTATTATCTGCGCCCACACTTCCCGATGGGAAGCTCGAAATGATGTCTCTCACCTTCAACGCCAAGGCCAGCAGCCTGTTACTGATCGGCCTGCTCGCAGCCTGCGGTGGTCCGGCGAAGCGCAGTGATACGCCCGCCTCGTTCCGCCTTCAGAGTTCCGAGCTCGGGGACATGCGCAACGTCTCTGCCATCGACGGGTTCTGGATCGGTGGGTTGCCGACCGTCGAGGACCTGGATCTGGCCGGTCGGCGTGGCATCGTGCGCGTCATCGACCTGCGCGTTCCGGGTGAGGTGCTCGACTACGACCTGCGTGCCGAGTGCGCTCGGCTGGGCCTCGGGTGCGTCTCGATCAACCTGCGGGCGGCGGATGACCTGCCGGACTCCGCAGTGGACGTCGTGCTCCAGGGCCTGTCGGATCCGGAGCGCCACACGTTGATGTTCAGCGGTGATGGCTCGCGCTGTGCGATGTTCTTTGCGATCCATCGTGTCGTGCAGGCCGGGCTCGACCTGGAGGAGGGGCTCTACGAGGCACGTTGTGCGGGCATGCAGCCGGGCGGGCCCGAAGACTTTGTGCGTTCGCAGGTCACTCGACTGGGCGGCGCGGGCACGCTCAACTGACGCGCGCGCGCTCCTCAGTCGTCCACCAGTTCGATCATGACCTGGGCGATCTGGTCGCACTCCTCATCCGTTGTGCAGGCGGGCGGCATGGCGTACATCACGTTGCCCAGGGGGCGCAGTAGCACGCCGCGTTCGATGGCCCGGCGTCGCAACGTATAGGGGTCACCCTGCAGGTAACCGCTGGCGTTGGTCTTGATATCGAAGGCGACCACGCCGCCCAGGACGCGCATGTTCGTGACCCGTGGATGCTCTACAAGCGGTTGCAGGGCTGCGTGGATGCGTTTTCCGATCGCGGTCAGCCGGGCCGGTACGTCGTCGCGGATCGTGATGCGCAGGGATGCGTTGGCCACGGCGCAGCCGATGGGATGCGCCGTATTCGTGTGACCGTGGAAGAACGCGCGCGAACGGTCATCGGAGAGGAAACTCGCGAACATGTCCTCGCGCGCCATGGTCACCGCTAGCGGGAACATGCCCGAAGTAAGCCCCTTGGCGAGGCACATGAGATCCGGAGAGATGCCGGCCTGGTCGCATGCGAACAAGGTGCCCGTTCGACCGAACCCCGTCAGTACCTCGTCTGCGATGAGGGGCAGACCGTGCGCATCACACGCCGCGCGTGCGGCCCTCAGGAATTCGGGCGAATGCATGCGCATGCCGGCGGCCCCCTGCAGTAGCGGCTCGAGGATGACGCCACATGCGCGCTCGCCCAGTTCTGCGAGCGCTGCTTCGAGCGCGCTCGCCTCGGGTGCCACGCGCCGCACTTCGAACATCATGGACTGGAAAGGCAGGAAGAACGGGTCCGGGTCGCCCGCTGCCATCGCTCCGAACGTGTCGCCGTGGTAGCCCCCGGTGAGGCTCACGAAGACCATCCGTTCCGGCTGACCCTCCTGGACCCAGCGTTGACGCACCATCTTGAGCGCAACCTCGACGCTCGTCGAACCGTTGTCCGAGAAGAAGACGCGCGAGAGGCCTGCTGGCGTCATGTCGACCAGCCGCTCGGCGAGCTCGACCGCGGGCTCGTGGGTGGTGCCTGCGAACAGGGTGTGGTCCAGCTGACTCGCCTGGGATTCCGCGGCCGCGCGCAGCTCGGGGTGTCCGTGCCCGTGCAGGCAGGTCCACCAGGAGGAGACCGCGTCGATGAGCTCCGTGCCATCGGCCAGGGTCAGGCGGCTACCCGAGGCCGCAGCGATGGCGAGCGGCTCCGGTTCGCTGCCATGCTGGGTGAACGGATGCCAGACGTGCGCACGGTCGCGCTCCACGAGTGAACGTTGCAGGGTGGTCATGCTTCGATTGTGCGGGCTTCGAGGCCGAGTACGGCGCTCAGGTCATGGCCGTCAAGCCATGCGTCCAGGGTGGTCGGGCTCAGCTCCGCGAAGTGCGGTACCTCGTACAGATGCTGCACGTGGCCAGCCAGGGTGGAGCGGTTCGATTCGTGCGCCGGCCCGACGAGAAACAGCGCACGCGGGGTGAGGCCCCGTGATCGGAGTGCCTCGAGGGTGAGGAATGTGTGGTTGAGCGTGCCCAGGCCCGAGCGCGCGACGAGCACTATCGGCGGGCGACGGGACTCGAGCCAGTCCGCCTGCATGACCTCGTCGGTCCAGGGGACGAGCACGCCGCCAGCGAGTTCCACGATGGCCGGGCCGGGCAGCTCGCTGTACAGGCGCTCGATGAGCGCGGGATCGACGCGACCTCCCGCGGCGTGCGCCGCCTCGTGTGGCGACGCGGGCAGCGGAAACTCGAAGGCCGGCTGTTCGAACTCGACGTTGATGTCCGCGCAGAGTCGTGCGACTTCGCGGGTGTCGGAGTCATCGCCCGTTTGCACAGGTTTCCAGTAGCGCGCGCGAACGCGGCGCGCGAGTGCGCGCACGAGCAGGGCCGAGACGACGGTCTTGCCGACGTCCGTGTCCGTTCCCGTGACCACGATGGGGTCCTGGATGGGAGCCTCGATCCGGTTCGCGCGCGCGCGCCGGCTGTTCGTCATGTCGAGGGGCTCGGAGCCCGAGAGGACGTCGACGAGGCGTGCGACCTGGACCTCGTCGTTCGTGGCGTGGCATACGAGTCGAAGGCGTGACGTGCCTGCGGGAACGGTCGGTGGACGTACGGCGCGCACATCGAGCTGGGCCTCCTGCGCGGACCGGGCCAGATTCAGAGCTGCTTCACTGGGGCCCACCACGAAGGGCAGAATGGCGGATTCAGGCTCGGGCAGGCCCAGTCCGTTCGCCAGGCTGAGGGTGAGCGCTCGCAGCTGCTCGCGTTCTCGGTCCGCGCCCGCTACCAGCTCGATGGAGCACGCGACCGCCCCGGATACGGCCGGGGAGACGGCCGTCGTGAAGACGAAGGTGCGCGCATGGTTGAGGAGGTGCTCGATGATCGTTCGACTGCCGAGTACCAGGCCTCCGCTGGCGCCGAGTGCCTTGCCGCCGGTGATCATGCGCGCGGCGACGCGGCTCTCCGTGGGCGACAGATCGGCCTGGGCGCAGGCGCCGCGCCCGGCCGGCCCGATCACGCCGATCGAGTGTGCTTCGTCCACGATCAGCCAGGCGTCATGCCTGCGGCAGAGCTCGTCCATGGCGGCGAGTGGTGCGCGGTCGCCGTCCATGCCGAAGACGCCCTCGGTCAGCACGAACCGGCGGCGCGCGCTCGACGAGCCCTGGAGCAGGGTCTCGAGGTGTTCGAGATCGTTGTGCTCGAAGACCTGTACCCGCGCGCGCGAGAGGCGCGCCGCGTCGATCAGTGAAGCGTGGTTGAGCGCGTCGCTCAGGAGTACGTCTTGCCGCGTGGCAAGCGAGGTGATCAGGCCGAGGTTGGCCTGGTAGCCGGTGGGGAAGAGCAATCCCGCCTCGCTGCCGAGCCACTCGGCGGCGCGTTGCTCGGCTACCGCATCCAGGGCGCAGCCTCCCCCGAGCAAGCGCGCGGCGCGGCCACCGGCACCGTGGATCTCCAGGGCGGCGCGTGCAGCGCCGACGATCCCCGGGTGGTCGGCGAAGCCGAGGTAGTCGTTCGAGACGAAATCCGCGTCGGCAGTCCGGGCGCGCAGCTGGCGCCGAAGCCCCGATGACTCCCAGGCAGCCATCTCGTTGGCCAGAGCGAGGTCCAGAGTGGAGTTCACGGCGCGCAATTCTACGGGATTCGAGACGAATCCGACCCCATCAGGAACGCGCCTCCGGACAGGGTGGTCCAGGGGGCGGTCGACCCGGCGCTGAGGGTCCCGGACACGGGACTTGATTCCCCATCAGGGGTTGCGGACGCTGCCGCTTCGTACACGTCGCCGCCGCAGGGGAGTGCAACATGAACTGGACGCGCATCATGATGAGGGAATGGTTCGGTGGATCGGGGCTCGTCTGGTGGATCGCCGGACTGGCGGTGGTGGGTGGCACGAGCGCCTGCGGCGGGTCTGGTGGATCGGGGATGGGCAGCACGCCGGCCGGTTCGACGGACCTGCGGGTCGTGGGTAGCACGCCGGCCAGCGCGGCCTCGGACGTCGATCCGGCCATCCAGGTCAGCGTGCAGTTCGACAGGCTGATCGATGCCTCCACAGTGACGTCGACGACCTTCTCGGTCTGGACGACGGTCGCTCTGGCGGGAGGACTCCAGGTCGCGGGCGACAGCGTCCTCTTCACCCCGGACAACCCACTGGACCTCTTCGCCACGCACTCGGTGCGCCTCACGGAGGGGATCCGGTCGACCGCCGGAGACAGGCTTCCGGCGGCGAGCAAGATCCTGTTCCGGACGCGCGATGGCAACTGGGCTGCGCCCGTGAGCCTGCCGACCAATGCCACGATGACAGGGCTGGCCAGCGCGGCCGACGGTTCGACGGTCGCGCTGCGTTTCCGCAGCGCCACGCCCTGGTCCGACCTGATCGTGACGCACATATCACCGGGCGCAACCTGGGCGCCGGAAGCCACTCTCTTCGGCGATGGTTCGGCCGCGTTCGCTCGTATCGCCCTCGATCCGACCGGCTGGGGCGTCGCCGTCGCGCGGCGTTCGGCCGGCGGCAATTCCTTCGCCACCTCGACCCGTGAGCGCTCGAGCGATGGACAATGGTCCGCCGCGATCGATGCGGCTCCGCTCGACAGTGGATTCGGCGAACCGCAGCTCGCGATTCTGGAGAACGGTCGCGCCGTGCTCGCGTGGCGCCGTAACGCGTCGAGTGAGGTCTGCGTCACCGTGCTCGCTGCGGGTGGTATCTGGGCACCGGTCCTGCGCTTGAGCGGCGATGGCGTGGACGCGGACTCACCTGTGCTGGCGACCGACGGGCTTGGGTCTGCACTCGTCGTCTGGCGCGAGGATGCTCAGCGCCTGCATGCGGCTCGCTACTCCGTCGCGTCAGGATGGAGCGTCGCCCAGTTGGTCCACACCGAGTTCGTCTGTTGCGTCTCCGCGCCCGGGGCAACGCTCGTGTCGGGCGGACGCGGACTGGTGGCCTTCGAGGCGAGCGGGACGGTATTCGCCGCTTCCTATCAACCGACAACCGGCGTCTGGGGCGCTGCGGAAACTGTCAGCGGCATCGGCTGCGCGGGCACACTCGCACGCATCGGCGTGGAATCGAATGAGCAGGGGCGCTCGGTCGTTACCTGGCATTGCGACCGCACCGTCTGGGCTGCGACAGCCGAACCGGGTGCGGCCTGGAGTGCGCCGTTGATGCTGGGAGAGACGGGAGCGACCGCCGATTCGGTCACCAGCATCGATCGCAACGGCAATGCCACGGTCATGTGGAGCCACGAACCTACCCCCGGCGCGCCGAGGCACATCGTCTATCGCCGGCGGACGCCGAATCAGGCGTGGGGGCCGCAGATTCTCATCTCGAGTCCGACCAGGTGTGCCGTGGCCCCGCGCATCGCGCCACTCCCCAGCGGCGGCATGCGCGCTGTCTGGACCTACACCATTAACTGTGACTTCAATCAGGGGCGCGGGTCCGAGGGCGCTCTGTTCGAGTAGGTCGGCCGCCTGGCGATCTGGCTACTGGCCAGTGCCCTCGACCCGGTCGAGCATTTCCTCGGCGGACAGGTGCGCGAACTTCTCGATCGCAAAGACCTGCAGGGACTCCCTGGGGGGGATGAGCGACGCGGGTGCATCCCGTGTCAGCCTGGAGTAGATCTCGACGCCGTGCCCGGGCGCATTATCGAGCTCGATCAGCTCATGCAGGCCGGCGAGGACCCACTTCACCATCTCGCCATCATCGTTTGCGTAGGAGCTCTCGTTGGCTTGGCCGACCTCCATCGCGCAGGCGTACGCCGACTCGGCGTCGCTGGCCTGCAGGATACGGAACTGGAGATCGACGAGGGGGTCCTCACCGACCGCGCCGTCGATCTCGGAGGTCATCACCATGATCGCCGTATACCACTTGCTATCAGACACGCAGGCTCCTTGAGGCTCTCCAGCTTCAGTGGCCCGGGGACCACAGGATTGGGAACCCTTACGCTACTCGGGATCGCCCATATCGTAAATGCCGCACCTGAAACGGTATGTTCGGATCCATGGCCCGACCCAAGTTGCCCGTGGTATCCCTTGAACAGGTGCTCCATCTGTGGTTTGCGCGTCAGGGGCTGAACCGGCCGCGTGGCAGCGTGCGCCTCGGTAAGCGCGAGTTCACGGCGTTGCTGGAGAGCACGGGTGGGCTGCAGCTCGACTCCGTAAATGTAGTCGACCGGGCGCACTGGCTCACCCTGTGGTCGCGCTTCGGGGCTTTCGACCGAAGGCGTGTGGAGCGCTGGGTGTACCGCGATCAAGCTGCCTTCGAGTACTGGGGGCACGAGGCCTGCATCTTGCCTGCGGCGCACTTGCCCGAGGCGCTGCGGCGTATGAAGCGCATTCCGGAACTGTGGGCGGGCAAGGCCTGGTGGAAGCACTTCGAGACGTCCACGGCCTCGCGCCGGCGCGTGCTGCGTCGATTGCGAGCAGAGGGACCCTTGGAGAGCTCGGACTTCGAGCGCGGTGTGCACGAGCTGGAGGCCGACGGTGGTTGGGGTGCAGCCATGCCGAAGGAGGACAAGCGCACGCTGCAGTTCCTCTGGCACTCGGGTCGCATCGCCGTGGCGGCGCGACGGCACTTTCGGCGCGTTTACGACCTGTCGGAACGTATCTACCCGCAAGCGAATGCGGCGACCCGGCGCGCGGAAGAGGATGCCTGGTTGCTGCGCGGGTTGTCGGGCAATGGCGTCGCGTGCGAAGCGCATCTCGTGAACTACCTGACCGCAGCGGGCCTCAAGGCGCCGACCCGGCGCAAGGTCATCGAGCGCAACCTGCGCGCGGGGCGTGTGCTGGAGGTTTGCGTGGAGGACTTGCCCGTGAGTCACGAGAAGCGGGCGGGGAAGGCCCCTGGTCAGACACGCTGGCTAGCATTGCCGGAGCACCTCGAGCTACTGGACGGCCTCGCTTCTCCCAGGGGGACGACGCTCCTGTCACCCTTTGACTCGCTGCTGTGGCAGCGCGATCGGGCCGAACAGCTGCTCGCATTTCGCTACCGCGTGGAGATCTACGTGCCGGCGGCCAAGCGCAAGCACGGTTACTACGTGATGCCCGTGCTCCACGACGGACAGCTCGTGGGGCGCCTGGATCCGAAGTTCCATCGCGATCGAGGCGTTCTCGAGGTGCGCAAGCTGTCCATCGAGTCAGCTTTCAAGAAGCGTGCGGCCGGACGCGAGTTCGAGGCCTCGCTGAAGGACGCACTCGAGAACCTGGCAGAGTTCCTGGGAGCCGAGCAGGTCCAGGTGCCCGCTGCCTGGCGTCGTCGCTTGACGTGACCGCCAGCAGGGAGAGCCGCCCTGACTCAGTCGCTGTGCAAAGTGTGTTCGCGGTCCACGCCCAGGTCGGTGAACTCCTGGACCGCACCCGACGGCCAGCGCACGGACAGGCGCGCGATCGACGCAGCCTGGCCCAGGCCGAAATGGAGCACGTTCTCACTGGCGCTGGCGTAACTGCGGCAGGTCCACAGCTCACGCACCTGCGTCTGCCCACCTGCCTCGATCGTCACTCGCGCGCCCTGCCCGTCGCGTGGCTCACCTTCTCCACCGACGAGCCGCACCCGTAGCCAGTGGTTGTCGTTCGATGCACGGTTCTCGAGCAGTAGCGCTCGATCGCCATTGGAACCCACCAGGATGTCCGGGTCACCATCGCCGTCGAAGTCGCCCAGTGCCGTGCCGCGCCCCACGAGCCGGCGCTCGAAGTAGCTGCCCGCCTCACCCGAAACGTCGTCGAACTGCCCGTCGCCCTGGTTCAGGAACAGCAGGTCGCTCTGGGCATGCTGTCGGTTGGAGATCACCTCGGCGATGTTGTCGATCACGTGCCCGTTGGCGATGAACAGGTCCAGGTCACGGTCGGCCTCCAGGTCGAAAAAGGTGGCTCCGAAGCCCGTGAGCATGACGCTGGCGCGCGCGAGCCCGTTGCTGCCCGTGACATCGCGCCACTCGACCCAGTTATCGGCCGAGTCGTTGCGATAGAAGGTGTTGGTCTCCCCGTCGAGATGGGTCATGAAGAGGTCGATGCGCCCATCGCCATCGGTGTCTCCAAAGTCGACGCCCATGCTCGCCTCCGACTCGCCGTTCAGGTTGTGCGAGCAGCCCGCGATGTCGCCGATCTCTTCGAAATGACCGGACCCGTCATTGAGGAAGAGGAAGTTGCGCGTCGAGTCGTTTGCGACATAGATGTCGGCGTCCCCATCGTCGTCGACATCGCTGAAGCCCAGGCCGAGGCCCTTGCCTGGACCGGGCTGCACACTGGCGATGCCGGATGACGCGGACGCATCGATGAATGTGCCGTCACCCTGGTTCTCATAGAGCACGTCCGGTGCGCCATCGAAGCGATCCGGATGGGGGTAGGCCGGAGCCTTTCCGCCCCGGCGCGGGAACAGACCGGCCTGCATCTCGCACGTGAACACGAGGTAGTTGACCAGGTACAGATCCAGGTCGCCGTCGCGGTCAAGGTCCGCGAAACCGGCGCTCACGCCCCAGGCTTCGTCCCCGATGCCCGCCGCGGCTGTGACGTCGCTGAAGGTCCCATCCCCGTTGTTGTGGTAGAGGACATTGGCTCCGAAATTGATCACGTAGAGGTCGGCGAACCCGTCTCCGTCGTAGTCGCCGACCGCGCAGCCC
>JBLHKW010000098.1:0-20156 GCA_047618565.1 Planctomycetota bacterium
ATGAGCGGGCGTCGAATCTTCATCGGGGATATCCAGGGCTGCCGCGAGGAGCTCGAACGCATCCTCGAAGCTGTGCATTTCGACCCCGCCGCGGACGAGCTGCATCCGGTCGGCGATCTCGTCAACCGCGGTCCGGACTCCCTCGGCGTGCTGCGACTCCTGCGCTCCCTCGACGCGGGTGGCGTGCTCGGCAACCACGACCTGCACCTGCTCAACAGCGCGCGCGGAACACGAGAACTGCGCGCGCGTGACACGATCCAGGATGTGCTCGCGGCGGACGACCGCGAAGAGCTCGTCACGTGGCTCGCCGGCCGCCCATTGTTGCGCGCATGGCCGGACCTGTTATGCGTTCACGCCGGCATCAGCCCCGCCTGGAAGGATCCGCAACGGGAACTCGAGGACATCGATCCCCTGAGCAACCACCCGTCGATCGGATTCGTGACCCGCGTCCGTTACTGCGACGGGAACGGCGAGCGTCCCGACGAGGACTGGCCCGAGCCGGCCCCCCCCTTTCGCCCGTGGTTCGAGCACTGGGCCGAGCGCGAGCACGAGACGCGCACGGTCGTCTTCGGTCACTGGGCGCGCATGGGCCTGGTGCGTGGCACGCGCGCGCGCGGCCTCGACACGGGCTGCGTCTGGGGCAAGCGCCTGACCGCCTGGATCGCCGAGGAGGATCGCATGCTGCATGTCCCGGCGGCGCGCGTCTACTCCCCCACGAGCCTGCCACCCGAAGCCTTCCCCTGATCCCGGGGAGCCGCGAGCGACACATTGGCCACGACCTTCGAACAGACCGACTGGTACGACCTGCCCGCCCTGTACGACATAGTCTTCGACGTCGACACGCAGCGTGAGGGCGAGTTCCTTGAGGCCATGCAGGCGCGCTTCGGCGGCACGCGCGGCAAGCGCGTCCTGGAGCCCGCCTGCGGAAGCGGACGGCTGGTGTGCGAGATGACGCGCCGCGGCTGGAAGGTGCACGGCACCGACCTCAACGCAAACATGATCGCGTACACGCGCAAGCGCCTGGCGCGCGAAGAGCTGCAGGCCACCCTCAGCCAGGCGGACATGTCGGCGCCGCTGGCCGCCAGCACGCGCTACGACCTGGCCCACTGCCTGGTCAGCACGTTCAAGTACCTGACCACCGAGGACAGCGCGCGCGCGCACCTGCGCTCCGTGGCCGCCGCGCTCAAACCCGGTGGCCTGTACGTGCTCGGCTTCCATCTCAGCGACTACCACGACGACCGCATCACTCGCGAGCGCTGGGTAGAGAAGCGGGATGGACAGCACGTGGTCTGCAACATCCAGAGCTGGCCCCCCGACCGCGCCACGCGCATCGAGAAGGTCCGCTCGCGCCTGACGGTCACCGAGCGCGGCAAGAAGCGCCGCAGCGAGACGCACTGGGACTTCCGCAGCTACAACGCCAGCGAGGTGCGTTCCCTGCTGGCCGCAGTCCCTGAGCTCGAACTCCTGACGACGTTCGACTTCACCTACAACCTGAAAGCCGAGCGAGAGCTGTCCGATGCGCAGCTGGACTCGGTGTTGATCCTGCGCCGGCGTTGAGGCCCGGGCGCCGGAATTCCGACCCGCAGGGGTGCAAGCGCACCCGCGGCCAGCGCCGCCGTCAAACGGGCTGGTTCAGGGGCAGCTCCGCGGTCAGGAGCTCGCATTCGATCGAACCGTTCAGGAACGGTGTGCGCGTGACCTCCGCGAGGCCGAGCTGCTGGGCCAGTTCCGGATTGCCCGAGAGCAGGCCGACGCGGTATCCGCCGCAGCGCTCTCGCAGCGCGTTGCCAAAGTCCTGGTAGAGCCCGCCGAGGTTCTCGGCACGGCCCAGGCGCTCGCCGTAGGGCGGGTTGGTGACCACGCACGCGTTCCAGCCCGGGCGCGGGGCGAACTCGCGCGCGTCCGCGACTTCGAGCTGCACACGCTCTGCCAGGCCGGCGGCATCCAGGTTCTCCTGCGCCTCCTCGATGCGCTGCGGATCGATGTCGCTACCGCGCAGCACGAGCTTGCGCGCGGGCTTGGCTGCCTTGCGCGCCTCGTCCTGACAACGGGCGAAACCCTTGGCGTCGTGGCCGGGCCAGGACTCGAAGCCGAAGCGCGGACGGGTCAGGCCCGGCGCCACGTTGTCGGCGATCAGCGCGCCCTCCACGAGCAAGGTACCGGAACCACAGAATGGGTCGATCAGCGGCGAACGCCGATCCCAGCCGGACGCGAGCACGACCGCGGCAGCCAGGGTCTCCGACAGGGGCGCGCGTCCCTGAGTCCTGCGCCAACCGCGCTTGTGCAGCGAGTCGCCGGACGTGTCGAGCGACAGCGTGACCCGGTCGCGCCAGATGTGCACGTGCACGCGCAGGTCGGGCTGGTCCTTTGATACCGTCGGCCGCCCGCCGTGGCGCTCGCGCATCTGATCGACGATGGCGTCCTTGACGCGCTGTTCGATGAAGCGCGAATGATCGAGGGACGACTCGCGCGTCTGTGCATCGACCCAGAGCGTCCCCTCGGGCCTGAGGTAGCGGTCCCAGTCGATGCGCGAGGCGCCCAGGAACAGATCGTCCGACTCGAGGGCACGGAAGCGCTCGAGCCGCAGCAGGATGCGCACGGCGGTCCGCAGCCACAGGTTCGCGCGCCACGCGTCGATCCAGGTGCCCTCGAAGCGGACGCCCCCGACCTGGCGCTCGAGGCGCTGCAGCCGCAGGGCCTTGGCCTCCACATGCAAGAGCGGCTCGACGCCCGGGGCGCATGTGGCAAAGAAGACCTGCTTGTTCGACATCCGGACGAGTCTACCAGCGCCGAGCAGGTGGGCGCCCGTAGCTGACCGGGATTCGCTATCGGTGGTGTCTCTGCCTGGCCCGGATAATTCATGAAGCGCGAGCCAAAACGCGTCGATTCGGCTTCTGGTGGTGCTTCTCGCGCGTTGGCCCCGGAGGCGACCCTTACGGGTCGTCGAGGATGCCAACGCGCGAGAAGTGCCGCCAGAAGCCGAAAGGACGGCGAAGCCGGCCGGTCGTCGCGTTTGGGCCGCGTCTTCATGAATTATTCGGGCTAGACTGCGGCGGATGTCACCCGAAGCGACCCTCGACGACCGTGGATCCTCCGACGCCGAAACGCTGACCGGGTCTGCAGAGGGCCCCTGGGCCGGCCGGCGCGCGTGGCTGATCGCGATCCTGGTGGTCGCCTTCTGCTCCACGGCGCGTATCTGGGGCACCCTGAATGACCCCAACTTCGACCGCGAGGAGGTCTCCGGGCTGCTGCGCAGCGATCCGGGCCTGCTGTACTACATCACCGGGCGCATTCTCGAGGCCGACGGAGGCATCCCCGCGGACTTCCACGCGGATGCGCGCGTCCAGTGTCCGGACGAGGTGGACCTGGCGCGCATGTTCACGGTCGGCCAGGAATTCCTGGCCGCCTGGGCCTACCGCGCCTTCGGCGGGGACATGCCCCTGCACATGTTCTGCATGGTGTTCTTCTCGATCCTGGCCTCGCTCACGGCGCTCGGCGTCTTCGGCGTGGCCTTTGAGCTCACCGGCCGCTGGCGCTGGGCGGCACTGGCCGCGCTGCTGTACGCGGGCATCCCGGTCAACCTGCGCACCACGGGGTTCATCCTCATCCGCGAGGACCTGTCGATCCCCCTGTTCACCCTGCACCTGTGGAGCCTCGCGCGCCTCTGGCGCCGGCCATCGATCACCACCGCCATCCTCTCCGGGCTCGCCCTGACCGCAGCACTGGCCACCTGGCACGCGATGGGCTTCGTCGTCGCGCTGGAGATCGCCGCCATCACCGGCGCCTTCCTCTTTCATGGAGCCAACCCGTTCGCCAGGGCACACGGCTGGGTGCTCTTCGGAGTGGTGCTGGCCACCTCCCAACTCGTGCCCGTGCTGCGCGCCAAGCTCTTCCTGCTCTCGCTACCGGTCGTCCTGGCAGCCGCCCTGGCCGCGACTGCCGCCCTGGCCACGGTCTGGCCCGGGCGCCCCGGAGATGACAGGCGCGTACGCCAGATCCTCGGCCGGCTCGTCCTCTGGGCCGGGTCCGCGGCCGTGCTGTTCGCCACCAGCGCCACGATCGGGCGGCTCTTATTCGAGAACAGTGGCGACTACGACCACGTCGTCGGACTGCTGCTCGCCAAGCTCGAGTACCTCGGGCAGCCACCGTCCGATCCCACCCTGCTGACCCCCGACGTGCGCTTGCTGTGGCAAGGGCCGTTCGCCACCGCCGCCTGGCAGGACCTGGCCTTCGGAATGCCCCTCGCGATCCTCGCCGGCCTGTTCGCCACGATCGTCGGCCTGCGCTCCCGTCGGCCGAACGCGGGCTTCACGGCCACGCTATGCTTTCTCGCACTCGGTACCGTTGCCGGAATCCTGATCCGCCGCACGCTCGTCTTGCCCGGCATGCTGGGCCCGATCGCGGTGGTCGTCGCCCTCGAACAATGTGGCCGACAGAAGCTGGCGCAGCGCATGCTGGGCGTGCTCAGCGTGGCGGGCATGGGTTTCGTTCTGTTCGCGCTGACCGGTGCGCCGCTCGTCTGGTACGCACCGGGACAGCGCGTTCAGGAGATACGGCGCCTCGTCCACTGGGCCTCGAAGAACCTGCCGCCCGGTGCAACGATCCTGGGCGACTTCGTGGCCTCGACGGCCCTGCTGGCGGAGAGCGACGTGCGCATCGCGCTGCAACCCAAGTACGAGACCACGGTGACCCGGCGCAGGATCGAGGAGTTCTATGCCACCTTCACCAGCGGTACGCCCGAGGAGATGCGCGCCCTGGCGACGCGCCTCGAGTGCGACTACTTGCTGGTCGATACGGAGACCCTGTGGGGTCCGGGCCGCTACATCTGCGGCATCCCGGCCAGCCAGACGATCCCGACCGCCGGCACCTGCGCCTACTTCTTCATCAATGGCAATCCGGCATCACTCACGGGCGTGCCTGGCTTCAAGCTGCTCTACCGCAGCCCGCCCGAACTCGGCCGGGACCAGTTCCGCCTGTTCCGTGTTCAGCCCGTTCGCTGACGCGCCTGATTCATCAAGCTCGGGGAACGCTCAGAGCAGACCCTTCAACGTGGACGACGCGATGTTCGCCCCACAGAGCAGGATCGCGACGCGCTTGCCCGCGAGCTCCCGGCCGACCTTGAGGTAGCCCGCCACGGCAGTGGCCGCCGCGCCCTCGATCAACATGTGGTGCTCGGAGACCACGCAGCGCAACGCCGCGGCGATCTCCTCTTCCGAAACGAAGACGCTCTCGTCGACGACTCGCTGGCACAGTTCGAAGGTGAGCGAACCGGCCTCGACTCCGCCCGCGGTGCCGTCCGAAAGCGTGGGCAGCGACTCGAGCTCGAGCAACTCTCCGGCAGCCAGGGAATGCAGCATGACCGCCGAGTGGGTCGGGCTGCAGCCGTAGAGCCTGGCCTGGGGTTGCCAGCGCCGTAGCCAGGTGCCGATACCGGCGATCAGCCCGCCACCGCCGACAGAGACGAAGACCGCGTCGACGCCCTCGAGCTGGCGCTGCAGCTCGACCGCGATCGTGCCCTGGCCCGCGACAACCTGCAGATCGTTGTACGGGGAGACGTAGTCGAGTCCCTTCGCCGCGGCGTGATCCCGTGCCGCCGCCTCGCACTCGACGCAGTCCTGGCCGTGGGCGCGCGTCTCAGCCCCGAGTCGACGGATGCCCGCGAGCTTCGTCTCCTGGGCGTCCGTCGGGTGATAGATGAGCGCGGGGTGACCGAGAATCTGCGCACTCTGTGCGACCGCCAGTCCGTGGTTGCCGGTCGACGCGGCCACCACACCGCGCGCGCGATCCTCGGCCGGCATCGTGAGCAACCGGTTGAGGGCGCCACGGAACTTGAAGGAGCCCGTGCGCTGCAGATTCTCGCACTTGAGATGGACGGAGGCCGCAGCGCAGCGCCCGGCCAGCAACGCCGAGGGCTCGACGGCCGTTTCGCGCACGTGCGCACGGATGCGTTCGGCGGCGTGCTGAATCTCGGCGTACAGTTCCGTTTCGCTCATGCGGCCGGGGTCAAGGAAGGTCCACGCGGGTCAGAGCGCCGTCACCGACGTGCACTCGCTTGGGTTCGCTTTCGGCATAGTTCAGCCTGACCGCCCCCGCGGGCGCCTGAAACCTGAACGAGCCGTCTGCCTCCGGGGCAACGAAGGTCAGGTAGGTCAGGCCCCCATCTTCGGTCCAGGATGAGCTGAGTGTCTCGCCGCTGCTCAGCAACTGGAGGGATACGTGTCCTTCGATGGCCCCCATGGGCAGGTCCCGCGTCCAGTCACTGGTGCCGGGCCCGAGATGGACCTCCTGGCTCATGAAGACGTGGCCGGAGTCGCCGGGACCGGTAAACGTCAGGGCGTAGTCACCCTCGGCCGTGAGCTCCAGGCGAAAGTCGCCCTGAGAATCGAGCAGATCCTCGGCCAGCACGGAATCCTCGCCTCCGGACTCCTCCGTACGCCGCACTTCCGCTTTCCACCCGGGCCGGGGGGCGCCGCCAAGCGTGAGCCGCCCCACGAGCACCACGTGCGCGGCCTCGGTCAGGTCCAGGTCGAAGCGCGTCGTCCGCCCGGGCCAGACCTCGCAGCTCCAGGGCAGCTCGCGCTCGCCATCGTTGTCACTGCTGGACGAATTGGTCCAGCCTTCGCGAATCTCCTCGGCGCAACGCTTCACGTACCAATCGCCGGGCGTCAGGCCAGCGAACCGGAAGTTTCCCCGCGCGTCGGTGCGACCCGTGACCGCGAAGCCATCGCCACGCGAGATCCCGATGACCAGGCCCGCCACGTCGCGGCCCGGAGCGAGCAGCAACTTGCCGTCGATCGCGCCGGTCTCGAGCAGGTCCACGCGCAGTCCATTCGCTCCGACACTGCCATCCAGGTCGATCGGGCCGACCTCTCCAACGGCGGATCCGGCGCCCGCGCCGGCCTGTGCGCGCAGGTAGAAACTGCCGGACTCTTGCAGGGTCAGGGTGAAGCGTCCCTCGTCGTCGGTCACCCCGCGACTCGACGAATGCTTCTGCGACCGCGCGGGAAAGCCATTGACCGTCAACCTGCTATCCCCCGCCACCGCTGGGTGCAATCCAACGTTGGCACCGACCACCGGCTTGCCGGCCCCATCGAACACCTGACCGCGCACGCCCGGCAAGGGCTCCATCGCGATCTCGATCGTCGCTCCGACCTCGTCCGGATCGAGCGGTCCGAGCTTGGTCGACTGAAATCCATCCGCCTCGGCCGTCAACTCGAAGCCTTCGACCGGCAGCTGAAACACGACCGTATCCCCGCCCGCGTCCGCCGAACGCTGCGATGGACCGCGCAGCCAGCGTTGGCCTGATCCGCTGCGACTGCTAACCATGAACGCGGGCACGTCCTTGCCGCCGGTGCCGCGCACACGCACGGCCAGGGCCCTGGGCGCCCCCAGGATAAGCTCCAGGTCGACCGTACCGGGAACCACGCCGCGCGCGACGGCAGGGCGAAAGGTCTCTTCGGGGTCGCGCGCGACGAAGTCGAAGGCGGCCCGACGCTCGAGCACCCGTCGGTACACCCCGTCTTCGTCGGTCTCGGCCGAGCCCGAAGCGCTGCTCCCGTCCTGGTGAAAGAAGTAGGACAGCTCCGCCCCGGCTACCGGCTGCATGTCCGGATCGAGCACGCGCAGCTCGATCACGTCCTCGGGTTCGAGCTCTTCGAGGCGCAACAGGATCTCCGCGGTCTCCCGGCCGCTCTCGACCTGCACGCTATCGGAGTAAGCCCACCAGGCGCCCTCGACCCCGCCCCAGATACGCACCTCGCCCGCGCCGATCCCGCCCAGTCGGAAGCGACCTTCGGATTCGGTGAGCCCCTCGATGAGCGGCGTCTCGGGGCCAGACCCGCGCGCGCTCCACCCCAGGGGGCCCATCGCCGTCACGACCACACGCGCCTCAGGGACGCCCTTGCCGCTCTCATCGACGACCTGCCCGGAGACGCCTCCGGACGCGCGCAGGACCACGTCCCCGAGCTCGACCCGGCCTTCCGCGGCCGCGGCGTTCGAGATCGGTTCGAGCTCCAGCCTTACGTATCCGATAAGGGTTGCGATCAGCGCGAGCGGCTCTTCAAGCCGCGCGCTCGCCACCCTGAGCGGCAATTCGAAACGCCCGTCCGCTGCGCTCGAGACGCTCGCTTCCGGCACCGCGCAACGCAGCTCGACGCCCGCGAGTGGGCTTCCGTTCACGTCGACGCAGCGGCCATCGATGCGCACGTCGGCATGGCTAGCACGCTCCTCGGGTTGCGACGCCGCGGGGACCGTGGCGCGCGTCGGCCCACCCAGGTTCTCGGTGTCGAGCACGACGTTGGAGGGTCGCGCGGGAGCCCGTTCGATCGGCGCGAGCCCAACGTCGTCCACCCTCGCCGGCGCCGACGCCTGCACCTGTCCCGGCGGCGTGGCGGCCTTGACCTCGGTTCCAGCGGCGGGCCCGGATCCATCGATCGAGAGCAATGCGGTCACGAGCGCCGCCAGCGCGAGCAACACCGCCAGTACACCGAGCGTCTTCACCTGCATTCCTGAGCCCCCTTCATGGCATCAGGGTACGTCAAAGGGCGCTGGCTATTCCTCAAGGATGTGTTTCCCGGGCGGCGGAACCTCGAATGCCTCCGTCGCCAGGTCCGGCGCTCCACCGTCGGCGTAGCCCAGCGCGCTGAGTGCGCTCTGCTGCCCGCCGTCCGCCTGGGTCTCACCGGCTTCACGACGCAACCTCAGGAGCCGCGGGTAGAGGTCATGAAATTCCTGCAGGACAGCCCGCGCGCCCGGGTCCTCAAAGGACTTCGAGTAGTAAGCCCCGGCCTCGCGCGGGTGCAGCGCCACGTCCGTCCAGCGCACGTCCTCCACGGACTGCTCGTGCTGACGACGCTCCTCGAGGCTCTCGCGAACCGCATCGGGCATGCTGTCGTCGTCCTGGAATTCGGTCCACTGCCGGCGGCGGATGACCTTGATCGAACCCTTGCGGTAGGTCTCCGTGAGGAAGATGCGCAGCACGGGCACGCTGCCGCGCCCACCGTTGGCTGTGCCAAATCCCTGGGTCGCCGGAAGCGTGTAGACCAGGCGTCCGAGCAATCCGTGCACGGGCGGCGCCCCGCGCCCGGGCATGAAGGCGAGCAGGCTCGGCGCACCCAGGGGCAGTTCGCTCTCGATCTGCAACGCGTCGAGTACGGTCGGGACGATGGAGAGGATCGACACGGGCTGTGCAACGCGTGTTCCAGGTTCGAGGTGACCTGGATAACGCACGATCAGCGGGACCTGCAGCACCTCTTCAAAGAGCGTCTTGCGGTGTCCGAGGCCGCCGTGCTCGAAGAACTCGTCGCCGTGATCGGCGGTCACGATTACCAGGGTGTCCTGCGCGAGGCCCAGCTCATCGAGGCGCTCGAAGACGCGGCCCAGCTCCTGGTCGATCCAGGCCAGTTCGCCCTCGTAGAGCGCGGCGATGTGCTCCAGGTCACGATCCGAAACCGTGCGCGTGACCTGAAACGGGTCGCCCTCGATCGGTGTCGCGATCTCGGGGTTGGTGATGAAGTCCGCGCCATCGATGTCGCCCGCGTAGTCCGCATCGAAGCGCTGGTCGAAGGGCGCCGGCGGCGTGTAGTCGTAGTGCGCGTCGAAGTAGTGCAGGAACAGGAAGAAGGGCTGGTCCTCGCCGGCCGCCGCATCCAGGACCTCCAGCGCGCTGCGCGTGACCGCGGCCGAGGAGACATCCTTGTGCGAGAGCTGTTCGACCTGGCCTTCAGCCTCGCCCAGCGCCTGACCGGCGGCCGCAACGTCGGCGCCAGCGGAGCGGGCCAGCAGTGCGTCCATACGCCTGCGCGCCTCACCGGCCGCATCGGTCGCGCGCTGCAGTGGATCGCCAAAGCAGGCCTCGTAGCGATCGAAGCCCCGGGCGAAACCGAAGCGCGGGTCCAGGTACGGGCCCGAGAAGAATCCGGCTGTGCGATAGCCTTCAGCAGACAGCATCTCGGCCAGGTTCTTCAGCGCCGGATTGGGGGTCTGCATGTCGATATCGACCGCGTGCACGAGCGCCGGCAATCCGGTCAGCATCGAGACGTGAGCCGGCAGGGTCCACGACGTGGTGCTCGAAGCGTCCTCGAAGAGCACGCCCTGCTGCGCCAGGTGGTCCAGGGTCGGGCTCGGGGAGAGCTCCGGCGCGTGGGCGGGCCGGCGACCGTAGGCGCCGAGCAGGTCCTTGCGCGTGCTGTCGATCGAGATCAGCAAAACGTTGGGCCGCGGCGCATCCGTGGCCTCCGGCGCGCCACAGGAAAGCAGACCCGCGCCGAGGGCCAGCAGCGCACCCTTACCAGCGCGCGCCCTCGCCACGAAGTCTGAGGTTCCCGGCAACATGGTCAGCCCGTCAGAGCGTCGACGCCGTCAAGGAATCGCTGGCCGTGAAGATGCGGCGCCACAGGTTCGTCTCCAGGATCCCCTCCGGGTCGAGCTCGCGCTTGAGTCCCATGAAGGCCTCGCGCTTCTCGGTCGCGAACATGGACAGCATGGCCCGATGCCCGAGCACGACGTCCTTGGCGAAGTAGAACTTGCCACCACCTTCGAGCACGACCTCGGTCAGCTCATCGCAGAGCTTCAGCAAGCTCGCGCGGTTGCTCGAGGTGACGCGGAAGTCGAGCGCCAGGCTCCAGCCATCGTTCGAGTGCGTCATCCAGAACGGATCCGGGCGGTGGCGCTTGAAGACCCCCAGGTAGGACGGGTGCCCGGCCTTCAGGCAGCGGCGCAGGATCTCCTGGTAGACGTCGTGGGCGGTCTCCTTGGGCAGGAAGGACTGGTACTGGATCAGCCCGTTGCGGTCCTTGCGACCGTAGGCGAACTTCCAGTTGGGCACGTAGTCGAGCAGGAAGTTGAAGGCCGCGTGGGGCTGGCGGTGCCAGCCCTGCATGCCCTCGAGGCGCCCCATCTGGTGCTTGGCGTAGCACAGGCCGCGCCAGCCGATGTCGTTGGCCAGCAGGCGCAATAAACGCCAGACCTCGCCCTTCGGGAAGACACCCATGATCGTCGACGGCAACGCCTGGTGAGCCACCTGCAGGGTCTTGTCCGGATCCGGGTCGACCCCGGGTGCCAGGTAGCGCGCGTGGTGGATCAGGCCGCGTCCGGCGTTCTCCTCCGCTCCGAAGCAATCGATCCAGCCCACGAGGTAGTCGGCATCCGCCTTGGCCTCCTCGAAGTAGTCCATCATCTCGCGCAAGTTGTGCACGGAGATGCCCTTCACCTCGACCTCGCCCGAGTGCACCTTCTTGGTCTGCAGACGGATGCGGCTGAAGCACCCGAGCATCCCGAAGCCGCCGATGGCTGCGTGGAACAGGTCCGCGTTCTCTTCACGACTGCAGCTGCGCAGCTCGCCGGAGGGCAGCACGATGTCGAAGTCCTGCACACAGTCCCCGAAGGTGCCCACCTTGAAGTTGTTCTTGCCGTGGATGTTCATGGCCGAGGTCCCGGCCACCGTGGGGAACATCGTGCCCGACACGACGCGCGGCCACCAACCGTCCGGCAGGATGTGCTTCCAGAGCTGCTCCAGGGTGACGCCCGCCTCCAGGTTGGCGATGCCCGTCTCCGGATCCCAGTCGAGCACGCGGTTCATGCGCGTGATGTCGAGCACGTGGCCCGCGTCGTTGACGCTGGCGTCGCCGTAGCTGCAGCCGGCTCCGCGCAACCCGAGACTCACGCCGTCGCGGCGCGCGGTCTCGATGGCCGCGCTGATCTCCCCCACGGAGCGCGGCCGCATGACCTTGGAGCGGCCGCCGACCGTCATGCCCCAGCCCTCGACGTACTCGAAGGAGGAGCGCGGCTCTGCCCGATCGCTTGATGAAGCGCTCATCTCAGATGCTGAGCTTCTTGAAGATGAAGGACGGGATCAGGCGGATGATCGTGCCTACGAGTAGCCACTTGATCGGGATGTAGCGCGTGTTCCAAAAACTCCCGCGCGCGGCGCCGAGGATCTGGCTCGCGGCCTTGTCGGCACTGATCGCGCCGCGCAGGCCGAGGCCCTCCGTCATGGGCGTGTCGACGAAGCCCGGCTTGATCGTGACCACGCGCACGCCGACCTCGGAGAGCCGGTTGCGCAGGGCCTCGAGGTAGCAGTTCATCGCGGCCTTGGTCGTGTTGTAGACCGGGTTGCCCTTGCGCCCGCGGTCACCGGCGATGGACGAGATGCCGACCAGGGTGCCGCTGCGCTGGGTGCGCAGGAGACGTGCGATCTCGTTGCCCCAGGCGATGCAGCCGCTCAGGTTCACCTCGACCTGGGCCAGGTCCTTCTCCGTGTCGTACTCGTCGGCCTTGATGGTCGGCATGATGCCGGCCGCGTAGATGGCCAGGTCCAGGCCGCCCAGGTCGCGCACGACCTGCTCGAAGAGCGCGGGAATCGACGCCACGTCCGTCACGTCATGGGTGTAGACCGAGACCGCTCCTCCGCTCTGTTCACACGCCGGTCGACAGGCCTCGGCCAGCTCGCCCAGCAGCTCACCACGGCGCGCCAGGGCGGCCACCCGATAACCCTCCGCGGCCAGCTGGCGCACGAGGGCGGCGCCCATGCCCGAGCTTGCGCCGATCACCAGGGCGCGGCGCCGGTCGCTGGGTACGCCGCGCAGACGTGGCGGAGTGGGCATGTTCTTCGGAGTGGGCTCGGAGACGGTGGCGCTGGACATGGTTCTGAATGGGTTCGGTTCGGACTCGTGAATGCTGGCATTATCGACGGCAGTCGCGCAAATCCCAACGGGATCCGCTGGCTCCATCAATCATCGTCGCCGCCATACCCGAGGCTCTTCAACTGATCGATCATCTCGGCGGACAGCTCGACACGGGCTCCGGGCCCGCGCTGGGCCGCTTGACGGGCGAATTCCGCGAGCAGCTCGCTCAAGCGCTGCACGACATGCGCCTCCTCCGTGGCCAGATTGACCTGCTCGAGGGGATCGCTGCGCCAGCGGTAGAGCTCCGGATCTCCGAGCTCCGGGTCCTGGGGCAGGATCAGCTTGTAGTCCCCCAGGCGCGTGCTGGAGAGCGGAGCATCCCAGAAATCCCCGTGGGCCAGCAGCGGCACCTCGGGCAGGGACTGGCCCTCGATCCAGGGCACCAAGCTGCGGCCCATGTAGCTCGTCGAAGGCGCGAGGCCGGCCAGCTCGCACAGGGTCGGCGCCACGTCCACGTGGCCGACCGAGGCGGAGTAGTGCGCCGGGCGCGCACGCGCATCCCCTTGGGCGCGGATGATCAGCGGCACGTCGGTCAACTCTCCGTAGAGCGTATGCCCGTGTTCGAAGCCGCCATGGTCCAGGAACTCCTCGCCGTGGTCCGCGGTCAGGACGACGATCGAGTTCTCCTGTAGGCCGCGCTCGGAAAGGCCGTCGAAGAGGCGCCCGATCTGACTGTCCATGTACGCCACCTCGGCGTCGTACAGCCGCTCGGCGCGCCCGATGACCTGCGGGTCCAGCGTCAGCTCACCGGCGCGCAGGCTCAGCATGTGACTGCGCGTTCCGAAGACGAAACGCTCGTCCTCGCGATCCGGCGGCGCGGCGAACCGGCGCCGGAACGGCTGCGGCGGCGCATAGACGGCGTGCACATCGAAGTAGTGCACCAACAGGAAGAACGGCCCGCTGCGCTCCCCATCGATCCATGCCAGGGCTGCGTCCGTGGTCTCGGCGGCTGAGCGCACCTGCAGGTTGTTGTTGTAGAAGCGCTCGTCGACCTGCTCGAAGCCGCGGGTCAGGCCAAAGGTGCCCCCCAGGAAGGCCACGTTGACGATCGCGTGGGTCCAGTAGCCCGCATTCAGGAAACGCTCGGCCAGGGTCTCCACGGCTGGATTGAGCCCCGTGAAATTCGGTAGCCGACCGCCGGCGCCGTGCTGCTGCGGGTAGAGCGACGTGAACAGTGAGGCCGTGGCCGGCAGGGTCCAAGGCGCGTGGGAAGTGGCGTGGTCGAACACGCTCGACGCGGCTGCAAAACGGTCGATGTAGGGCGTGAGCCCGAGCTCGCTGCCGTAGCACCCGAGCTTGTCCGCGCGCAGGGTGTCGGCCACGACCAGCACCACATTGGGCGGCTGGGACGGGCCGCAGCCTGCCAGCAGGGCTGACGCGCAGACCAGCAGGGCTTTCAGCGTCGTGGATGACATGTTTCGCTCGTGCATACGTGACGCGCGCCGCGAGGTTAGCAGGCGGGTGGCGCAGTCGACGCCAAAAATCGTGCCGTGAGCGGCCCATGTGAGCACTCCATGGAGGGGAGTCTGGCCCGCAGGCGCATCAGGGCCCCGGACGTACGGGCCGACCGGCCTCGCAGGCCTCGAGCACGGCACGCAGCACCGCCACGCGCCGTCCCTGGCCCTGCTCCCGGGCCAGCGCGAGCGCGCGCCGGGCGACCTCGAGCGCGCGCGCGAAATCGCCGGTCTCTGCCAGCGCCGCCGCCAGGGTGCCCAGGACCTCGGCCCCGGCCTGCGGGCCGCCCAGCGGCTCCACCAGGGCCAGCGCGCGGCGGCCATCGCGCACACTCGCGCTGGACGAGGTCGACAGAATCCAGGCCAGCTTCTGGCGCGTCGAGGGGGAACGCGGATCCTCGGAGAGCAACGACTCGTACACGCCGACGGCCAGGGCGTACTCGCCCAGGCGTTCGTGGCTACGGGCCAGCAGACGACGCGCCTCGACGTTGCCGGGATCGAACTCGAGCATCCGCAGGCAAGCCGCACGCGCGCGCTGCCCGGCGCCCGCGTTGAAATGCAGCACGGCGACGTTCAGGTGCGCCGGACTGTAACGGGGTTCGATGCCCAGGGCCTGCTCCAGGAACGCCAGGGCCTCATCGTTCACACCGCCGCGGGCCAGCAGCGTGCCCAGGTTATAGGTGGCGAGCAGGTGCGTCGGATCGAGTTCGATCGCGCGCCGGTAGGCGTCGATGGCTGACGGCTCCTGACCCTGCTGCGCGCACAGCAGGCCGTACTCGTAGAACACGGTCGCACGCGGCGGCCGCACGGCGAGCGCGAGCTGATACTCCCGCTGTGCGCCCTCGAAGTCGCCCGCGCGCCGCAGGCTGCGGCCACGATCGCAATGCCACTTGGCGCGGTCCGGGGCCCCCTCACTCACCCCGCCGAGTAGCCCCACTGTGGGCAGCGCGAAGGCCACCAGGCTCAGGAACACCGGGCCCCATTTTCCACGCCGCGCCCAGCGCACGACCGACAGCAAGCCGTAGGCCGCGAAGAGGACCGCCAGCGGCAGCAACGGGACCCGGTAGCGCGCCGCCGCGAAGAACGGGAGCAGAGACACGAGCAGGACGACGCCGGAGGAAGCGAGCAAGAGCCCCGTCTCCGTGCGCGCGGCCTGCGCGCGACCGCCCTCGGCGCGCGCCGTGGTGGCAGCGCGCGCGATGCGCGCGACACGCCGCCGATCGGACCACCAGGCCGCAAACCCGACGAGGGCACCGGCCAGGTAGACCGAAAACGGACCGGGCAGGCGCGAGAGCACGGCCGAGTGCTCGCGTTCCAGAACGAGCACCTTGTTATGGGAGATCTCCGCCGGGGCCAGGGTCATGCGCAGCTTGCGAGCGGTCAGGCTCAGAGCGCGCGACGGATCGCCAGTGATGGCGGCCAGGGCCTGCTCGACAAACCAGCTCGAGACCTGGCGCTGGGTCAGCTCACGCCCGACGCGACGCTGCACCGACGCGACCACCGCCGGGTAGTCGTAACAGGTATCGAAACGACCGATGCCCGGCAACTCCCCCCCGATCTGCCCGGTCGCACGCGCGTGGTTTCCGAGGAACAGGTTCACGCCCAGGCCGGTCGTGATCGGCACGAACTCGCCGGATGCGCGCCAGTTGCGCAGGGTCGCGGGCGCGATGGCCAGCAGGCATGCGAGCAGAAACGCGCCGGCCGAAGTCCACGGCGAGCCGGAGAGCGCCCGTCGATGGACCCACGTCCCCCATACGAGGACCAGGGGCAGGAGCGCGAGTGCGTTCGGGCGCACGAGCGCTGCCAGCCCGAGGACCGCGCCGGCGAGCAGAGCACGCCCCACACCCGGGCGTTCGCTCCAGGCCGCGAGCAGCTGCCAGAGCCCCAGCAAGAGCACGGTCAACAGGGCCGTCGCGTGGAACTCGGCCTCGAAGTAGATCGGCACCCATGCGCTCCCGAAGAGCGCCGCGGCGGTCAGCCCCACGGCCGGGTCGGCCAGGCGCCGGCCCAGGCGGTAGATGAGGAAGACAGCGATCAGGCCCAGTCCGGCCTGCACGATGCGCGGCGCGACGTAGCCGGGCCCGAAGACGCGGTAGATCAGCGCCAGAAAGACCGGATAGCCGGGCGGCCGCAGGTAGGGCGTCGTCTCGAGCTCGGGGTCGGGCAGGTGCGCCGGTCGCACCCAGTCCTCGAACGCCATCGAACGCGCCCAGTTGTCGTGGAAGCCCGCGTCGATGAACGGGTGTTCGAAGTCAGGCGCGGCCGCGAACTCCGCCACGTAGAAGGCCCTCAGGAGCGCGGTCACGCACAGGATCACGACCAGGATGGACGCCTCCTTGCGGGTGACTGCCGGCTGGGTGCGCTCGTCGCTCATGGATTCAGATTGAGGCCGGCCTCGCCGATGGGCACTGGATTCTAGCCCGAATAATTCATGGAGACGCGGCCCAAACGCGACGACCGGCCGGCTTCGCCGTCCTTTCGGCTTCTGGCGGCACTTCTCGCGCGTTGGCATCCTCGACGACCCGTAAGGGTCGCCTCCGGGGCCAACGCGCGAGAAGTGCCACCAGAAGCCGAATCGACGCGTTTTGGCTCGCGCTTCATGAATTATCCGGGCCAGCAGGCTGTCGGAGCGCTGGCGATCCACGATGCACCGATCTCAAAGGGCGAGCCGCGTGCCGATCAGGATCGTGTCCCCGGACCGCCGCTGGAGGTAGCTCGGGCCGCAGGCGTCACGCAAGCGCTGGACCTCGGGCGAGGGACGCAGGTACTGGTCGACGACGGTGACCGTGGCCGGACTCCCGTCGCGGAGCACCAGGATCAACTCGAGGCCCTCGGACGGCAGCGCGACGAGCAACAACACGTCGTCGGGCGTCGCTGCCTCGATCTGCTCGCCATCCTCGACGACGATACGCGCCTCGGCCAGCACTCCCGGAGCGAAACGCAGCCAGGTGCGGTCGGCGCCGCCAGGTGAACGCAGGATGAGGCGCACTGTGCGCGATTCATCGCCGTCCTCGACATCGAACGGCTCGAGCTCGGGCGGGGCGATGGCCAGGACTTCCGCCGAGACGGCGGGCCCCGTCAGCATGCCCGACCAGACGCTCGTGGGCTCGACCGAAAACCCTTCGCCAAGGGCTGGCGGCAGGTCCCTCCGCTCGGCGTCCGTGAGGATACTGGCCGTGCCCTTATCGGCGTCGACGACGTGGTGGAAGCTGACGTGAGTGGGCACCTCCACACTCACGCGCTCCTGGACCAGCGCGCTGCTCGACGCCGCGGCCAGGCCCAGGCCTGCGACGAGCACTGCTCGCCTGCGGGCCTGCGGGCTGACGGCCTGCGCGATCGGTACCAGCCAGGGAGCGCTCGCAGTCATGACCAGCACGAGCATGCCGGCGGCTCCCAACCCGAACGCCAGCGCCAGCCCGTGAAGCAGGGGCGACCAGAGCGACATGGTGACGCACAGGACCAGCAACGCCAGCACCATGCCCGATGTGCGCTCGAGCCCGCGCTGAATGCGAGGGATGGACAGGCCCAGCAGCGCGCCAGCGAGGGGCACGATGAAGAGGTGCGCCGCGCCGGGCGCGGCCCAAGCGCTGAGCACCGCAGCAGCGAGCCAGAGCACGCAGAGACCGAGGAAGGACTCGAGGCTCGAGCGGCCGAAGCGCGCCGCGAGGGTCAGGACCAGCAGGGTCGTGCACAGGTAGGCGATCCAGACCTGGATCGGGTGCAGCGCTCCCACGGGACCGGGGCGCAACCCGAGCAGCAGGCCGGTCGCAGTTCCGGCGAGTGCGGCGGCGGCCCAGACACCGAGGGCAGCGACGGCCGCCCACAGGACGCGCCGCCAGCGCACGCCCGCGGCACGACGGGCGCGAGCGATGCAGACCGTGAGCAGAAGGGCCTCGAACACCAGGAAGACCCGATTCCAGCGTGCGTGCCAGCGCACCATGCCGCGCCCGAAGAGATCGAAGTAGACCAGGTC
Source organism: Planctomycetota bacterium (assembly GCA_047618565.1). Classification (GTDB taxonomy): domain Bacteria; phylum Planctomycetota; class UBA1135; order UBA1135; genus JBLHKW01. The sequence continues at coordinate 18,111 of JBLHKW010000098.1, forward strand.
CCCGCGCGCGCGCGGCTGCTGCGTGCGGCAGTACGCTCGCACCAGGGGCAGCACGTTGTCCCCGTGGTGCTGGAGGCTGCGCGGGTCGAGCCGATCGAGCGCATCGTTCGCGGTGTGGTAGTTGTGAGATTCCTCGATGAACGCGAAGTTCACTCCGGCCAGGCCCTCATCCCGGAACGGAGAGAAATCGGTGTCGTTGGGCATGCGCCGGTAGACCTCGACCGAGTAGGAGGTGGCCGCGGGCCGGGGCGCGCTGGCGGCGTAGAGCTCCATCAACCACGCATTGCCTGCTCCGGTCTCGAACAGCAGGCTCGGACCGGAGCTGCCACGCGCTTCCAGGTTGATCACCGCGTCGATGCGCTCCATCCACGGGTTGTGGTCGACGAAGGCGTGCGCCCCCAGCAGACCGATCTCCTCCCCATCCGTGATCAGGAAGGACACCCTCTCGCGGCCAGGCTCTTCCTGGGCACCCAGGGCGCGTGCGATCTCGAGCAAGCACGCCACACCGGACAGGTCGTCCCCCGCTCCCGGTCCGGCCGGGACCGAATCGTAGTGCGCGACCAGCAGGATGCCCGGCTTCGTGACGCCGTCGCTTTCCTCATCGAACCCTGGATAGCGCGCGAGCACGTTCTCGACCTGTCCACAAACACCCTGGCCATTGCACGCCATCCGGGCCTGGACCTGGGTCGTGAGCCCGAGCTGTTCGAACTCCGCCACGATGTCCTCGCGCAACACTCGATTGGCTGCGCTGCCGACCGGGTGCGCGCCCGCAGGCAACAGACGTTCGAGGGTGGCCAGCGCACGTGCCCCGGAGAAGACCCCCACCGGTGCGTCCGGCGCGAGAGCGGGTGCGGGGCGCCCGGCGGCGACGACCAGGATGAAGGTACCGATGGCGAGAGCCCAGGCTGCGATGAGCCAGTTGCCGCTGACGGCGGTGCGAGCATCGGGAAGAGCCATGGCGCCAGAAGCCTAGCCCGGATAATTCATGAAGCGCGAGCCAAAACGACGGCGAAGCCGGCCGGTCGTCGCGTTTGGGCCGCGTCTTCATGAATTATTCGGGCTAGCAGGCCGCAGCGCCCCGGCGAACCGTCAAGGACGCACGCCGAACGGGCCGACGCCGGCCCTGGAGGTCCGGAGCGGGGACTCGTACCCTGTGGGCATGTCGAAGTTCACGCTGTTGCTGTTCGTGTTGCTCGTCGCGGGTCTCGGGGTGTGGTGGGTCAGCCAGTCCGGGGGCGCCGACGGCGGGAAGCCGCCGACGACCGAAGAGACCCTGGCGCGCGAGAGAGCTGCGGCGCACTTTGCGGAAGCCGCCTACTCGGATGCGCGCAACGATCTGGCGACACTGGTCGACATTCCGAAGCCGCGCGCCGAGGATCTCGCGCGCGCCGCGGCGGTGGAGTTCATGGACGGGCAGCACGCGGCGGCACTGGCTGTCCTGGAGCGCCTCGAGCGGAGCGCCCCGAACGATCCGGCGCTGCACTACATCCGCGGTCGCATCGCGGTCGGCACGGGTGAGTTCGAGAGCGCTCTGACCGAGTTCCGCGCGGTCTTGAAGGTCGCACCCGAGGATCTGCCCGCGCGCCTCTGCCTGGCGAACGTGCTCGACGACCTGGATCAGGACGAGGAGGCCAAGCAGCTGTACCAGGCCATCATCGAAGGCGGTATCGAGCACGGCGGCGCCTGGTACGTGAGCGCCGCGTACCGGCTCTCGCGCATCGCCGTGCACGAGGATCCGGACGAGGCCCGCCGCCTGCGCGCCATCTGGCAGCAGCTCGAGGAACGCGGCTACAAGGCCGTCACCACGGCCCAGCTTGACCGCGGCAATTTCGGCGATGTCCCGCCGCCGGGCGCCCGCCAGAACCTCGCTCCTGCGTTGCCCGAAGTCCCCCTGTGGACCCGGCAGGCAACGCTCCTGGCCGAGCTCGCGAACGTGCACCAGCTCTTCCTGCACGACCTCGACGGGGACCGCTCCCTCGATATCGTCGCGGGCGGCGAGCAGGGACTCTTCATCGCGATCCAGGACGATCCCTTCACATTGCGACA